>QGVD01000010.1 GCA_003242685.1 Pseudomonadota bacterium | reverse complement strand
CGCTCGAGCAGGCCAGCATCTCCCCACAGTGCGGATTCGCCAGCACCGTCGAGGGCAACGCGATCGACATGGAGGCGCAGGCTGCGAAGCTCCGCCTCGTCGTCGAGATCGCCCGCGAGGTCTGGGGAGAGGCCTGAGAGCCTTCAGCGTCCGCCGGAAAGACGCAGCGCACGGCGGCTCACGGTCATGGAGCCGCCGTCGCTCGAACGCAGCCGCTCGATGAGAGCCGGGGCGTCCGGTTGCATCGGGCGTCCCAGGTAATACCCCTGCGCAAATTCGCAACCGAGCTCGCGGAGCTGAGCGAGCTGCTCGGGCCGTTCCACGCCCTCCGCGACCGTGCGCAGGCCGAGCGTCTGCGCCATCGCGACGATCGCGCTCACGATCGCCACGTCGTTGCCGTCCGTCGCCATGTCGCGCACGAACGCACGGTCGATCTTCACCGTGTTGATCGGCAGGTGCTTGAGATAGCTCAGGCTCGAGTATCCCGTGCCGAAGTCGTCGATGCCGATCCGGCAGCCGAAGCGGCGCAGCGAATGCAGTACCGCGAGGTGCCGCTCCACGTGCTGCATCACGGCGCTCTCGGTGATCTCGAAGCCGAGGAGCGAGGGTTCGAGCTCGAACTCCCGGCACAGCTCGGCGACGGTCTCCTGAATCCGCCCGCGGTCGAGCTGCTTCGGCGAGAGATCGATGCACACCGGCACGAGCGGCACGTCCGCCCGCCGCCACTCGTCGAGCTGCCGGCACGCAAGCCGCAGCACCTGGTTGCCGAGCTCGACGATCGCACCGCACTCCTCCGCCACGGGCACGCAGCGCGTCGGCGAGATCGCACCGAGCTCGGGATGACGCCAGCGCAGCAGCGCCTCGAGCGCCACGGTCGTGCCGCTCGCGACGTCGACGATCGGCTGGTACTCGAGATAGATCTGCTCGGTTCCGATCGCGCGGCGCAGCGCCTGCTCGAGCACGACGCGCTCCATCAGCCGCGAGTTCATGTCGGGCGTGAAGAACTGGAACGTGTTCCGGCCCCGTTCCTTCGCCTGATAGAGCGCGATGTCCGCGTGCTTGAGCAGCATCTCGGGATCCGCTCCGTCGTCCGGGAACACGCTGATGCCGATGCTCGCCGTCACGCTGAGCGTCACGCCATCGGAGCACATCGCGCTGCGCAGCGAATCGAGAATGCGGCCCGCGAGGCTCTCGGCAGCCGTCCGGTCGGGCAGCTCTCCGGCGACGACCACGAACTCGTCGCCGCCCATGCGCACCACGACGTCGTGGCGGCCGACCGTGTGACGCAGCCGCTGCGCGATGATCTGCAGCAGCGCGTCTCCCCGGCCGTGTCCCTGCGAGTCGTTGATGTGCTTGAAGTGATCGACGTCGATGTAGAGGAGCGCCAGGAGCCGGCCCGAGCGCCGCGCGCGCTCGAGCGCATCGGGCAGTGAAGACTGGAGCTGCAGCCGGTTCGGGAGCTTGGTCAGCGAATCGTGATGGGCGAGCTGAAGGAGCCGGCGCTGATGCTCGACCGCCTGCCGCTCGGCGCGCTTGCGCTCGGTGATGTCGCGCACGAATGCCGTGATGATCGGTCCCGTCGGCAGATCGATGCGCACGGCCGCGAGCTCGATCGGAAACTCGCTCCCGTCGGCCCGCCGTGCGGGTATCTCGATCCGTTTCCCGATTGCCTCGCTCATGCCCGTCCGCACGTAGCGGTCGAGGCCTTCAGAGTGACGCCTGCAAATCCGCTGCGGGACGATCAGCTCCGCAAGATCGCGGCCCATCGCCGCTTCCCGCTCGTAGCCGAACAGGCGCTCGGCCGCGCGGTTCCACTCGATGACCCTGCCTTCCTGATCGATGCTGATGCAGGCATCGAGACTCGCCTCGAGGATCGCGCTCTTGCGCCGCTCGCTCTCCTGCAGCCGCTCCTGCGCGAGCACCTGCGCGGTGATGTCGCGGACGGAGCCGACCACGCGCTCCACCTGTCCCTGCTCGTTCAGCACGGGATACGAGCGGCTGCGCACCCAGCGCACCTCGCCGTCCGGCCGGAGGATGCGGTAATAGAGCTCCGTCTGTTCGCCCGCAGCGAGACGCTGCATGCCGTCCACCAGCGTGGGCCGGTCCTCGGGCAGCACCGCGGCGACGAGCGACTGCGGATCTTCGTAGAGACTCTGGCAGGACCTTCCGAAGATGCGCTCGAACCCCGGACTCACGTAGAACAGGCGCGTACAGTCCGCGGTGCGGCTGTAGAACATGTCCTCGATGTTGTCGGCCATCTCGCGCAGGCGCGCTTCGCTCGCGCGGATCCTTTCCTCCGCGAGCTTCTGCTGCGAGATGTCCGCCATGCTGCCGACCATGCGTACGGGTCGGCCGGTGGAGTCGCGCACCAGGAACGCTCGATCGAGCACGGAAGCATAGCTGCCGTCCTTGCGGCGGAAGCGGTATTCGCCGACCCAGTTCGCCTCCGTGCCCTCGATGAACGACTGAATCGAGGCCCGGATCCGCTCTGCGTCGTCGGGATGGATGCGCTCCGTCCACGATCGGCTGTCCGGCTCGAGCTCCGCGGCGCTGTAGCCGAACAGCTTCTGCATGCCGTCGTTCCACCAGACGGTGTCGTTCTCGAGATTCCAGTCCCAGATTGCGTCGCTCGTCGCCTTCGCGACGATCGCGAAGCGCTCCTCGCTCTTGCGCAGCGTCTCCTGTGCCGCACGCGGCGCGGTGACGTCCTGGAGCGCACCCTCGAGCCGCGTGACCCGCCCGTGCTCGTCGCGAACGGCCTGGCCGAGCATCCGCACCCAGAGCCGCCGGCCGCTGGCCGACAGCACCTGCACTTCGAGATCGAACCCGACGCCCTCGCGCAGACAGGATTCGAAGGCGGCGATGAGCTTCACGCGCCACTCGGGCGCGCACAGCTCGAGCACCTCTTCCATCGTCGGACGCGTGCCGACCGGCACCTCGTAGATGGCGCACACTTCGTCGGACCACTCGAAGCGCGGATCCGGGTCGGCGAGATCGAGCGCCCAGCCGCCGAGGCGCGCGACGCGTCCGGCGATCTGCACCAGCGCCTCGCTCCGGCGGAGCCGTTCCTCGGCGGCGCGGCGCTCGGTGATGTCCTGCACCGTGCCGGATACGGCGACCACGCGGCCGCTCGAGTCACACCGCACCTCCGCACGCTCGAGGAGGATGCGAACTTCGCCGTCGGGCCGGATGATGCGGTACTCGTACTCCACACGGCCGTCGCCCCGCAGGGCGCGATCGTATTCCTCGCGCAGCTTCTGGCGGTCCTCGGGATGCACGAGGGACATGAACACCTCGAGCCGCTCGCAGTCGGAGCCGGGCGTGAGCCCGAGGATGCGGTAGACCTCGTCGGACCAGATCAGCGAGTCGTCTTCGAGCCGGTGCTCCCAGCTCCCCACGCGCGCGATGCGCTGTGCCGTGCGCAATCGCTCGTTGACGATCTCCAGCTCGCGCCGTGCGGCCTGCTCGCGCGCGAGGAGCGCGTTGCGCTCCTGCTCGGCGCGCTTGCGTGCGGTGACGTCGTGACCTTCGACGAATACGCCCTGTACTTCGCCGTCGGGCCCGCGAAGTGGCTGGCATGTGAAATCGACGTGACGCTGCTCGAGCGCTCCGTCCGCGGTGGATCGCACCATGGCCGTGAGGCCTTCACCGATGACGCCTTCACCGCGGGCGTAGACCGCGTCGAGCATCGCGAAGTAGCCCTGGCCTTCGAGCTCGGGAAGGCAATCGCGAAGCGGCCTCCCGATGATGTCCCGCTCGCCGACGAGCCGGCGGAAGCTCGCGTTCGCGAAGCGCACGACGTGATCGGGCCCGGCGAAGATGGCGACGAAGCCGGGCGCCTGCTCGAGAAGCTGCGCGACGCCTCGGACGAGCTCATCGAGGGTGTCTGCGGGCCGTGTGTCCTGTTTCGTCACCGGTGGGCGTCGCTTCGTACGCGACCCGATGGCGCGCGAGATGCGCCGTTCCGGGCCTCGATTCTACGAAGCGCCGCCCGGAGGCCAGGGTGGCCCAGTTCTCAATCCGTACAATCCGCAGGCGCCGCGCCGTGCGCCACATCACGGCTACGCCGCGCGGTCGAGACCCAGCGCGCGAACCGCGTTCTGTTTGAGGATCAGATCGTGGATCTCGGGCCGGAAGCCCGCTTCCTTGAAGTCCTTCATCCAGCGGTCCGGAGTGATGAGCGGGAAGTCCGAACCGAACAGCATCTTGTTCTTGAGCTGAGTGTTCGCGTACTGCACGAGCTGCGGCGGGAAGTACTTCGGCGACCAGCCCGAGAGGTCGATGTACACGTTGGGCTTGTGCAGACAGACGGACAGCGCCTCGTCCTGCCACGGCCACGAGGGGTGGGCGATGATGATCGTCATGTCCGGGAAATCCGCCGCGACGTCGTCGAGATGGATCGGATTCGAGTACTTGAGGCGCAGTCCGCCGCCGCCCGGCATTCCCGTGCCGATGCCCGAGTGACCGCTGTGGAAGATCGCCGGAAGCTTGTGCTCGGCGATGACCTCGTAGAGCGGGTAAGCCAGACGATCGTTCGGGAAGAAGCCCTGGCACGTCGGGTGGAACTTGAAGCCGCGCACGCCGCCTTCCTCGATGAGGCGCCGCGCCTCGCGTACCGCCATCTTCCCCTTGTGCGGGTCGATGCTCGCGAAGGCGACCATGATGTCGGAGTTCTCGCGTGCGGCGTCGATGATCTCCTCGTTCTCGATGCGGCGGACGCCCATCTCGAACTCGGTATCGACGGTGAACATCACGAGACCGATCTTGCGCTCGCGGTAGTACGCGATGGTCTCGGGGATGGTGGGCCGCTTGCCCGCCTTGAAGTACTTCGCCGAAGCCTCTTCGAAGGGCTTCCAGGCTTCGTCGGGTGGCTGCCTGCAGGACACCTCGGCATGCGTGTGCACGTCGATGGCAACGAGATCGGCTACGTTCATGAAATGCTCTCCTGTCCTGCTGGCACGATCGATCGCGCCGACGCTGCGCGCACGCCGTGTGCCGCCGTCGGCCCTCGAGATCACCGGGGAATCGGGTGAGCGCGCATGATATTGTCGCGGCCGCGGCCGCGGCAACCTCGTCCGTGAGTGCCCTCGACCTTCAGCCGTGCGTCCCGCAACCGCCGTACCCGCGCACGGTCCCGCGCGCTAAGCTTCGCGACGGCCGCCGATCGGCGGCCGTCATTCCCCGGATGCATCGC
Organism: Pseudomonadota bacterium; assembly: GCA_003242685.1. Taxonomy (GTDB): domain Bacteria; phylum Pseudomonadota; class Gammaproteobacteria; order Steroidobacterales; family Steroidobacteraceae; genus ZC4RG24. Next base: position 63,365 of record QGVD01000010.1, on the reverse strand, counting down.
ATGAACGAAGTGATCGCCGAGTTCATGGGAGTCGTGATCACTCCCTGGAAGCTCATCGGCTATGCCGGTGTCGGGCTCTTTGCCGGCCGCTGGGTCGTGCAGGTGCTCGCCACGCGCCGCCACGGCCGCGTCGTCGTACCGCAGGCGTTCTGGGCGATGAGCGTGCTCGGCAGCCTGCTGCTCCTCGCCTACTTCACGTTCGGCAAGAACGACTCGGTCGGCATTCTCTCGAACCTGTTTCCGTTCGCCGTCGCCGTCTACAACTGGGTCGTCGATCTGCGCGGGCGGCGGCACACGGCCGGCCTCGCCTGAGCGGCTCGAGAGGCGCGGTTTTCGAGTCGTGGCGCGCGGCATGAGGCACGCGGGTCCGCGGGACCTGCGCGGCCCCGCGGACCCGCGTGAGTGTGAGATCACTGGGCTGCAGGCGTCGGATTGGCGGCAGGTGACGCGGTCGCGCCCGCCGGCGCGGCCTCCGGCTGGCGCGCGAGGATTTCCACCACGAGCGGGACGCGCGCCACCGTTTCCCACGAATCGCCCTTCTGCAGGCTCACGTTGAACCAGTACACGCCGTTGCCTGTGTACGGAATGCCCGGCACGCGGCCCGTCGTGCGGAAGTTCGCGCGAGCGGGCACGGCCAGCTCGACCTCGTGCTGGATGAGCGTGTCGCCCGCGGGGTTCTGGAGCGTCATCCGCTGCCTGCCGCGCTCGTCCACCTCGGCGTCGTTGAACCAGCACGTCACGATCTGCAGCGCGAATGGAATCATCTGCGGCGGATTGGTCACTGACACCGGCTGAGAGGTCTGCAGCCGCAGCCCCTCGACGATCGTGTTGAGACTGTAGTTGTTCGTGAACTGCTCGACCGACGTCGAACGGCAGGCGACCGAATATACGTGATGCAGCATTTGCGTGTTTCCCCCCGGGGACTCCAAGATCGCGAAACTATGCCGCACCTGCATCAGGCTGCAAGCGTGACGCCGTCGGAAAAAGCATCAGAGACCCGTTACCGCGCACCGGCCGCGCTGCGTCCAGGCGATACGATCGCCATCGTCGCGCCGGCGGGGCCCTTCGACCGTGCGACCTTCGAGGCCGGCCTCGAGCCGATCGCGGCGCGCTACGACGTCCGCCTGGCGCCGGGGCTCCACGGCGCCGACCGCTATCTCGCGGGCAGCGACGCGTCCCGTCTCGAGGATCTCGAGTGGGCGCTCGGCGATCCGGCCATCAAGGCCGTCTTCTGCGCGCGCGGCGGCTACGGAACCATGCGGCTTCTCAGGCGGCTGGCGCCGCCCGCGTCGAAGCCGTTCGTCGGTTTCTCGGACATCACGGCGCTGCACCTGTGGCTGCAGCGGCACGGGATCCGGAGCGTCCACGGTCCCGTCGTCACACAGCTCGCGACTCAGCCCGAGGACGTGAGACAGCGCCTCTTCGCTCTCCTCGAGTCGGCCCAGGCCCCGGAACCGCTGCACGGCACCGAGTGTTTCGTCGGCGGCCGCGTGGAAGGTCCGCTGATCGGCGGCAATCTGTCGGTTCTGACGCGCCTCATCGGCACGCCGTTCATGCCGGAGCTCGACGGCGCGATTCTCCTGCTCGAGGACCTCGGCGAGCGGCCCTACCGGCTCGATCGCATGTGGACGCACCTCGAGCTCGCGGGTCTGCTCGATCGCGTGCGCGGTATCGCGCTCGGCGACTTCTCGGCCTGCGAAGAGCGGAATGCGGAGTACACCAGCCGCGACGTGCTGCGCGACCTCGTGGCTGCGGCAGGCCTGCCCTGTGTCGCAGGCCTCCCCATCGGCCACGGCTGCATCAATCAGCCGGTTCCCCTGGGCGCGCGCGTGCGTCTCGACGCCGACGCGTGCACGCTGACGTTTCTCGAAGGCGCGGTCGGACCGGATTGATCTCGCGGATCGTCACTGCGGCGGCATCTGCCGCCCGGCCGCGAGCAGCGCATCCACCTCTTTCTCCGCCGCGAGCCAGTCGTCGAGCTCGTATCCGGGCTGGAAGCCACGACGCTCCGCGCGATGATAGGCCGCCTCCGCGATCATCGAATGACGCTGCTCGGGAGTGACCTCGCCGTACCCTGCCTGGCGTGCCGGCTCAGGTGCCGCTGCAGCAGTCGTTCTGCGCCGGCGCGGTGAGCGCGGTACTGGGGGAGCGCTCTCGGGACCGCCGGCCTGAGTCGCACCGCCATTGCCGGTGTCGACACCGAGTCCCTGTGAGCCTTCTGCGGTCCGTGTGCCGCGCGTCGTGCGTCGAGTGGCCATGCAATCCTCCATGACTTTCGAGTCTTTCACAGCTTGACGCGCGGTCGCCGCGTGCGCAAGCGGACACGATGTCCGTGCGCGAGCGTCGGCGTCCGCTTCGTGACCGCTCGTGTCCGCTCCAGTGTCCGGTGTCCGCGGCCGGACACTCCGGACGCCTCGCGCCGCCATCCCGCGAGCCACAAAACTGCATTACCAAACAGACACTTGGCGCTACCGCGCCGGTCTGGCACGACCGGTGCACTGCCGTCGACCGGACACTCGGCGAAAGCAATGAAGATCACAGCACTCAGACGCAACGTCCGCACCGGCATCGCCGATCCGGGTACGCCGGCCGCGATCCGTGGCACCGAGCAGCAGGACGTGAGGATCGACGACGGCGGAGTCGCACGGCGCAGGCGGCTCGTGCGCATCGGCGGCGTCGCCGCGGGGGCGCTCGTAGTCCTCGGCATCCTCGTGGCATCGCTGAATGCCTGGATGCATACGAGCAACGTGGTGCCTGCCGAGAGGCTGCGCATCGTGACGGTGACGGAAGGCCCGTTCGTGCGCGACGTCGCCGCACAGGGCACCGTGATCGCCGCGGTCAGCCCGACTCTCTTCGCGTCGGCTCCCGGCACCGTCGTCTACGAAGTGCATGCGGGAGACACGGTGACCAAGGGACAGGTGCTCGCCCGCATCGAAAGTCCCGAGCTCCTCAACGAATACGAGCGCGAGCGCGCGGCCCTCGACGCCATGAGTGCCGCTCTCGCCCGCCAGGAAATCGAGATCCGCCGGCAGATCCTGCACAGCCGTCAGCAGGAGGAGCTCGCCAGGGTGGCGATCCAGGCCGCCGAGCGCGAGCTCAAGCGCGCACAGTGGGCCTGGGATCTGCGCGCGATCAGCGAACGCGAGTACCTCGCCGCGCAGGACGAGGTGGAGACCTCGCGGCTCAACTACGAGCACGCGCGCGACACGGCGGCGCTCGAGCGCGACAGCCTCACGCTCGATCTGCGCACGCGCCGGCTCGAGCGCGACCGGCAGGCGCTCACCGTGAGGGAGCTCGAGCGTAAGGTGAGTGAGCTCACCGTGCGCTCGCCCGTGGACGGCATGATCGCGAATCTCGCGCAGAACCAGCATGCGCTGGTGCCGGAGAGCGCGCCGATCCTGACGGTTGTGGATCTGTCGGCGTTCGAGATCGAGTTCCAGGTCGCCGAGAGCTACGCACGGGAGATCAAGCCCGGCATGAGCGCCGAGATCACGATCGACGGCCGCCGTCACGCGGGCGTCGTCACGGCGATCTCGCCGGAGGTGCGCAGGAACGAGGTCACCGGCCGCGTGAAGTTCGCGGAAGAACAGCCTCCGGGCCTGCGCCAGAACCAGCGCGCGTCCGTGCGCATCGTGCTCGACGAGCGCGATCGTGCAGTGAAGTTCGAGCGCGGCGCGCTCATCGACGAGCGCACCCGCTTCGTCTACGTCGTTCGCGGCGATCGCGCCGTGCGCACGCCGGTGGAGCTCGGCAGTCCCTCGGTCGCGGAGATCGAGGTGCTGCGCGGCCTCTCACCCGGCGACCGCGTGATCGTCTCCGACATGCGCGATTACCGCGACGCGCCCGAGATTCTCATTGCCAACTGAGTCCCGCTCCATGCAAAGCCACAGCCAGGACACCGCCATGCTCAGGATGTACAACGTCAGCAAGGTCTACCGCACGGACCTCATCGAGACGCACGCGCTGCGCAACTTCTCGCTGGAGGTGGCCGCGGGAGAGTTCGTCGCCGTCACCGGCCCCTCGGGCTCGGGGAAAACGACGTTCCTCAACGTCGCCGGGCTGCTCGAAACCTTCGACACCGGCCGCTATCTGCTCGACGGCCAGGACGTGAGCCGCCTGTCCGACGACGAGCGTTCGAGGCTGCGCAACGAGAAGATCGGCTTCATCTTCCAGAGCTTCAATCTCATTCCCGATCTCGACATCTACGACAACGTCGACGTGCCGCTCCGCTACCGCAGGCTCAAGGCCGCCGACCGGCACGAGCGGATCATGAGCGCCCTCGAGCTGGTGGGACTCGCCTCGCGCGCGAGACACATGCCCTCGCAGCTCTCGGGCGGTCAGCAGCAGCGCGCGGCGATCGCGCGCGCCATCGCCGGCGATCCGAAGTTCCTGCTCGCGGACGAGCCGACCGGCAACCTCGACTCCCTCATGGCGCGGCAGGTGATGGATCTGCTCGAACAGATCAACGAGATGGGCACGACCATCATCATGGTCACGCACGATCCGGAGCTCGCCCGCCGTGCACACCGCAACGTGCAGGTGATCGACGGCCAGATTTCCGACTACAAGCCCTACGAATCGCGCACGGCTCACACGCCGCTCGATGCGGCCTCGGCCTGACGCGCACCTGCCGGGAGAGCGAACCATGCTCGGCTACTACATGCGGCTCGCCCTGAAGAGCTTCCGGCGCAACCCGGGGCTCACCGCGCTGATGGTGGTCGCGATCGCGCTCGGCATCGCCGTGTGCGTGATGACGATCACCATCTATCACGCGATGTCCGGCAACCCGATATGGTGGAAGAACGACCGGCTCTACGCCGTCACGATGGACTCGTGGGACCCCAACGAGCCGCACGACAAGAAGCGGCCCGATCTGCCGCCGCCGCAGCTCACCTATCGTGACGCGATGCGGCTCTACGCCTCCGACATCCCGGAGCACAAGGTGGTCATGTACCGCGCGATCGGCGTGATCGCGGGCGGCACGAGCGGCGGACGGCCCGAGCGCATCTCGATGCGCGTCACGACCGCGGACTTCTTCCCCATGTTCGACGTGCCGTTCCTCTACGGCGGCGGCTGGCGCAGGGACGCCGACGATCCGCCCGAGCCCGTGATCGTGCTGAGCCGCGAGCAGAACGAGAAGCTCTTCGGCGGTGAGAACAGCGTCGGCCGCACGGTGCGGCTCAACGACCGCGAGTTCCGCGTCGTCGGCGTGCTCGACGAATGGGCGCCGCAGCCGCGCTTCTACGACCTCAACACCGGCTCCTTCGATGAGCCCGAGGACGTGTACATCCCCTGGGGCTGGGGTCCGTCGCTCCAGCAGCTCAGCGCCGGCAACACGAACTGCTGGAAGCCCGAGGATCTCGATACATTCGAGGACTTCCTCGCTTCGGAGTGCGTCTGGCTGCAGATGTGGGTGGAGCTGCCCACGGCCGAGGCGCGCGAGCGGATGCAGGCGTTCATCGACGCCTACTGGGCCGAGCAGCGCGCTCTGGGGCGCTTCCAGCGGCCCAAGAACAACCGTCTGTCGAACGTCGCGCAGTGGCTCGAGGCGCAGGAGGTCGTCCAGGACGACAACCGCGTGCTGCTGGGTCTCGCCTTCGCGTTCCTCGCGGTGTGCCTCATCAACACCGTGGGGCTGCTGCTCGCCAAGTTTCTGAGCAGCGCGGCAATCAGCGGCGTGCGTCGGGCGCTCGGTGCGAGCCGCCGTGAGATCTTCGCACAGCATCTCGTCGAGGTCGGCGTCATCGCCACGGCGGGCGCGCTGCTCGGGCTCGCGCTGAGCTGGCTGGGCCTCTACGGCGTGCGCGCACTCTACGACACCGGAATTCCGGGCGAACGCGGCGGTATCCAGGCACTGGCGCACTTCGATGCCGCCAGCGTCGTCGCGGCTCTCGTGCTCGCGGTGGTGTCGGCGCTCGCCGCCGGTTTCTATCCCGCCTGGCGCATCGGGCGCGTGCCGCCGGCCAGCTACCTGAGGAGCCAGTGAGCGCATACGCGCGAAAGGCCCGATACGAGGAATACACGATGAACCTTCACGTACGTCCCATACTCTCGGCCCTGCTGCGCAACCGGACGGGAGCCATCCTCGTCTCGCTGCAGATCGCCATCGCTCTGGCGGTGCTCGTCAACGCCGTCTACATCGTCAAGCAGCGCGTGGACAAGATCGGACGTCCCACCGGCATGGACGTCGAGAACATCTTCACCATCGCGAGCGAGGGTTTCACCGAAGATTTCGATCTCGAGTCGACGATTCGCGAGGACGTGGCCTGGCTGCGCAGCCTCGACGGCGTCGTCGCGGTGACGCCGATCAATGCGGTGCCGCTCTCGGGCGGCGGCAGCAGCACCGGCCTCTCCGTCGAGCCGGGAGATACGGTCAATGCGAAGCCCGCCAACTACTTCGAGATCGATCATCAGGGACTCGAAGCGCTGGGCGTGCGCCTCGTCGCCGGACGGGCCTTCCATGAGCACGAGATCCTTCCGCCCCGCTCCCTGGAGAAGGCTTCGGACTTCGCGCCCCAGATCATCGTGACGAAGGCGCTCGCGCGCGAGCTGTTCCCGGACGGAGATGCCCTGGGCAAGGTCGTCTACGACATGAACCGCACTCCCGCGACGATCGTCGGCATCGTGGAGCACATGCACGGCTCCTGGGTGAGCTGGGACAAGGTCGACCACGTGTTCTTCGCGCCGCGACTCGCGTTTCCCTTCGGACCGCGCAGCAACTACCTCGTGCGCACGAAGCCGGGACGGCTGCACGAGACGATGCGCCTTGCCGAGGAGTACCTGTCCACGTCCAATCCGAACCGCGTGATCGCCGCGGTACGGCCGCTCGAGACGTACAGGAAGCGCAGCTACCTCGGCGATCGCAACATGGGGATCTTCCTCGTCGCGGTGACGACGCTCCTGCTCGCGATCACGGCACTCGGCATCTTCGGGCTCGCGACGTTCAACGTCAGCACGCGAACCAAGCAGATCGGAACGCGGCGGGCGGTCGGTGCGCGGCGGGCCGACATCGTGCGGTACTTCCTGGTCGAGAACTGGCTGATCACGACGACGGGCGTGGTCGTCGGCTGTGCGCTCGCCCTGGGCGCCGGCTACTGGCTGTCCGTCGAGTACGAGCTCCCCCGGCTCGATCTCTACTATCTCGTCGGCGGCGTGCTCGTGCTGTGGATCCTGGGCCAGCTCGCGGCCTGGCAGCCGGCACGGCGTGCGGCGTCGATCCCGCCGGCCGTCGCGACACGTACGGTTTAGCCGGTGTCGTGCCCGCGGCCCTTCGGGGCCCGCGGGCACGTGTCATACTTGCGGCCCTTTCCCGAGGATCGATCGTCCAGGAGCCGCAACCCCCCGAACGGCCGCTGCATCCAAGCCCATGAACGAGGTATCCACGGAAAGTCTGCGGGCGAGCTTGACCAACCGGACGGTGCTGGTCATCGACGACAACGAGGCCGTGCTCACGGCGCTCGACGTGCTGCTTTCGTTCCACGGGGTACGGGTGCTCACCGCGCGCGGGCCCGAGGAAGGCCTCGCCGCGCTCGCACGTCACGAGGTGGAGCTCGTGATCCAGGACATGAACTTCCGGCGCGAAGCGACGAGCGGCGAGGAAGGCATACGTCTCTTCCGGGAGATCCGTTCCCGGCACGGCGACGTGCCGATCATTCTGCTCACCGCCTGGACGCATCTCGAGACCGCCGTCGAGCTGGTGAAGGCGGGCGCCGCCGACTACATCGCCAAGCCCTGGGACGACGCGCGGCTCCTCACCACCGTGCGCAATCTCCTCGACCTGCGCAGCGCCCAGGCCGAGACGCGCGCCATTCGCGAGCGGCGCCGGGCGGCGCGCGCCGAGCTCGCGGAACGCTTCGACCTGCGCGGCCTCGTGTACGAGAGCGATTCGATGCACACGATCGTCTCCATGGCCACGCAGGTCGCGCATGCGGACGTACCGGTGCTCATCACCGGTCCCAACGGCGCCGGCAAGGAAGTCATCGCCGACATCGTGCAGGCGAACTCGTCGGTGCGCGACAAGCCCTATCTCAAGGTGAACGTCGGTGCGCTGCCGGACGAGCTCATGGAGGCCGAGCTGTTCGGCACGGAAGCCGGCGCGTTCACCGGCGCGAAGGCCCGCATCGGGCGATTCGAGGCGGCGAATGGCGGCACGCTGTTCCTCGACGAGCTCGGCAATCTCTCGGGCAGCGGGCAGGCGAAGCTCCTGCGGGTGCTGCAGACCGGCGAGTTCGAGCGTCTCGGCTCCAACGTCACGCGGCGCACGAAGGTGCGCATCATCGCGGCGACGAACGCCAATCTCCTGCAGATGATCCGCGAGGGGCGCTTCCGCGAGGACCTTTACTACCGGCTCAACGTCATCGAGCTGCAGCTGCCGCCGCTCGCGAAGCGCCGTGAGGACATCCTGCCGCTCGCGAAGCATTTCCTGACGCCCGGCTACACGCTCGCGCCGGATGCCGAGCGGGCGCTCGTGCGCTACGACTGGCCCGGCAACGTGCGCGAGCTGCAGAACGTGATCCGTCGCGCCTGCCTGCTGGCGCCGGAGCCCACGATCAGGGCCGGCGATCTCAATCTTCCCGAAACGCCTTCTTCACCCGCCGACGAGCCGGTGCTCGACCGCAGGACGATCGAGCAGGCTCTCGAGCGCGCGCAGGGAGTCATCGCGCATGCGGCGCGTGACCTGGGTCTCTCGCGTCAGGCACTCTATCGCCGCATGGAAAAGCTGGGCATCAAGACGACTGAAAGCGTCCGGCCGGCATCGGACTCCTGATGCGACCACGTACCTCGCTCGCCGGCCGGGTTGCCCTGGCCGTTGCGCTCGTCGGCGTCGCCGCCGCGGTGGGCGCCGCCCTCGCGACGCGCTGGCTCGGTTCCGCCTGGCTCGGTGCGGGACTCACAGTGCTGATCCTTGCGCCGTTCATCGTGTGGCTTTCGGCACGCGTGACCGAACCGTGGATGCGCGTGCTCAACGCGGTGCGCGACGGCATCGTGAGCCTGAGGGACCACGACTTCAGCATCAGCGTCAGCCCGCCGGCCGCGCGAGAGCTGCATGAGCTCGTGACGGCCTACAACTCGCTCGGCGAGCTGCTGCGCCGCGAGCGGCTGGATCTGTATCAGCGCGAGCTGCTGCTCGATACGATGATTCAGACCTCACCGCTCGCGCTGGTGCTGACCAACGCCGCCGACCGGGTGGTCTACAGCAACGTCGCCGCTCGGCAGCTCCTGATGGGCGGCCGCAAGCTCGAGGGTCTCGAGCTGTCCAGCGTGCTCGGTGGCGCACCGCCGGCGCTGCGCGAGGCGCTCGCCGCGGAAGGCGACCGGCTCTTCACCATGGACGTCGCCGGTGAATCGCACGTCTTCCACCTGTCGCAGCGCCGCTTTCTGCTCAACACCCAGCCGCACCGGCTGGTGCTCCTCAAGCAGCTCACGCGCGAGCTCGCCGCGCAGGAAGTCGCCATCTGGAAGCGCGTGATCCGCGTGATCGCGCACGAGCTCAACAACTCGCTCGCGCCGATCTCGTCTCTGGCGCATTCGGGCCGGCTGCTCGTTCACGAGCCCGATCCCGTGCAGCTCGAACGCGTCTTCTCGACGATCGAGAATCGCGCGGCACACCTCACGACGTTCATCGAGGGTTACGCGCGTTTCGCGAAGCTTCCGCGGCCGCGCCCGCAGGCGGTCCCGTGGCCCACGTTCCTGGCCCGCCTCGAAGGAGCCGCGACGTTCCGCGTGTGCGGGACTCTGCCCGAGCGGCCGGGGCATTTCGATTCCAGTCAGCTCGAGCAGGTCATGATCAACCTGCTCAAGAACGCCGCGGAGTCCGGCTCTCCTCCGGAGGAGATCACCGTTTCCGTGAGCGAGCACGGCGGCGGATTCGTGATCGAGGTGGCGGACCGCGGCGCGGGACTCACGGAAGAGGTCCTGCGCGACGCACTGCTGCCGTTCTTCTCTACGAAGCCGACCGGCACGGGGCTCGGACTCACGCTGTGCCGCGAGATCGTCGAAGCGCACGGCGGTCGCCTGAGCCTCGCGAACCGGACGGACGGAGGCGCGCTGGTTTCCGTGTGGCTGCCCCGCGCGGACGCGGCGCAGGCGCAGGAAGCCTGAACCGCTCTTCCGGCCGCGGGCAGAGCGGAGTATCGAACGGCTCAGCGGCGGGAGCGCCGCTTCTTCGCGGACTTTCTCGCGGTCCGCCGCCCGCCGCGCGTGAGCGTCTGCAGGTATGCGCGGAAATCCTTTCCGAGCTGCGGGTGGCCGAGAGCGTATTCGACCGTGGCCTGCAGATAGCCGAGCTTGCTGCCGCAGTCGTAACGCTTGCCCGTGAAGCGATAGGCGTAGACGGCCTCTTCCTGCATCAGGGAAGCGATGCCGTCGGTGAGCTGGATCTCCCCGCCCGCGCCGCGGTCGATCTTCTCGAGATGCTCGAAGATCGACGGCGTGAGGACGTACCGACCCACCACTGCCAGCGTCGACGGAGCGACGGCCGGCTTCGGCTTCTCGACGATGCTGCGCACGCGGCTCGTCGCGGAGCGCTCTGCTTCCACCTCGACGATGCCGTACTTGTCCGTCTCCCTGCGCGGCACGACTTCGACGCCCAGCACGCTCGCGCGCTTGGCCGCATACACCTCCGCCATCTGCTTGAGGCACGGCACGTCGCTGCGGATGAGGTCGTCGGCGAGATGTACGAAGAACGGCTCGGATCCGACCGCCGGCTGCGCGCAGAGTACGGCGTGGCCGAGCCCGAGAGGCGCCGGCTGGCGGATGAAGATGCAGGCCGCATACGATGGCAGGACGCTGCGGATCTGATTGAGGAGATCGCTCTTGCCCTGCCGTTCGAGCATGTGCTCGAGCTCCTGGTCGGAATCGAAGTGATCCTCGATGGCACGCTTGGAAGCGCCCGTGATGAACACGAGCCGCGTCGCACCCGCCGCCAGCGCCTCTTCCACGGCGTACTGAATGAGCGGCTTGTCGACGACCGGCAGCATCTCCTTCGGGCTCGCCTTCGTCGCCGGGAGGAAACGCGTACCGCGGCCGGCGACGGGAAAGACTGCCGTACGGATGACCGACTTGAGGCTCATGCACCACTCCCTTGCGAGAATCCGAAACGATCCGCCAAGTTTAGCCGGTACGGCGCCGCCCGTCTGAATCGCGCGAAAAGAAAGCCGATGCACGCAGCGGCGTGCATCGGCAGGCACGACGGCAGCGGGTGGTACTGCGCGATCGCCGGCCGCCTCGGGGGCGGCAACAGGAAGTCAGGACCCGGGTGATTCGGATTTCGCCGCCTGAGGAGCGGCACGGTCCGTGTCGACGCGGATGTTCGCCCGGTTCTCGTCGACCACCTTCTGGCCGATACCCTTGACCAGCGTGAGCTCGTCGGCCGACTTGAAGGGACCGTGCTGTTCGCGATAGGCGACGATCGCCTGTGCCCGCGCGAGACCGATTCCCTTGAGCTCCTTCGCCAGTGTGGCCGCGTCGGCCGTGTTGATGTTGACGGGACCCGCCCAGGCGGCGAACGGAGCCGCGAGAGTCAGTGCCAGCAGTGAACGAAGCTTTCGCATGATGCGCCTCCATGCAGTGAACGGCGGCACGCGCCGCCGACGGGCGCAGAGAGTAGGAGGCGCCGGGCGGCGCGCCGAGCGCGATTCGCGCCGCGATCGCGCCGATTCACGCGCGAGCGGTTTCCTCTGCGCGCTCGGACCAGGAGAACACCACGGGCCGCAGACAGTCCCAGGTGCGGCATTTCGGGCAGCGCCAGAACCAGCCGACGCTGTGCAGTCCGCACTGCTCGCACTGGTAGCGGCCGCCCGCATCGCCGATGCGGGTGAGGAGCGTGCCGATCGTGAGCGCGCCGTTCGTCGGACCGCACTCGGCGAGGAGTTCGGTCACCGCGTCCGCGAGCTCGCCCGTCGCATCCGACGGCAACGCAGTCGCGAGGAGCCAGGCGATCTGCCGCGACGAGAACCGGCCCGTTCCGCGCAGCCGTGCGGCCAGCTCCGAAATCGCGCCCCGCTCGCCGATCGATGACGCGAGCGCGAGCACGCGCGGAATGACCTCGAGCGCGAGTCCCGGAGCCGCTTCCACCGCTCCGATGTAACGCTCGAGCGCGGCGTGCGGATCGTGCTTCTCGAGGAGACGCGCGTTGAGGAGCTCCGCACGCGGCAGGTCCGGATCGTGTGTCCGCGCCTGCCTGAGGAGCGTCCCCGCACGCTCCTCGTCGCCCTGGACCAGCGCCTCTTCGGCGAGCTCGCACAGATAATGCGCGGCCGCCCTGCGCCGCTCCTTCTGCAGCGCCGGCGGAAGCTGATGGAACACTCTGAGGGCGCTCGCCCAGTCGCCCTGCTGCTCGTAGACGCCGACGAGTCGCTCGAGCGCCACGTTGCGATATGCGCCCGTCGCCGCGAGCTCTTCGAGGAGCCGCTCGGCCCGGTCCATGAGCCCCGCGCTCAGATAATCGAGCGCGAGCGCGAAAGCCGCCCTGTCGCGCAGCTCCGGTGCGCCCTGCTCCCGCAGACGGCTGTGGATCGCGATCGCGCGCTCCACCTCGCCGCGCTTCCGGAACAGGCTCCCGAGCGCGAACTGGATTTCGGCCGCATCGCCGTCGACCTGCGCCATGCGCGCGAAGACCTCGGTGGCGCGGTCGAAACGGTCGTTGATCAGGTGATCGAGGCCGACGTAGTAATCACGCGGCAGACGCACGGTGCGCGCGCCCGCGCTGCGTCGTCCGAGCAGCCAGGCGGCCACGCCGACGACGATGAAAGCGAGTGCGAGCGGCAGGATGGGAAGCTCGAGCACGCCGACAGTCTACCGCAACCCGTCGCGCGGCCCGGTGTGACCCCCTCCCCGCCGGAAATGACGGCGGTTCGGGGCGGAAGAGTGAGGATCAGTCGCGGATCGGGCGGTGGGCGCCTTCGTTGACGCGCTCGCGCAGATCCTTGCCCGGCTTGAAGTGCGGGACGTACTTGCCGGAGAGCGCGACCGTCTCGCCGGTCTTGGGATTGCGCCCCTGGCGGGGCGGCCTGAAGTGCAGCGAGAAGCTGCCGAAGCCGCGGATCTCGATGCGCTCGCCCTGCGAGAGAGCGTCGCTCATGATCTCCAGTATCTGCTTGAGTGCCAGCTCGACGTCCTTGGCGGGCAAGTGTTTCTGCTTCGCAGTGATGATCTCGATGAGTTCCGATTTCGTCATGCGTCGCCCTTCGGGAATTCTTCTCGGCCTGCCCTTCTGCCCGATCACGGGGCCGCGCCAGCGGCGCGGCCCCGCCAACCCCTATGCGGGCGCGGCCCTGCGGCCGTCAGCCACGATCGGTCGAGCCGATCTGTTCCTTCAGCAGGTCGCCCAAGGTGGTGCCCGCCGGAGCCTGATCCGAACGGTAGCTCTGCACCGCCTCGGCCTCTTCGTGGGCCTCCTTCGCCTTGATCGACAGCGTGATCGTCCGCGACTTGCGGTCCACGCCCGTGAACTTCGCCTCGATCTCGTCGCCCACCTTCAGCACGGTGCGCGCGTCCTCGACGCGATCGCGTCCGAGCTCCGACGCACGAAGCTGTCCCTCGACGCCGTTGCCGAGATCGATGACCGCACCGCGGGCGTCCACCTCCTTCACCACGCCGCGCACGATGCTGCCCTTCGGGTTCTCGGCGATGTAGGCCGAGAACGGATCCTTGGCGAGCTGCTTGATGCCGAGCGAGATGCGCTCGCGCTCGGGATCGATGGAGAGCACCATCGCCTCGACCGTCTGGCCCTTCTGGTAGTTGCGCACCGCTTCCTCGCCGGGCTGATCCCAGGAGATGTCGGAGAGGTGCACCAGACCGTCGATGCCGCCCGGCAGGCCGATGAAGATGCCGAAGTCCGTGATGGACTTGATCTGGCCCGTGACGCGGTCGCCGCGGTTGTAGTTCTCGGCGAACTCCTTCCACGGATTGGCCTTGCACTGCTTCAGGCCGAGGGAGATGCGGCGCCGCTCCTCGTCGACGTCGAGCACCATGACCTCGACTTCCTGGCCGATGTGCACGACCTTCGCCGGATTGACGTTCTTGTTGGTCCAGTCCATCTCGGACACGTGGACCAGACCCTCGACGCCGTCCTCGATCTCGACGAACGCGCCGTAGTCGGCGATGTTCGTGACCTTACCGAACACGCGCGTGCCCGGCGGATAGCGCCGGGAGATGTTCTCCCACGGGTCGGCCCCGAGCTGCTTGAGGCCCAGCGACACCCGCTGGCGCTCGCGGTCGAACTTGAGGATGCGCACCTCGATCTCGTCGCCGACCTTCACGACCTCCGACGGATGCTTGACGCGCTTCCACGCCATGTCGGTGATGTGCAGCAGGCCGTCGATGCCGCCGAGGTCCACGAACGCGCCGTAGTCGGTGAGGTTCTTGACCGTGCCGCGCACGACAGCGCCTTCCTGCAGATTCTCCATGAGCGCGCTGCGCTCGGCGGAGAACTCCTGCTCGACGACCGCGCGGCGCGAAACGACGACGTTGTTGCGCTTCTGGTCGAGCTTGATGACCTTGAATTCGAGGGGCTTGCCTTCGAGGTACGACGTATCGCGCACCGGGCGCACGTCGACGAGCGAGCCCGGAAGGAAGGCGCGTACGTTGTCGATCTCCACCGTGAAGCCGCCCTTGACGCGGCCCGTGATGACGCCGGTGACGATCTCGGAGTTCTGGAAGGCCTGCTCGAGGCGCGTCCACGTGCGCGCCCGCTTGGCCTTCTCGCGCGACAGCCGTGTCTCGCCCGTGCCGTCTTCGACGGAGTCCAGCGCGACCTCCACCTGATCGCCCGGCTTGACCTCCACCTCGCCGCGCTCGTTCTTGAACTGTTCGACGGGGATGACGGCCTCGGACTTGAGACCCACGTTGACGATGACGACGTCCGGTGTGACGTCGACGACGAGCCCGGTGAGGATCATCCCGGGACGAATGCGCTGATTGGCGAGGCTCTGCTCGAAGAGTTGGGCGAAACTTTCAGTCATACCTTGACTCGCACGTCCGTCTGTATCGCACGGACCGTGCACGGGCCCGGATCCGCATCCGCGGCAATCTCCGGGGTAGTTGTTGACCACGGTCTCCGCATCCTTGCAAGACCGATACCTGCTCGACGCGCTCCGACGGCCGGATCAGGGCCAGAGCGAGCGACTGCGCCCGAGCGCCAGCACTTTCTGGACGACCTCATCGGCAGAAAGACCGGTGGAGTCGATGAGCTCGGCGTCCGGGGCGGGCTTCAGTGGCGCGACCGCTCGGGTCGAATCCCTCAAGTCCCGCTCGGCTATCTCACGCGAAAGGGCGGCAAGGCTAACATCGGACCCCTTGTCTTTCAACTGCTTATAGCGCCTGCGAGCGCGCTCCTCAGCGCTCGCGGTGAGAAAGATCTTGAGGTCCGCCTCCGGGAACACGACCGTGCCCATGTCCCTGCCGTCGGCCACGAGCCCGGGAGGTTGCACGAATGCCTTCTGGCGCGCCAGCAGCGCCGTCCGGACCTCGGGCCAGGCGGCCACCCGGGAGGCGCCCTGCCCGGCCGTCTCGGACCTGAGCTCGGAGGTGACGTCCCGCCCGTCGAGCTTCACGACCTCCTCGCCCTGCGGTCCGACGCCGAACTCGACGTTCATGGTCCGTGCGAGCGCCGCATGCCCCTCCACGTCCTGGGGATCGAGCCCGCGGGCCTGCCCCGCCAGGGCCACCAGGCGGTAGAGCGCACCGCTGTCGAGCAGGTGCCAGCCGGCGTACCGCGCGACCGCCCGGCTGATGGTCCCCTTACCCGAGCCGCTCGGCCCGTCGATCGCCACGATGGGAACGTGCGGCCTCATCATGCGCGGGACCTCTACAGGAGCTCGATGCCGAGCCCTGCCTGGCGCGCGGTCTCGAGGAAGCCGGGGAAGGACGTGGCCACGTTCGCGACGTCCAGGATCTCGATCGGAGCCCTGGCACGCAGACTCGCGACAGCGAAGGACATGGCGATCCGGTGGTCGCCGTGGCTGTCGATCGTGCCGCCGCCGAAGCCCTCGCCGCCCCGGATCCACAACCCGTCCTCGAGGAGCTGATGCTTCACTCCGAGCCGCCCGAGGCCCTCGGCCATCACGGCCAGCCGGTCGCTTTCCTTGACCCGCAGCTCGAGCGCGCCGCGCACCAGCGTCTCGCCCTCCGCGCACGCGGCGGCGATGAAGAAGATCGGAAACTCGTCGATCGCGAGCGGTACGAGCGACTCCGGCACCTGAATTCCCCGCAGCCTGCTGGCACGGACCTCGATGTCCGCAACCGGCTCGAGATCGGCACCCGCGGAGCTGCCGGCATGCGGATGCACCCGGATGTCCGCCCCCATCTCGCGCAGCATGTCGAGGAGGCCCGTGCGCGTCGGATTGATGCCGACGTCACGGATGACGAGCCCCCGCTCCGCCGCGAGACATCCCGCGACGATGAAGAACGCCGCCGAGGAGAAATCCGCCGGCACGTCGACTTCCGTGCCGCGCAGTGTCTGACCGCCCTGCAGAGCGACCTGCAGCCCGTCGCGCAGCAGCTCGACGCCGAATGCGCGCAGCATCCGCTCTGTGTGGTCGCGGGTGGGCGCCGGCTCCGTGAGCTTCGTTCTCCCGTCCGCCCAGAGCGTGGCGAGCAGGATCGCCGACTTCACCTGTGCGCTCGCGACCGGCAGCTGGAAATCGATCGCGCGCAGCGTGCGGCCGCCTCGGATGCGCACCGGCGGACGCCCTTCGTGCGTCTCGATGTCGGCGCCCATCATCCGCAGAGGTCCGGCGACGCGCTCCATCGGCCGGCGCATGAGCGAGGCATCGCCGACCAGGATGGAATCGAAGCGCTGCGGCGCGAGCAGACCCATGAAGAGCCGCATCGCGGTGCCCGCGTTGCCCATGTCGAGCGGCGCAGCGGGCGCCTGCAGTCCGTCGAGGCCCACGCCTTCGACGATCACGCGGTGCTCCTCCGGCCGGTCGATGCGCACACCGAGCGCCTGCAGCGCGCGCAGCGTCGCGAGACAGTCCTCGCTCGCGAGGAATCCCCTGATCTCCGTTCGGCCCTCGGCGATGCCGCCGAGCATCAGCGCACGGTGCGAGATCGACTTGTCGCCCGGCACCCGCAGCTCTCCGCCGATCGAGCCGCCAGGCTGCACGAGATAGCGGCGCACGTCCGGCTGCGACGCACCGCTCACGGTCGAGACCTCCCGAGAATCGCGGCGAGCGCCTCGAGCACGCGCTGGTTCTGGTCCGCGGTGCCTACTGTGATTCGCAGGTATTCCGACAGGCCGTAGTTCGCGACGGGACGGACGATCACCCCGCGGCGAAGCAGTCCGTCGAAGACGTCCATCGCGTTCGGCCCGAAGTACGCGAGCAGGAAGTTGCCGGCCGAGGGGATCACGTCGATGCCGAGTGACTCCAGTCCCGCGCGCAGGACGTCGCGCTGTGCGAGGGTCTCGGCCACCGACCTGGTGACGTGATCCGGATCGCGCAGCGCCGCCTCCGCGCCCGCGAGCGCAACGGAGCTCACGTTGAAGGGCTGGCGCACGCGGTTGAGGATGTCCGCGACTTCCGGATGGCTCACCGCGTATCCGACGCGCACGCCGGCGAGTCCGTACGCCTTCGAGAAGGTGCGCACGACGACGAGGTTCGGAAACTCCTCCAGCCACTCGACGCCGTCCTCGCAGCCCTGCGGGCGCGCGTACTCGAAATAGGCCTCGTCGAGAACGACCAGGGCCGTCCGCGGCACGGCCGCAATGAATTCCTTGAGCCGCCCCGCGTCCACCCACGTCCCGGTGGGGTTGTTCGGATTCGCGATGAAGACGAGGCGCGTGCGCGGCGTGATCGCGCGCAGCATCGCATCCAGGTCGTGCCCGAGCGGCATCACGGCGCTGCGCGGATACGCGGGCACCTCGATGCGTCGCGCGCCCGTCGCCTGCACCGCGATCGGATAGACCGCAAAGCAGTACTGCGAGTACACCGCCTCGTCCTGGGGACGCAGGAACGCTTCCGCGAGCAGCACCAGGACGTCGTTCGAGCCGTTGCCGAGCGTGAGCTGCTCGGTGCCGACGCCGAGGATCGCCGCGAGCGCCTTCTTGAGCTCGTGCCCGCTCCCGTCCGGATAGAGCCACACGTCCTGCAGCGCGTCCTGCAGCGCGCGCAGAGCGAGCGGGCTCGGCCCGAACGGATTCTCGTTCGATGCGAGCTTGACGATGTTCGAGATCCCGAGCTCACGCTCGAGTTCACTGATGGGCTTGCCCGGCACGTACGGTGCGAGCGTGCGCACCGCCGGCACCGCGAGCTCACCGGGATGGATGGTGGTCATGTGTGTTCAGTCCGGGCTTCAGTTCCCTTCGATCCCCGACGGGTCCGGCCGCTCAGTTCACTGCCCGCGGATACGAGCCGAGAATGCGGAACAGCGACGCGCGTTTCTTCAGCGCATCGAGCGCCCGCGCGACGTGCGCGTCCTGCGCGTGACCCTCGATGTCGATGAAGAATACATAATCCCACTTCTTCCGGTGCGACGGCCGGGACTCGATGCGCGTCATGCTGATCTGGTGACGCGCCAGCGGCTCGAGCAGCCGGAACAGCGCGCCGGGCGCATCGGTGTGGCTGACGGACACGAGCAGCGTCGTGCGATCCTCGCCGCTCGGCTCGAAGAGCTTGCGGCCGAGGACGAGAAAGCGCGTCGTGTTGTCGGGCCGGTCCTCGATCTCGGACGCGAGGATGTTGAGGCCGTAGACCTCCGCGGCCGTCTCGCCCGCGATGGCCGCCGTGCCCTTCTCGTCGCGCGCGCGGCGCGCACCCTCCGCGTTGCTCGAGACGGGAACACGCTCCACACCGGGCAGGTACTCGTCCAGCCAGCCGCGGCACTGTGCGAGCGACTGCTGGTGCGAGCAGACGCGCACGATGCGGTCGAGCGACTGCATCGTGCCCATGAGGTACTGGTGGATGCGCAGCTCGACCTCGCCGCAGATCTTGAGCGGCGAGGTGAGGAAGCGGTCGAGCGTGTTGTTGACCGTGCCTTCCGTCGAATTCTCGATCGGCACCACGCCGAAATCCGCGTTGCCCGCCTCGACCTCGTGGAACACCTCGTCGATCGTCGCGAGCGGCAGCGCGCGGACCGAATGCCCGAAGTGCTTGTAGACGGCCGTCTGCGTGAAGGTCCCTTCCGGCCCGAGATACGCGACCTTGAGCGGCTCCTGCTGCGCGAGGCAGGCCGACATGATCTCGCGGAAGAGACGCAGGATCTCCTCGTCGCGCAGCGGGCCGCGGTTCCTCTCGCGCGCCTTGCGCAGCACCTGCGCCTCGCGCTCCGGGCGGTAGAAGTCGACCGTGCGACCCTCGGCGTTCTTGGAGATGCCCACCTGCTGCGCGAGGCGCGCACGCTCGTTGAGCAGCGCATGGAGCTGCTCGTCGATGCGGTCGATCTGGCGGCGGATCGCTTCGAGGTCGGGCTTCAGCGGACGCTCCGCCACGGCGCCGCGCCGGGCGCTCCGGCGCGATGCGGTGCGCCTCTGCTTCTTCTTCGGCATCTGTACCCCCGCGGGGTGCCCCCCGTTCAGACGATCCGTGCCGACAATACTCCCTCGATTCCCCGGATGCGCGCCACCACGTCCTCCCCGATTTCCCCGTCCGCGTCGATGATCGTGTACGCGTATTCACCCCGCGACTTGTTGAGGAGGTCCGCGATGTTGAGGTTCGCGGCCGCGAGGCAGGTGGAGATCTGTCCCACCATGTTCGGAACGTTGGAGTTCGCGATCGCGAGCCGCGTGGTGCCCGGCACCCGCGGCAGGACGGCCTCGGGGAAGTTCACGCTGTTGCGGACGTTGCCGTTCTCCAGGAAGTCGCGCACGGTCTCGGCCACCATGACCGCGCAGTTCTCCTCGGCCTCGACCGTCGAGGCGCCGAGGTGCGGCAGCGTCACCACCTTCGGATGATCCTTCAGGCGGTTCTTCGGGAAATCGCACACGTACGCGAGGATGTGCCCCTCGTCGAGGGCCGCGAGCATGGCCTCGTCGTCGACGATGCTCGCGCGTGCGAAGTTGAGCACCACGCCGCCCTTCTTCATGAGCTTCAGTCGCGCGGCGTTCACGAGGTGGCGCGTCTCGTCGTTGAGCGGAACGTGAACGGTGACGATGTCGGCGCGCGCGAAGAGATCGTCGAGCGAGAGCGCCTGCCCGACGCTCGCCGAGAGCTGCCACGCGCGCTGCACGGTGATCTGCGGATCGTAGCCGAGGACCTTCATCCCGAGCCCCAGCGCCGCGTTCGCCACCTGCACGCCGATCGCGCCGAGGCCGATCACGCCGAGCGTGCGGCCGGGCAGCTCGAAGCCGACGAAGCGCTTCTTGCCCTTCTCCACCGCCGCGTCGATCTCGGCGTCCGTGCCGGAGAGCGACCGGGCGAAGTCCCACGCCTGGCACACGTTGCGGGCCGCGAGGAACAGCGCCGCGAGCACGAGCTCCTTCACCGCGTTGGCATTGGCGCCGGGCGCGTTGAACACCGGCACGCCGCGCTTCGAGAGACTCGCGACCGGAATGTTGTTGGTCCCCGCACCGGCGCGGCCGACGGCGAGCACGCTGTCGGGAATGGTCATCGAATGCATGTCCGCCGAGCGCACGAGAATGGCATCCGGCCTGCCGATGTCGGATGCGATCTCGTAGCGGTCGCGCGGCAGCCGCTCGAGCCCGCGCACGCTGATGTTGTTGAGCGTGAGGATGCGGAACCGTCTTGTGCTCTCGTTCGCCATGTTGCGCCTTACCCGTACCGCCGCTCGAACTCGCGCATGAATGCGATCAGCGCGTCGACACCCTCCGGCGGCATCGCGTTGTAGATGCTCGCGCGCATGCCGCCCACCGAGCGGTGGCCCGCGAGGTTGGTGAGGCCCGCCGCCTCCGCCTCTTCGAGGAACTTCTTGTCGAGCTCGGGCCGCGCGAGGGTGAACGGCACGTTCATCCAGGAACGGCAGTTCTTTGCGACAGGGTTGCGATAGAAGCCTGACTCGTCGATCGCCCGGTACAGCATCTCGGCCTTCACCCTGTTGCGCTCGGCCATCGCCGCGAGCCCGCCCTGCGCCTTGATCCACTTGAAGACCAGGCCGGCGATGTACCACGCGAAGGTCGGCGGCGTGTTGAGCATCGAGCCGTCCTTGGCCATCGCCGTGTAGTTCAGGATGGAGGGCGTCTCCGGCCGCACGCGGCCCAGGAGGTCCTCGCGGACGATGACGACACAGAGTCCCGAGGGACCGATGTTCTTCTGGGCGCCCGCGTAGATGACGCCGAATTTCGTCACGTCGATCGGCCGCGAGAGGATCGTGGAAGACATGTCGGCCACGAGCGGCACGTCGCCCGTGTCGGGCACGTAGGGAAACTCGACGCCGCCGATGGTTTCGTTCGGCGTGTAGTGCACGTATGCCGCGCCGGGCGTGAGCTTGAGGGCGGCGGGATCGGGCACCGTCGTGTACTTGCTCTCGGCCTCGTCCGCGGCGATGTTCACGCGGCAGTACTGCTTCGCCTCGGCGATCGCCTTCTTCGACCAGGATCCCGTGTTGATGTAGTCGACCACGGAATCGGGGCGCGTGAGATTGAGCGGAACCGCCGCGAACTGACCCGTCGCTCCACCCTGCAGGAAGAGCACGCGATAGCTGTCGGGGATACCCATCAGCTCGCGCAGCAGCGACTCGGCCTCCTCTGCGACGGAGACGAATGCCTTGCTGCGGTGGCTGATCTCCATGACGGACATGCCGCAGCCGCGCCAGTCGGTGAGCTCCTCGCGTGCCTGTTCGAGGACCTCAAGGGGCAGGGTCGCCGGCCCCGCGGCGAAATTGAAAACGCGCACGAGTGTACCTTCTCGATGGTGGATCAACGGGAGAGACGGCGATCTTAGCAACTTCGGCGAGCGGGCCGTCAGAACTTTTCGGCTTCAGACACGCGAGTCCGGGAATAGCGCGAGCGCCCGGCCGCGTCAGCCTTCCTGCCCGTTCCCTTCCTCGCCGTCCATGCCCTCGATGCGGGCGATACCGCACAGCCGCTCGCCTTCCTCGAGGCGCATCAGACGCACGCCCTGCGTGTTGCGGCCGACCACCGGGATCTGGTCAACGCCCGTGCGCACCAGCGTGCCCGTCGAGCTGATGAGCATGATCTCCTGGTCGGGGCTCACCTGGAGCGCGGCGACCATGGCGCCGTTGCGCTCGGTGGTCTGCAGGGCGATGACGCCCTGACCGCCGCGCCCATGGAGCGGGAACTCCTCGAGCGCGGTGAGCTTGCCGTAACCGTTCTCGGACGCGGTGAGGATGTGACCCTCGCCGACCACGATCAGCGCGATGACCTCCTGGCCCTCCGCGAGCTTGATGCCCCGGACACCGGTCGCGTCACGACCCATCGCCCGGACCTCGGACTCGTGGAAGCGGATGGCCTTGCCTCCGCTCGAGCAGAGGATGATCTCGCGCGCCCCGTCGGTGAGCGCCACGTCCACGAGGCGATCGTTCTCGCGCAGGTCGACGGCGATGATGCCGCTCGAGCGCGGGCGGGAGAACGCCGCGAGCGGCGTCTTCTTCACGATGCCCTGGCTGGTCGCCATGAACACGAAGTGCTGCTCGTCGAACTGTTTGACCGGCAGCACGGCGTTGATCTTCTCGCCTTCCTCGAGCGGCAGCAGGTTCACGATCGGCTTGCCGCGCGAACCGCGGCCCGCGAGCGGGAGCTGGTAGACCTTGAGCCAGTAGACCTTTCCGCGGTTCGAGAAGCACAGCACGGTGTCGTGCGTGTGCGCGACGAACATCTTCTCGACGAAGTCCTCGTCCTTGACCGCGGTGGCCGCCTTGCCGCGCCCGCCTCGCCGCTGCGTCTGGTACTCCGCCACCGGCTGCGATTTCACGTAGCCCGCGTGCGAGAGTGTGACGACGACGTCCTGCGGCTCGATCAGATCTTCCGTGGTGAGGTTGAGCTGATCGCGGTTGATCTCCGTGCGGCGCGCGTCGCCGTACGTGTCGCGCACCTCGATGAGCTCGTCGCGAATGACCTGCGTGAGGCGCTCCGGACGCGCGAGGATGTCGCCGAGATCGCGGATCCGCTCGAGCAGCTCCTTGTATTCCTCGATGATCTTGTCCTGCTCGAGCCCGGTCAGGCGGTGCAGACGCATGTCGAGGATCGCCTGCGCCTGGGCATCCGAGAGCCTGTAACCGCCGCCGTTCATGCCGAACTCGCCGGCGAGTCCCCTGGGGCGCGTCGAAACGGCACCGGCGCGCTCGAGGAGCTGCGGCACGATGCCCGGCGGCCAGCCGCGTGCGGTCAGCTCCCGCTTCGCGTCGGCGGGCGACGGCGCCGCCTTGATGAGCGCGATGATCTCGTCGATGTTCGCGAGCGCGACGGCGAGACCCTCGAGCACGTGGGCCCGCTCGCGCGCCTTCGCGAGATCGAAGATCGTGCGCCGCGTGACGACCTCGCGCCGGTGGCGGATGAACGCCTCGAGCATCTCCTTGAGGGAGAACAGCTTCGGCTGGCCGTCCTGCAGGGCGACCATGTTGATGCCGAACACCGTCTCCATCGGCGTCTGCGCGTAGAGATTGTTGAGGACGATCTCCGCGACCTCGCCGCGCTTGAGCTCGATGACGATGCGCATGCCGTCCTTGTCGGACTCGTCGCGCAGCTCGGCGATGCCGTCGATCTCCTTGTTGCGCACGAGCTCCGCGATGCGCTCGAGGAGCCGCGCCTTGTTCACCTGGTACGGCAGCTCCGTGACGACGATCTGCTGCCGCCCCTTGCCGTCGAGGTCCTCTATGTGAGCGCGTGCGCGGATCGAGAGCCGCCCGCGGCCCGTGCGATAGGCGGTGGCGATCTCCTGCGCGCCGTTGATGATGCCCGCGGTCGGGAAATCCGGCCCCGGGATGTGCTCCATGAGCTCGGCGAGCGTGATGTCCGGGTTCTCGAGGAGCGCCACGCACGCGTTGATGACTTCAGTGAGATTGTGCGGCGGGATGTTCGTCGCCATGCCGACGGCGATGCCCGCCTGCCCGTTCACGAGGAGATTGGGGATGCGGGTCGGCAGCACCGACGGCTCGGTTTCCGACTCGTCGTAGTTCGGGACGAAGTCGACCGTTTCCTTGTCGATGTCGGCGAGCAGCTCGTGCGCGATGCGCGACATGCGCACCTCGGTGTAGCGCATCGCCGCCGGCGCATCCCCGTCCACGGAGCCGAAGTTGCCCTGCCCGTCGATGAGGAGATACCGCATCGAGAAGGGCTGTGCCATGCGCACGATCGTGTCGTACACCGCCGAGTCGCCGTGCGGGTGGTACTTACCGATCACGTCGCCCACCACGCGGGCGGATTTCTTGTACGGCTTGTTCCAGTCGTTGCCGAGCTCGCGCATGGCGTAGAGCACGCGACGGTGGACGGGCTTCAGGCCGTCGCGCACGTCGGGCAGAGCGCGCCCGACGATGACGCTCATGGCGTAGTCGAGATACGACTGCCGCATCTCGTCTTCGAGATTGACCGGCAGTACTTCGCGTGCGATTTCGGACATCGGCAGGAATAAGGCTCCAGAAGGCCGAAATTCTAGCACATACGCTCACTCCGAGCCCCTTCGCGGAACGCCCGGAAATCCGGCCCCGGAGCGCAGCGAACGCCTCGCGGGAGGCACCCGCTCCGGCGGCCCGATATACTGCCGGCGGCCCTTTTTGAGGCGCTTCGTGCGCACATGCCTTCAAGACAACCCGTCGATCTCGTCATCGAGGCCCGCTGGGTACTTCCCATCGCGCCGGAAAACTCCGCCCTCGCCGGACACGCGGTGGCCGTGAGCGACGGCCGGATCGTTGCGCTGGGGCCTGCCGCCGAGCTGCGTGAGCGCTACGCGCCGCAGGAGCACGTCGTCCGCGACGCGCATGCCCTGCTCCCCGGATTCGTGAACGCGCACACCCGCGCGGCCACGGTGCTGCTGCGTGGGCTGCCGGTGCGGGCGCCGAGGCTGCGCTGGCTG
The DNA here is from genome assembly GCA_003242685.1 of Pseudomonadota bacterium. Lineage (GTDB taxonomy): Bacteria > Pseudomonadota > Gammaproteobacteria > Steroidobacterales > Steroidobacteraceae > ZC4RG24. Next base: position 38,442 of record QGVD01000010.1, on the reverse strand, counting down.
CGGGAGACGCTCGCCCCGGCCGAGGAGCGCTGGCTCAGCCCCGATTTCGTCCACGACGGAACGAGGCTCGCGATCGCGGAGATGCTGCGCGCCGGGATCACCGCCTTCGGTGACGCTTATCTGTTCCCCGAGGAGGTCGCGCGTGCGGCCGCCGCTGCGCGCGTCCGTGCGGCCGTGGGATTGCCCGTCGCCGACGCGACGACTCCCTGGGCCGAGAACGCCACCGAGCACCTCGCGAAGTGCGAGGCGCTCTGGGACGAGTACCGCTCACATCCGTGGGTGAGCCTGCACTTCGCGCCGCAGGCGCCATACTGCGTGGAGGACGCGACGCTCACCCGCGTGCGCCGCGTGGCCGACGAGCTCGATGCCCGCATCGCGATGCAGCTCCACGAGACGGAAGTCGAGGTTCGCGACAGCCTCGCGCGCTACGGCCGCAGGCCGCTGCAGCGGCTCGCGGATCTGGGGCTGCTGCGTCCGGGCTTCACGGCGATCAATCTCAACCGGCTCGACGAGTCCGATCTCGAGCTCATCACGCGCACGGGGATCGCGTGTGTCGTGTGCCCGCAGTCCGATCTGCGGCTCGGCGACGGTCCGTCGTCGCTCGCGCAGCTCGTGGGCCGCGGGGTCAGCGTCGGTCTCGGCACGGACGGGGCGGCAGGCACCGGCGCGCTCGACGTGCTCGCCGAGGCCCGAACGGCTTCGCTCACGGCGCACGCGCTCGCGACGGGTCGGCCCGCCCTCGCCGCGCAGGAGGTAATGCGGCTCGCCACGCTCGGCGGCGCCAGTGCGCTCGGTCTTTCGCACCTCATCGGCTCGATCGAGCCCGGCAAGGCCGCGGATCTCGTGTGCATCGATCTCTCGCCGCTCGCCTGCCAGCCCGACGCCGATCCCTTCGACGCGATCGTCTTCGCGGCGACACGACAGCAGGTGAGCGATGTGTGGGTCGCCGGCCGCGCCGCAGTCGCGGAAGGAAGACTGATCGCATTCGACGAACAGGAGCTGCTCGCGCTCGCACGTCTCTGGGCACGGCGCGTGCAGCCGGGGGCTGCAGCATGAGCACCAGCCAATCCACGACCGCCGAGCGCAACGTCGATCCGGCGGAGATCGGCCGCTTCGATGCTCTGTCGGCCCGCTTCTGGGATCCGAAGGGCGAGTTCCACGCGCTCCATACGCTCAATCCCGTGAGGGCGCGCTTCGTCGCCGAGCGAGCCCGGCTCGCCGGATCGCGCGTGCTCGACGTCGGCTGCGGCGGAGGACTCCTCAGCGAGGCGCTCGCGCGCGCCGGCGCGCGCGTCACCGGCATCGATCTCGCGCCCGGCATGATCGAGATCGCGCGGCTTCACGCCGCCGAGCAGCAGCTCGACATCGACTACCGCGTATGCGATGCGGACACGCTGGCGCGCGAGTCGGAAGGCAGCTTCGACGTCGTGACCTGCATGGAGATGCTCGAGCACGTGCCCGATCCCGCCGGCATGGTTGCGACGCTGGCGCGCCTTGTGCGCCCGGGCGGGAGCCTCTTCGTCTCGACGATCAACCGGAATCTCAGGTCCTTCCTGCTCGCGATCGTCGGTGCGGAATATCTGCTGCGGATCGTGCCGCGCGGCACGCACGAGTACGAACGGCTCATCCGGCCGGCGGAGCTCGCGCGCTGGGGCCGCGCGGCAGGTCTCGAGCTGCGCGAGATCGCGGGGCTGCACTACGACCCCTTCACGCACGACTGCCGCCTCACGCGCGATCCGGGCGTCAACTATCTCGCGTTCTTCGAGCGCGAGGGTCCGGCGCAGTGACTTCGTCGGCTCCGGTACGCGCGGTGCTGTTCGATCTCGACGGCACCCTGCTCGACACCGCGCCCGACATGATCGGTGCGCTCAACGCCCTGCGCGACGAGCGCGGGCTCGAGCCGTTGCCGTTCGCCGACCTGCGGCCGTTCGTCTCGCACGGCTCGGTCGCGCTCGTGCGCCTCGGCTTCCCGGATGCGACGCCTTCGGAGTTCGAGACCCTGAGGCAGCGTTTCCTCGAGCTGTACGGTGCGCGCATCGCGGAGGGCACGCGGCCTTTTCCGGGCACCGAAGCGCTGCTCGATGCGCTCGAGGAGCGCCGCATTCCGTGGGGCATCGTCACGAACAAGCCGACCCGGCTCACCGAAGCGCTGCTCGAGGCGCTCGAGCTGCGGCACAGAGCCTGCTCGGTCGTGTGCGGCGACACGTTTCCCGAGCGCAAGCCGCATCCGCGCCCGCTGCTGCACGCGGCTGCCGAAGCAGGCGCAGCGCCGACACAGTGTCTCTTCGTCGGCGATGCGCAGCGCGACGTGCTCGCCGCGCGCGCCGCGCAGATGCGGGCGCTCGTCGCCCGCTTCGGTTACATTGGCCCCGAGGATCGCGTGGATTCCTGGCCCGCGCACGGCTGGATCGATTCGCCGCTCGACGTGCTGGGATGGCTCGACCGCGAGGCCGACGATCCGTTTCTGCGCCGCTGACCGATCGCGCACATGGACAGCATTCCCACCTATGCCTTCGTCGCCGCCGGGGCAGCCCTGCTCCTCGGTGCGCTCATGGGCTTCCTGTTCGGGAAGCTGCGGGCCGCACGGCAGGTGCAGGAGCTCGAGGTGGAGCTCGAAGGCGCCCGCGTCCGGCTCGAAGCGGTGCAGAGAAATCAGAGCGAGCGCTTCGCCCTCCTCGAGCAGTGGGAAGCGAGACTCCGTGAGACGTTCGATTCGCTCGCCGGCGAGACGCTGCGTGCGAACAGCGAGCTCTTCCTGCGCATGGCGCGCGAGGCGCTGGGACGCGATCAGGCGCTCGCGCAGAGCGCGCTCAAGGAGCGCGAGGCTGCGATTGCCCAGCTCGTCGAGCCGCTGCGCGCGGCGCTCGAGCGCACGGAGGCGCAGGTCCAGGCGCTCGAGCGCGAGCGCCGCGAGGCGTTCGCGGCACTCCGCACTCAGATCGAGACCCTGGCGAACGGCCAGGTGCAGCTCCAGCGCGAGACGCGCAATCTCGTGACGGCTCTCAGACGCCCCGAGGTGCGCGGCCGGTGGGGCGAGCTCACTCTGCGTCGCGTGGTCGAGCTCGCCGGGCTCGCGGAGCACTGCGATTTCAGCGAGCAGCTCCACGTGGTGGGCGACGAAGGCGCGCTGCGACCGGATCTCGTCGTGCACATGCCAGACTCGCGCGATCTCGTCGTCGATGCGAAGACGCCGCTCGACGCGTACCTCGAAGCGCTGGAGGCGGCGAGCGAGGAAGGCCGCCGGCTCGCACTCAAGCGTCACGCTCAGCAGGTCGAGAGCCGGGTGCGTCAGCTCGCCTCGAAGAGCTACTGGGCGCAGTTCGAGCGGAGCCCCGAGTTCGCGGTGCTGTTCCTGCCGGGCGATCAGTTCCTTTCGGCCGCGCTCGCGGAGCGGCCCGATCTCCTCGAGAACGCGCTCCGGCAGAGCGTCATCATCGCGACGCCCTCGACGCTCATGGCACTGCTCAAGGCCGTCGCGTACGGCTGGCGACAGTCGGACGTCGCACGCAACGCCGCGACGATCCGCGAGCTCGGGCAGGAGCTCTATCGCAGGCTCGGCAACTTCACCGGTCATCTCGGCCGGCTGGGTCAGCGTCTGGGCGCTGCCGTCGAGGCCTACAACTCCGCCGTGGGCTCGCTCGAGAGACAGGTGCTGCCTCAGGCGCGCCGCTTCCCCGAGCTCGGCGTGACGGCCGATCAGCCGCTGCCGACGCTCGAGCCCGTCGAGCAGCTCGCGCGGCGCACGGGCGCCGTCTCGGGTGTCGAGCCGACGGACGCCCGTGAAGCCTGATTCCGATCCGCACGGTACCCCCTCGTTCCGGCAGGCAGGCATGGCGCCATCGGCATCGCAGCAGCCCGCAGCTGCAGGCACCGTCGAAGCCCCGACGCCCCCGACGGCACGTTATTTCGCGTGGCTCTATTCGCCTGAAGATCAGCGGCCGCTCGTCGCCGCGCTCTGCGGCATCGAGCGCGAGGTCGCGGAGAGTCTACGCGCCGGTCTCGAGCACTCTGTCGCGCACGTGCGCCTCGAGTGGTGGCGCGAGGAGTGCGAACGATTCGCCCGCGGCGCGCCCGTGCATCCTCTCTCTCGACAGCTTCAGGCTGCCGCGCGCGGTGCGGGAAAGGCCGTGCGGCTCGATCCTCGCGGCTTCGTCGACGTCACGACCTGGGATCTCGCACGCGCGACCTTCGGCTCGCGCAAGGAAGTGCAGCAGTACTGCGAGCGGTGGGCGCGCGCGATGACACAGGGCATCGTCGAGCATGCGCTCGCGGATGCGCCGGACGCCGGGCAGACTGGACGCGCGATCGGAGCTGCGATACGCGAGATCGAGCTGCTCGCAGACATCGCACGCGAGGCGCATGCAGGGAGACTCCGTCTGCCGCTCGATGAGCTGGAGCGCATCGGCATTGCGCCCGAAGCGCTCGTCCGGCCGCCCTGGCCCGAAGCGCTCGCTGCGCATCTCGCGCAGCGCCATCGCGAGCTGCGTGCGGCGCTCGGTGCGGCGATCGCGGCGCTCGATGCCCGGCAACAGTCCGCGCTGCGCGGTCTGCTCGTCTGGGCGGCGCTCGCCGCGCGGCTGTCGCGGCGCGCGGAACGCGCTCTTCCGCAGGCACTCGAGGCGCCGCACGACGGCGGCTTCGCGAGCGCCTGGATCGCATGGCGCGCGGCCCGTGCGGCCCAGGCAGGCCGGCTCACGCTGACGTGAACATCGATGCTTCCAGGAGTGAAATCTTGACCGCCGAATTCGATCCCCGTGAGATCACGCCGCGAGCGGACGAGCTCGCGGGCCGCGTCATCGCCATCACCGGAGCGAGCGACGGCATCGGGCGCGCCCTCGCCGTCGCCTGCGCTCGTCATGGCGCGAACGTGATCCTGATCGGCCGCAACTCGCGCAAGCTCGAGCAGGTGCACTCTGAGATCGAAGCCGCGGGATGGCCCGATGCGACGATCGCGGTGCTCGATCTCGAGAAGGCTCTGGCACAGGACTACGACCGGCTCGCTCAGGCGGTCATGGAGCGATTCGGCCGGCTCGACGGTCTCGTGCACAACGCCGCGATTCTCGGCATGCTCGCGCCGATCGAGCACTACGACGTGCCGACGTGGTGCCGCGTTCTGCACGTCAACGTCACCGCCGCATTCGCGCTCACGCAGGTGCTCCTGCCGGCGCTCAAGCAGTCGCAAGACGCATCCGTCCTGTTCACGACCAGCAACGTCGGCAGACGGGGCCGCGCGTACTGGGGTGCGTACGCGGTTTCGAAGTTCGCCGTCGAAGGGCTCACGCAGGTGCTCGCCGCCGAGCTGCAGGACATCTCGGCCGTGCGCGTCAACGCGATCAATCCCGGCCGCGCACGCACGCGCATGCGCCGTCAGGCCTACCCGTCGGAGAGCCTGGAAGCGCTGCCGGCTCCGGAAGACCTCGTCGGGCCGTACATCGTGCTGCTCGGTCCGTCGAGCCGCGGCATCACCGGCCGGAGCTTCGACTGCCTGCCTGCTCCAGAAGGAGCGTCAGCTCCTCGTTCGTGACCTCACGGAAGTGACCGCGCGGCAGGCTCCGCTCGAGAACGAGCGGCCCGAAGCGCGTGCGCAGGACGCGGCTCACCTGCGCGCCCTGCCGCTCGAAGAGCTGCCGGATGTCACGGCCGCTCGCGCCGCGCGCGACGACGGTGTACCAGCGGTTGGAACCCTCGCCGCCTGCGGGATCGCAGCGCTCGACCTCGAGCGGCTGCGGGCGATCGAGCACGCCCGAGAGCACGCCCTGAATCTGTCCTTCCCGGAGCTCGCCGTGGACGCGCACGCTGAACTCGCTGGTGAGATGCCGCACGGAGCGCTGCAGGCGCGCCGCGAGCTCGCCGTCTGAGGTCACGAGCTCGAGCCCGCCGTCGATGCGCGGCATGGGACTCACCGCGATGTAACGCCGCCCGCTCCGGCGCGGCAGCCGCTCGATCAGCGCCACGGCGCCCGCTTCGCCCGAGGAGCGCAGATCCTCACCCGGCGAACGATGACAGACGTACGCGCGCGACTCGGCCGCCGCGCGCTGCCGGATGAGACGACCGTCGAGGCGGATCTGATCGGTGGGAAGGACGCGTACGCCGAGCGTGGCGGGCTTGCCGTTCACCGTGAGCCGGCCCGCGCGGATCCACTCCTCCGCCTCGCGCCTCGAGCACAGACCTGCCGCCGCCAGCACCTTCTGCAGCCTTTCGGGCTGCGCCGTGCGCGGCGATCCACGAGGAGTACGCTTGGCGGTGCGGCGACGCACGCGTCCTTCGTCAGTCTTCCCAGCGTGCCGGTGCAGCGACGAGCTCGCGCGACTCGTCGGGTGCCGCGGAAAGCTCTTCGTCCTCGGCGGCTTCGCGCTCCTCAGCGGATTCCTCCTCCGCATCGGCCTGCGCGCTCACCGCCTCCTGCGCAGGTGTCTCCTGCTGCTCAGGCGCCTCCTGTGCAGATGCGTCGTGCGCAGGCTCCTCCTCCGCGGAAGCCTCTGCCTCCGCCGAAGACTCGGCGGTCGTCACGGCTTCGGATTCGGAAGCAGGTGAAGCTTCGGGAGCGGCGGATTCCGTCTGCGTCGCGGGTTGCCGTTCTTCGCTCGCAGCAGCGGACTGCTGCTCCTCGCCTCCCGCAGCAGAACCGGCCGACGGGCTCGAGGACGATCCCTCGAGATTGAGCTGCAGATTGATGTCGCCCATGGCCTTGAGCTCCGACAGCGGCGGCAGCTCGTCGAGGCTCTTCAGGCCGAAGTAGTCGAGGAACTCCTTCGTCGTGCCGAGCAGCTCCGGCCGCCCCGGCACTTCGCGATGGCCGACGACCCGCACCCAGTTGCGCTCGATCAGCGTCTTGATGATGTTCGGGTTCACGGACACACCGCGCACGGCCTCGATCTCGGCGCGCGTGATGGGCTGACGGTACGCGATGAGCGCCAGCGTCTCGAGCAGCGCGCGCGAATAGCGCGGCGGCCGCTCCGGCCACAGCCGCGAGATCTCGTTCGCCAGCTCGCGGCGCACCTGGATGCGGAAGCCCGTCGCGGTTTCCTTGAGCTCGATCCCCCGTCCTTCATAGTCCGACGCCAGCGACACGAGCGCCGCACGGACCTCCGCAGGCGTCGGGCGGACGTGCTCGTCGAAAAGCTGCACGATCTCGTTGACCTGCAGCGGCCGTCCGGCGGCGAGCAGCGCGGCTTCGACGACGTTCTTCAGGTACGACTCGCTCATGAACTGGTCTCGTCAGGCTCCTGCGATGGATCGATGTCTGAGTCGGATGATCCGGCCGGCAGGTCTGCATCGACCTCGTCCGGCCACTCGTCGGACTCGTCCTGGGCGGAAGGCTCTTCGAAGACACCCTCTTCCGCCGTCTCCGGGGCCGCCTCCTCACCGGATGCTGCTGCGGACGTCGTGTCCGTCTCCTCACCGACGACGCGCAACCCTCGGCGACCGTCCGCCGCTCGAACGTGCAGCGGCGCGTACGGTGCGGTCTGCACGACGTCGATGAGTCCTTCACGCACGAGCTCGAGAATCGCGATGAACGTGACGGTCACGCCCATCCGGCCCTCCTCGGGCCGGAACAGCCGGACGAACTCGACGAAGCTCGTCCGCTCGAGCGTCGCGAGAATGTCCGTCATGCGCTCGCGCACCGACAGCCGCTCGCGCTGGATGTGGTGATGCGCGAAGAGCTCCGCGCGGATCACGACGTCCCTGAACGCGAGCAGCATCTCCTGCAGCGTCACCTGCGGCACGAGGCGCACGACCTTACGGTCCTTCAGCTCGGCGCTCGCGGTCCACACGTCGCGCTCGAGACGCGGCAGCGCATCGAGATCCTCCGCGGCGCGCTTGAAGCGCTCGTACTCCTGCAGACGGCGCACGAGATCCGCACGCGGATCCTCCTCGGCACCCTGCCCGTCCGTCTGCGGGCGCGGCAGGAGCATGCGCGACTTGATCTCGGCCAGCGTCGCGGCCATCACGAGATACTCACCCGCGAGCTCGAGATGCAGCTCCTGCATCAGCTCGATGTACTGCATGTACTGCCGGGTGATCTCGGCGATGGGAATGTCGAGGATGTCGAGGTTCTGCCGCCGGATGAGGTACAGCAGCAGATCGAGTGGACCCTCGAAGGCTTCGAGAACGACCTCGAGCGCCTGGGGCGGAATGTAGAGGTCGCGCGGGAGCTCGGTGACCGGCTGCCCGTTGACGATGGCGACCGGCTCCGGCGGCGCGGTCTCGGGCACGGCCTCGGCGTCGGCCGCGGCCGCATCCGACGGCGGATTCGAAGCCACGACCCGCAGCTGAGGCTTCATGCCTTCACTCCTCGCGCTCCCGGCGCATTCAGTCCGTGCGCAGATTCATGGCGCGGCGCACGTCGTCGAGTGTCTCGCGCGCCGCTTCGCGCGCCTTCTCGGCACCCTCCGCGACGATGTTGCGCACCAGCTCGGGGTTCTCCTCGAACTCCTGAGCCCGGCGGCGCATTCCCGAAACCTCGTCGACGATCCTGTCGATCACCGGCTTCTTGCACTCGAGGCAGCCGATTCCGGCGGTCCGGCAGCCCTGACTCGCCCACTGCTGCGTGGACTCGTCCGAGAAGATCTTGTGCAGCTCCCACACCGGGCACTTCTCGGGGTCGCCCGGATCCGTGCGTCGTACGCGCGCGGGATCCGTCTGCATGGTACGCAGCTTCTGCACGACCGAATCGGGATCCTCGCGCAGGCCGATCGTGTTGCCGTAGGACTTCGACATCTTGCGCCCGTCGAGTCCCGGCATGCGCGGCGTTGCGGTGAGCAGGACCTGCGGCTCGGGAAGAATGCTGACGCCCGTGCCTTCGAGGTAGCCCAGCAGACGTTCGCGGTCCGCGACAGTGATGCGGTTGTTGCTCTGGACCAGCGCGCGTGCACGCTCGAGCGCATCGGTATCACCGGTTTCCTGGAAGCGGCGCCGGAGCTGCCTGTAGAGCTGGCTGTTGCGCCCGCCCAGACTCTTGACCGCGCGCTCCGCCTTCTCCTCGAATCCGGGCTCGCGCCCATAGAGGTGATTGAAGCGCCGCGCGATCTCGCGCGTCACCTCCACATGCGCGACCTGATCCTCGCCGACGGGCACGTACGCAGGCCTGTAGAGCAGGATGTCCGCGGACTGCAGCAGCGGATATCCGAGGAACCCGTACGTCGCGAGGTCCTTGTCCTTGAGCTGTTGCTGCTGGTCCTTGTAGGTCGGCACTCGCTCGAGCCACGCGAGCGGCGTGATCATCGAGAGCAGCAGATGCAGCTCGGCGTGCTCCGGCACGTGGGACTGTACGAAGAGCGTCGCCACGCCGGGATTGAGGCCGGCTGCGAGCCAGTCGACGAGCACCTCGTGGATGTGCTGCGGCAGCTTCGACGTGTCGTCGTAGCCGGTCGTGAGCGCGTGCCAGTCGGCCACGAAGAAGTAGCACTCGTACTGGTACTGCAGCTCGACCCAGTTGCGCAGGGCGCCGTAGTAATTGCCCAGGTGCAGCGCACCCGTCGGCCGCATGCCCGAGAGCACGCGCCGCGACTGAGGATTCACGCTCACGCGGGCACCACGACGGCTCGGCCGCAGTCCACGGCCGGAAGATGGTTCGAACGGAACGGTGAACGAGAACGGATAGGACTCGGCACGGCTGGTTCTTTGAGACCCCTCGGCCTTCGGTGCAGGCCTCCGACAAGCGCCCGGGAGTATAACAGGTCAGACCCGCCCCCCCGGGACCGCCTCCAGGACACCGAGCATGGCGATGTCGCCCTTGCCCCGGCGCACGATCTGCGGCGGGTTCACCGCGAGGTCGACGACCGTCGTCGGCTCCATCCCGCAGTTGCCGCCGTCGAGCACCGCGTCGATCTGGTGCTCGAGCCGCGCGCGGATCTCGCGTCCGTCGGTGAGCGGCACGTCATCGCCCGGCAGCATCAGTGTCGAGCTCATCAGCGGCTCGCCGAGCTCGGCGAGCAGCAGACGCGGCACGGGATGATCCGGCACGCGGATCCCGATGGTGCGGCGCCGCTCGTGCTGCAGGCGCCGCGGTGTCTCGCGCGTCGCCTGCAGCAGAAAGGTGTACGGCCCAGGTGTGCAGGACTTGATGAGACGGAACTGCCAGGTGTCGACGCGCGCGAAGCGACCGATTTCCGTGAGGTCACGGCACACGAGCGTGAAGTGGTGATCGCGGCCCGCCTGGCGGATGCGGCGCACGCGCTCGAGCGCTTCCTTGTCGCCGATGCGGCAGCCGAGCGCATAGCACGAGTCCGTGGGATAGGCGATCACGCCGCCGTTCCTGATGATCTCCGCCGCGCGCCGGATGAGCCGCATCTGCGGATTGACCGGATGGATCTCGAAGTACTGGCTCACGTTCCTTTCCCTCGGAACCTTCTCAGGCGCACACCTCCGCGCGGCCGGAACGCAGCCGGCGCTTCGCCATCCGGCCGGGGCGTCCGACATCGGCTATCATAGCGGCCCTCTGTTGCAGTCGGCCGCCGGCCGGACATCATGCAGGCCCTGCTCGAATTCGCGCCGCTCGCGGCGTTTCTCATCGCCTACTACGCCCGCGGGCTCTATTTCGCAACGGGCGTGCTCATGGCCGCCATGGCCGTGCTTCTCCTCGTGGACTACCTGCGGGAGCGGCGCATCCCGCCGATGCACGGCGTCAGCGCCGTGCTCGTGTTCGCCTTCGGAACGGCGACGCTCCTGCTGCACGACCAGCGCTTCATCCAGTGGAAACCCACGGTGTTCTTCTGGGTGATCAGCCTCGCCTTCCTGGGATCTTTCTGGATCGGCGAGCGTCCCCTCGTCCAGCGTCTGCTCTCGGTCGTGCTTGCCGACGTTCGGGTCCCCGACCGGACCTGGCACCGCCTCAACTGGCTGTGGATCGTGTTCTACGCGGCGCTCGGCGTCGCGAATCTCGTCGTCGCGTTCAATGCGAGCGAGGAGACCTGGGTGAACTTCAAGGTGTTCGGTCTCACGGCGCTCACGATGGTGTTCCTCGTGGCTCAGGCGCTGTGGCTCACGCGCCGCGGGGGAGCGGCTCCTGCGAGCGCGACCGAACCGGGTGATGCCGCTCGCGCCGGCTCGCAGGAATGACGGGGGACCGACTCGAGCGGCTGCGCTCGGCGCTCGAGCGCGAGCTCGCGCCCACCGAGCTTTCGATCCGCGACGACAGCGCGGCGCATGCAGGCCATGCAGGCGCGCGCGAGGGCGGACACTTTCACGTGAAGATCGTCTCGGCGGCCTTCACCGGGCGTTCGAGGATCGAGCGTCACCGGCTCGTCTATGCCGCGGTCGCGGGCCTGATGGGGCGGGGAATCCATGCTCTTTCGATCGAGGCCATCGCCCCGGATGAGCTGAAGAAATAGATCAAGTATTTCTCCCAACCAACTGGATCTACTTAAAAAATGACCCCCAAGCGCTCTCTCCTGCTCGCTGCCTGCCTGCTCGGACTCGGCGCCTGCCAACCGCAGAGCGGCTCGAGCGGCGACGCTGTCGCCACGGTGAACGGCAAGCCCATCAGCCGGGAGTTCTTCGAGTTCTACGCCAAAGGGATGGCGGGTCAGGAATCCGCCGCGCTCAGCCCTGAGCAGCGCGAGCAGCTCCTCGACGCGCTGATCCGGGCCGAGCTCGTCGCCCAGCAGGCCGAGAAGGACGGCCTGACGAAGGAAACGCAGACGGCGGCGCTGCTGCACGTGTCGCGCCTCAACGTCCTGCAGCAGGCCGCCTCGCAGCGTCTTCTGCAGGAGAACGAGGCGACGGAAGAGGAGCTGCGAGCGGAGTACGAGGCTCAGATCGCACAGCTGCCGAAGCACGAGTACCGGGCCCGGCACATCCTGGTCGCGACGGAAGAATTCGCCAACAACCTGGTGAAGCGCCTGGAGAAAGGCGAAGACTTCGCGAAGCTCGCGGAAAAGGAGTCCCTGGACAGCTCGAAGATGAACGGCGGCGATCTCGGCTGGTTCAGGCCGGACACCATGGTCAAGCCCTTCGCGGACGCCGTCGTGGCGCTCAAGCCTGGCGAGTTCACGCGCAAGCCCGTGCAGACCCAGTACGGCTGGCACGTCATCCGCCTCGAGGAGACGCGCGACCTCGCTCCGCCCGCCTTCGACGAGGTCCGGAACCGCGTCGAGCAGATCGTAAACGCAAAGAAATTCAACGCTTACATCGAAGAGCTCGCGAAGAACGCGAAGATCGAGAAGTCTCTGTGACGAGGAGCACCCGGCTGCCGGAGCCCGGGGAAACCGGTCCGGCAGCCACCGATCCCCCCGCCTGCCGGATGCCCCCCGTAAGGGATTATTCGCCGCCCGCGTGCGCGCCCGACGGCAGCATCGCGAGGAATTCGTCCTCGCTGATCACGCGCACGCCGAGCTCCGTCGCCTTGCGGAGTTTCGAGCCGGCGTCGGCACCCGCCACGACGTAGTCGGTCTTCTTCGACACGCTGCCGCTCACCCTGGCGCCGTAGCGCTCCGCCAGTGCCTTCGCTTCCTCTCGCGTGAGGCGGTTCAGAGTCCCCGTGAACACAACCGTCTTTCCCGCGATCGCCGAATCGGTGCGCGGTTTCTCGGCATCGAGAATGCGGACCTGCTCCTCGAGCCGCTGGACTATCGCGCGGTTGTGTTTCTCACCGAAGTACGCCGCGAGGCTGTTGATGACGGTCTCACCGACCTGATCGAGCGCATCCATCTCCTGCCGCGCCTCCGCATCGCCCCTGGCGATCGCGAGGCACGCGTCACGCAGCGCCGGCCAGCTCCCGTAGCCGCGCGCGAGAGCGCGCGCGGTGGTCTCCCCCACGTGCCGGACGCCGAGCGCGTACAGGAAGCGCTCGAGGGAAATCGTGCGCCTCGCCTCTATCGCGTCGAACAGCTTGCGCACCGACTGCGCGCCGAAACCCGGCTGCTCTTCCAGACGGATCTCGCGGTTGCGCTCCGCGAGCGTGAAGATGTCGGCCGGCTCCTTCACCCAGCCGCGCTCGAAGAAGAGCGCGATGCGCTCCTCGCCCAGGCCTTCGATGTCGAAGGCGTGGCGAGAAACGAAGTGGCGCAGGTGCTCGACCTTCTGGTGCGGGCACGCGAACTCGCCGCTGCAGCGGGCGACAGCGCCCTGCTCTCCCGTGTTGGTGACGTCGCGCACCACCGGGGTCTTCAGCGGACAGGGGCAGGTCTTCGGAAACTCGAAAGGGCGCGCGTCGGCGGGGCGGCGCTCGAGCACGACGCGGAGCACCTGGGGAATCACATCGCCGGCGCGCTGGATCTCCACCGTGTCGCCGATCCGCACGTCGAGCGCGCGGATGTAGTCCTCGTTGTGGAGCGTGGCGTTCGAGACGACCACGCCGCCGACGGTGACCGGCTCGAGCTTCGCGACCGGCGTGAGCGCGCCGGTGCGCCCGACCTGGATCTCGATCGCCCGCACCACCGTTGTCGCCTTCTGCGCCGGGAACTTGTGCGCGACGGCCCAGCGCGGATTGCGCGAGACGAAGCCGAGACGCTCCTGCCAGTCGATGCGGTCGACCTTGTAGACGACGCCGTCGATGTCGTAATCGAGCGTCCCGCGCTGCAGCTCCATCTCGCGGTGGTACGCGAGCATCTCGTCGAGACTGCGGCACACTCTGATGAGCGGATTGGTCCTGAATCCGCACGAGCGGAACCACTCGAGCATCCCCGACTGCGTGCGCGCAGGCATCCGGCTCATCTCGCCCCAGCCGTACGCGAAGAAGCCGAGCGGCCGTGAGGCGGTGACGTTCGGATCGAGCTGCCGGAGAGAGCCCGCGGCCGAGTTACGTGGATTTGCGAAGAGCGGACGTCCGGCCGCGGCCTGCTGCCTGTTGAGCTCGAGGAACGCCGACTTGGTCATGTAGACCTCGCCGCGCACCTCGCAGATTTCCGGAACGTCGTGCGCCGTCAGTTTCTGCGGAATGTCCTTGAGCGTGCGGACGTTCGCGGTCACGTCCTCACCCTGCGTGCCGTCGCCGCGCGTGGCTCCACAGACGAGCTCTCCGCGCTCGTAGCGCAGAGACAGCGACAGACCGTCGATCTTCGGCTCCGCGGTGAACACGAGCTGCTCGCCGTCGAGCCGCAGGAAACGGCGGATGCGCTCGACGAAGGCGGCGACGTCCTCGGCGGTGAACGCGTTGTCGAGCGAGAGCATCGGCACCGCGTGCCGCACCTTCGCGAACTTGCCCGATGGCGGGGCGCCGACCCGCTGTGTCGGCGATTCCGGCGATGCCAGCTCCGGATGCTCGGCTTCGAGCGCCCGCAGCTCCTCCATCAGCCGGTCGTACTCGGCGTCGGAGATCTCCGGGTCGTCGAGCGTGTAGTAGCGGTAGTTGTGATACGCGATCTGCCGGCGCAGCTCGGCGATCCGCTCCGCGGCGGAGGGTTTCATCAGGAACTCTCCGTCTCTCCGGGCTGCGCTGCCGCAGCGTCCGTCGTCTCCTCCCGCAGCGACTCACGGATCGCCGCGACGCGCGCCGGGGTGAGTGGCTGGCCGTGCTCGTCCTGCAGCGTACCCCGCAGCCTCGTGTTGAGGTTCCGCGCCGTCGCGAGCAGCTCGTCGAAAGTCTCGGACGCCGGCAGCGGGCCCGGCAGCACGGCGAAGAGGCTCAGCCCGCCGAAACGCTGCAGGTCCATGGTCGCGAGATCGAAGGTGCCGGGCCGCGTGAGACTCGCCGCGCTCACCACCGCGCGCGCATCCGGACCGGGCTTGTGGAAGATGGAGAACTTCCCGAGCACGAAACCTTCCGCGGCCAGTGCCTGACGCAGCGTGCGACCCGGAAAGCGCTCGGGGGCCGGCGCGACGAGACGCAAGGCGAGGATCTTCCGCAGGGATTCCTCGGGCCATTCGACGATCGGCTCGACGGGCTCGGGCGCCGCGTCGAGCGGCGGCGGACGGCGCACGTGCGGCGCCTCCGGTGCAGGCACGATCGGCTCCACGGGCGGCTCGACCGCTTCCGCTTCGTCGCCCGTCTCTTCTTCGATACGGTCGCCGTCGATGCGCAGCCCGATGCGCGAATCGTCGTCGATCGATTCGACGATCGCCGGCTCGCGCAGGGTGTCGCGCGGGCGGATCTCGGGCAGCGTCAGCGTGGGCTCACGCAGTCTGCGGACGGATCCGTGCTCCGCGTCGGCCGGCGGGAACACCGGCTCACGTCCCGCCGCACGTCCCTCTTCTTCGGAGCGCCCCTGACGCGGTCTGCGCAGCTCCCACCAGGCGAGCGCCGCGATGAACAGCACGCCGAGCACGAGCAGTATCCAGCGCAGCTCGGACATCACGGCTCCCCTCTGTGGCTCCCCTCTCGTGTCACACCGCGGCCATCCGCACCGCCTCGTCGACGTCCACCGCCACCAGGCGCGAAACGCCCGGCTCGTGCATGGTGACGCCGATGAGCTGCGAGGCGAGCTCCATGGTCGTCTTGTTGTGGGTGATGAAGATGAACTGCACGCGACTCGACATCTCGCGCACGATGTCGCAGAAGCGGCCGACGTTGTGCTCGTCGAGCGGCGCGTCGACCTCGTCGAGCAGGCAGAACGGCGCCGGGTTGAGGTCGAAGATCGAGAACACCAGCGCCACGGCGGTGAGCGCCTTCTCGCCGCCGGAGAGCTGATGGATCGTGCTGTTCCGCTTGCCGGGAGGCCGCGCCATGATCGCGACGCCGGCCGTGAGCACGTCGTCGCCCACGAGCTCGAGGTACGCGTGACCGCCGCCGAAGAGCCGCGGGAATTTCTCCTTCAGCCCCTCGTTGATGCGGTTGAACGTCTCCTCGAAGCGCTGGCGCGTCTCCTTGTCGATGCGGTGCATCGCCTGCTCCAGCGTCTCGAGCGCATCCGTCACGTCGGCGAACTGCCGGTCCAGATACTCCTTGCGCTCGGTCTGCTCCTTGAGCTCGTCGATCGCCGCGAGATTGACCTGTCCGAGCTTCTCGATGTCGGCGCGCACCGCCGCGAGCTTCTCCTCCCACAGCGGCACCGCGCAGTCCTCCGACAGGCCCTGCATGATCTCCGCGAGATCGAAGTGCGTCTCGGCGAACTGTTCGGCGATCGCCTCGCGCCGGACGCGCGTCTCCTGAGCGGCGAGGCGCGCCTCCTCCATTGCCGTGCGGGCTTCCGACACGCGACGCTCGGCCTGAATGCGCTTCTCCTCGAGCGCACGCAGCTCGGCATCGGCCTCCTCGAGCGCACGCCGCGCGCTCGTGAGATCGGCCTCGACCTCGAGCCGTCGAGCGAGCAGGTCGTCGAGGCGGCTCTCGAGCTCACGGATCGGCGCATCGCCGCCCGCCAGCTCGCGTTCGAGCTCCTCGCACCGGCCGGTGAGCTGCGCACGCTGCTCGATCATGCGCCCGAGGCTCACCGAGACCGAGCTCTCCGTCGAACGGCGCGACTCGATGCGGATCAGCAGATCGCGTGCGGCGAGCTGAGCAGCCTGGGCGCGCTCGCGCGCTGCGGCAACCGCCGCACGACGCTCCTCACGCTCGCTCTCGAGCTCCGGCCGGCGCGCGTCGAGGTCGCCGAGCTGAGCGAGCCCGCGATCGAGCTCGGCCCGCGCGCGAGCGAGCGCTTCCTGGGTCGTCTCGATCTCCTGCGCGACTTCGGCGGCTTCCTCTTCGAGCCGCTCACGGCGGAGCGCGGTCTCCTGCGCACGTGCGCGCATCGCCTCGAGCTGACCGAGCAGGTCAGAGTGCTCCCGATGCGCGCTCTGGATGGCGGCCTGAGTGCGATCGCGTTCGCCCTCCGCTTCCTCGAGCGCCTGGCGCAGCTCGGCAAGGCGCGCCTCGACCTCGCGCACCCGCTCCTCGCTCTGCGCGACCTCGGTGCGCAGTGCCTTCAGCCGGTGTTCGCGCTCGATGACTCCGGCGTGCTGGTCCGTACCGCGGCTCACGCGCAGCCAGTCGCGGCCGACCCACTCGCCCGTGCGCGTGATGATCGAGCACCCCGGCGCGAGTGAGGCCCGCCGCTGCAGAGCCTCCGCGAGCGTCTCGGCCGTCAGGACACCGGCGAGTTGTTCGATGGCCGCAGCAGGACCGCGCACCTTCGCCGCGAGCGATTCCAGCGGACGCTCGGCTTCGGAACCCCGCTGCTCGACGAGCGCTACGCGGCCGGCGACGAAATCGTCGAGCGCTCCGGCCAGCTCATCGAGCCGGTCGACGCAGACCGCTTCCAGATAGTCGCCGAGCGCCGTCTCGACGGCACGTTCCCAGCCTGCCTCCACCTCGAGCGTCTCGGCGAGGCGCGGTCGCTGCGCAAGGCCAGCCGACTCGATCCAGTCGGTCGCCTTTCCCGCGGCGTGGCTCAGGGCCGCCTTCTGCAGCGCGTCCAGCGACACCAGCTCGGCGCGCAGCCGCTCGCGCTCGGCGCGGGCCGCTTCGAGCGCGCGCTCGACCGCGAGCTGCTCCGAGCGCAGTGCCTGCACCTTCTCGATGGCGTTCTCGAGCTGCCGCGCGAGCTCCTCGCTGGTCCCGCGGGCCAGCGCTTCGCGCTCGGCGATCTGCGCGAGCTGATCGCTCGCTTCCTGCGCGGCGAGGTTCTCGCGCTCGACCGCGAGCCGGTCGGACTGCGCGCGCAGGCGCCTGAGCTGGTTCTCGAGCTGCTCGATGCGCGCGCGCTCGACCTGCGTCGTCTGAGCCGCGGCGCCGAGCGCCCGGTTGAACTCCTCCCAGCGCTGCTGCCAGCTCTGCAGCTCCGCTTCGGCGGTGTGCAGAGCGTCCGCCGCGGCGGTCTCAGCACGCTGAGCGTCGGCGAGCTGCGGCTCGAGCGTCTCGATCTCCGCGCGCGTCGCGGCGAGCTCGCGCTCGTCGCGCTCGATGTGCGCGGCCAGATCGCGCAACGTCGCGCGCGCCTGGGCGAGCTCCTGCTGCTTGCGCTCGCGCAGCTCGCGCGTGTGCTGGATCGTCTGCTCGGTCCGCGAGATTTCGGCGCCGATCTCGTAGTAGCGGCCCTGCACGGCCTGCAGCTTCTCGCTCTGCTCGGCGTGGTAGGTCCGCTGCTTCTCGATGGCCGCCTCGGCGGAGCGCTGGTCCGCGAGCGCCGCCTGCATGGCGAGATCCCGCTCGCGCATCGCGCTGTCGTGCACCTCGGCACCGCTATCGAGTTCGCGCAGCCGCAGCGCGAGGAGCTCCGCGGTCAGCCGCCGCTCCTGCTCCTTGAGGGCCTGATAGCGCCGCGCCGTCGCCGCCTGGCGCTGCAGGTGCCGGATCTGTTTCTCGACCTCGTCCCGCAGGTCCTGCAACCGCGCGAGGTTCTCGCGCGTCTCCTCGATGCGGCTCTCGGTTTCCTTGCGCCGTTCCTTGTAGCGCGAGATGCCGGCGGCCTCTTCGACGAAGGCGCGCATGTCCTCGGGACGCGCCTCGATGACGCGCGAGATCATGCCCTGCTCGATGATCGCGTAGCTGCGCGATCCGAGACCGGTGCCGAGGAAGAGCTGCGTGATGTCCTTGCGGCGGCAGCGCGCGCCGTTGAGGTAGTACGTCGACGTGCCGTCGCGCTGCACGTGGCGCTTCAGCGAGATCTCGTTGAAGCTCGCGTACGCGCCGCCGATCTTGCCGTCGCTGTTGTCGAAGACCAGCTCGACCGAAGCCGCGCCCACCGGCTTGCGCGCGCTCGAGCCGTTGAACACGACGTCCGCCATGGAGTCTCCGCGCAGGTGCTTCGCGGAGAGCTCACCCATGACCCAGCGCACGGCGTCGATGATGTTCGACTTGCCGCAGCCGTTGGGTCCGACGATGCCGGTGAGATTGCTCGGAAAGGTGACTGTGGTGGGATCGACGAAAGACTTGAAACCGGCAAGCTTGATCTTGGTCAGCCGCATCGAGATTCCTGTGAGTGCGTGGCGGCGCTTGGGCGGCGTAGTGTAAAGTAAACGTCCCGACCGGGCGATCCATTCAAGCCCGCGTGATTCCCTGCGCACCCGCGATTCGACCCTTACATGCCCACGCGCCCCAGCACAGAGCTCGAGACGTTTCCGAATCCCGCTCCGGACCGCGACTACACCATCCGCATGAGCATTCCGGAGTTCACCTGCCTGTGCCCGAAGACCGGACAGCCCGACTTCGCCACGCTCGAACTCGAGTACGTTCCGGACCGGCTGTGCGTGGAGCTCAAATCGCTGAAGCTCTACATCTGGTCGTTCCGGGATCGCGGCGCCTTCCACGAGGCGGTCACGAACGAGATCGTCGACCACCTCGTCGCGACGGTCGCGCCGCGGTTCATGCGCCTCACGGCGCGCTTCAACGTCCGGGGTGGCATCTACACCACGGTCGTCGTCGAACGCCGACAGCCCTCTTGGAAGCCTGCGGAGCCCGTCGTCCTGCCCTGAGAAGCCCCGGCGGGACCCTCTCGACGCCGCTCTGCGAGAGATGCCTGCCCGGCCCTGTACACACGGGGGGTGGCCGGTATAATCGCGCGTCCTTCACAAGGCTCATTGGCTTTTGAGGAGTGACTGATGCCCGCCAAGAAAACGGCGCCAAAGGCCGCCAAGGGCAAGAAGGCGGTGAGCCGCCCGGCGGTCCGCAAGACTTCGGCCCGCAAGCCTGTCGAGCGCGCGAAGGCAGTGGCACATGTCAGGAAGACCGCGGCTGCGGCGACCAGGAAGGCCGCCCCGCATCGACAGAGCCCCACGAGTACCGAAACCACGGAAATGCGAAAGACAGCAGCAGTAGAGCAGGCTCCGGCGCCGGAAGCGCCCGAGTCGCCGCCCGCCGAAGACCTCGTGCCGCCGAACGCGTCGGAGCACCTCAACGCCAACGACAGTACCGACACCAGCGACAGCAGCGACGTCGACGACAGCGACGCTCCGGAGCCCGGCAGCCTCCTTGCGGGGCCGCGCAACGTCAAGCCGTACATCGTCAAGCGCGGCGAGCAGTACATGAGCAAGGAGCAGCTGGAGCACTTCCGGCAGATCCTCCTCAACTGGAAGCGCGATCTGATGGAGGAAGTCGACCGCACCGTCTCTCACATGAAGGACGAGGCGGCGAACTTCCCGGATCCCAACGATCGCGCGACTCAGGAGGAGGAGTTCAGCATCGAGCTGCGCACGCGCGATCGCGAACGCAAGCTCATCCGCAAGATCGACGAGGCGCTGAAGCGGATCGAGGACGGCACCTACGGGTACTGCCTCGAGACCGGCGAGGAAATCGGCATCAAGCGCCTGGAAGCGCGTCCCGTCGCTACGCTCTGTCTCGAGGCGCAGGAGCGCCGCGAGCGGCGCGAACGTCAGTACGGCGATCGCGACGACCGCTACCGCTAGCCCTCAGGCCCGCCCCGCCGCGCCCGGTACCCTTCCGCTGCACGGCGGGGCGCAGGCTCTCGAGAGGGGCGAAGGCCCGTACGTCGGGCGCTTCGCGCCCTCGCCCACCGGCAACCTCCATCTGGGGTCACTCGTCGCGGCGGTGGGCAGCTTCGTCGACGCGCGCCATCACTCGGGCCGCTGGCTCGTGCGCATGGAGGATCTCGACACCCCGCGCGTCGTTCCCGGAAGCGCATCCGCCATCCTGCGCACGCTGGAGGCCTTCGGCCTCACGTGGGACGGCGAAGTCGAGTATCAGAGCCGCCGGCTGGAGCGCTACGTCTCTGCACTGGAGGCGCTGCGTGCACGCGGGCTGACGTTCGAATGCAGCTGCACGCGCCGCGAGCTCGGTGCGAACACGGAGCGCGGCTATCCGGGCACGTGCCGCTCGGGACCTCGCCACCCCGGCCCGACTGCAACCCGCTTCCGGGTTCCCGATGAGCGCACCGTGGAGTTCGTCGATCGCTTTCAGGGTGCGTGCCGTTTCGATCTCGCGGCAGCCGGCGACGTCATCATCCGGCGCCGTGACGGCATCTTCGCCTACCAGCTCGCGGTCGTCGTGGACGATGCCGACCAGGGCATCACCGACGTCGTGCGCGGCGCGGATCTGCTCCCGAGCACCGCGTGGCAGATCGCGCTCCAGGAAGCTCTGGGACTTCCCACGCCGCGCTACGGGCATCTGCCGGTGGTCGTCGAACCCGACGGCAGCAAGCTCGCGAAGTCCCGCCGCTCCGTTCCGGTGGACCCCGCGAACCCTGCCGAAGGGCTGATCCAGGCCCTGACCCTGCTCAGACAAACGCCCCCACCGGCCCTGGCCGGCGAGCCTCCCGCCGTCGTGCTCGACTGGGCGATCCGCAACTGGCGCCCCGACCGCCTGCAGGGGGTCCTGGAGACCCCCCTGCCGGTCGTCTGAGCCCCGTCCCGGCTGCCTGAGCCCCCCGCCGGTTGTCTGAACGCGGAATTTGGGGTCACGGCCCAGGTTGTACTAAGGTATGCGGGCCAGCCGACCCTCTAGGCCCGGCGACGGACGACGTCGAAAAACCAACACGGGGGCTATGGAATGAGCGAACCGCGGGTCATCAAGAAGTATCCGAACCGGCGGCTGTACGACACGGCGGAGAGCCGTTACATCACGCTCGCCGACATTCGCAGGCTCGTCGTCGATCACGTCGACTTCGTCGTAATCGACAAGCGAACTCAGCAGGACATCACGCGAACCATCCTGCTCCAGGTGATCGCGGAGCAGGAGCATTCGGGCGAGCCGCTGATGAGCCGCGACTTTCTCTCCCAGGTCATCCGCTCCTACGGCAGCGTGACGCAGGGGCTGGTCGGCAGCCACCTGGAACAGAGTCTGAGGATGTTCGCCGCCCGGCAGGGCGCCGGAGTCGATCATCCTCAGGCGGCAGGCTCCGCGAGCTCCACCAGCGTTTGACGCGCTGGCGGCTCGAGGCACGCGCGACGGGCAGCGCCGCGCGCGCCGTCGTTCAGGCGGCAGGCGTCGGATCGTCGATGTTGCGCATCGACAGACGGATGCGCCCCTGCCGATCGACCTCGAGCACCTTCACGCGGATGATGTCGCCTTCCTTGAGCTTGTCGCTCACCCGCTCGACGCGCTCGTCCGAGATCTGAGAGATGTGCACCAGGCCGTCCCGGCCCGGCAGGATCGTCACGAAGGCGCCGAAGTCCATCAGCCGTACGACCTTGCCCTCGTAGACACGCCCGACCTCGACGTCGGCGGTAATCAGCTCGATGCGGCGCTGCGCCTCGCGGCCGGCCGCGCCGTTCACCGAGGCGATCTTGACGGTGCCGTCGCTCTCGATGTCGATGGTCGTGCCCGTCTCCTCCGTGATCTGGCGGATGACCGCACCGCCCTTGCCGATGACGTCGCGGATCTTCTCCGGATCGATCTTGAGCGTGATGATCGACGGCGCCCATTCGGACATCTGAGCCCGCGGCTGGCTGATGACCTTGTTCATCTGCTCGAGGATGTGCAGCCGGCCCTCGCGCGCCTGCTCCAGAGCGACGCGCATGATCTCGGCCGTGATGCCCTCGACCTTGATGTCCATCTGCAGCGCCGTGACGCCGTCCTTCGTGCCGGCGACCTTGAAGTCCATGTCGCCGAGGTGATCCTCGTCGCCGAGGATGTCGGTGAGCACCGTGTAGCGGTTGCCTTCGAGCACGAGGCCCATGGCGACGCCCGCGACGGGCGCCTTGATCGGAACGCCGGCATCCATGAGCGACAGGCTCGCGCCGCATACGCTCGCCATCGAGCTCGAGCCGTTCGACTCGAGGATCTCGGAGACGACGCGGATGACGTACGGGAACTTCGTCATGTCCGGCATCACCGCGTTCACGCCGCGGCGCGCCAGGTTGCCGTGGCCGATCTCGCGGCGCTTCGGCGAGCCGAGGATGCCGGTCTCACCGACCGAGAACGGCGGGAAGTTGTAGTGAAACAGGAACGGCTCGCGGCGCTCGCCCTCGAGACCGTCGATGATCTGCGCGTCGCGCGTCGTGCCGAGCGTCGTCACCACGAGCGCCTGCGTCTCACCGCGCGTGAACAGCGCCGATCCGTGCGTGCGCGGCAGCACGCCGACCTTGCACGTGATCGGACGGACGGTCTTCGCGTCGCGGCCGTCGATGCGCGGCTCGCCGTTCAGGATGCGCTGGCGGACGATGTTGCTCTCGAGCTTGAAGAGCTGGCTGTCGACCTGCGCCGCCGTCCACTTCGGTGGATCGCCGGCGGTGAGCGCCGCGATCGTCTGCGCCTTGATCTCGGCGATCCGGGCGTGACGCTGCTGCTTCTCGGTGATCGTGTAGGCCTCGGCGAGAGCGGCCTGCGCGTGCATCGCGACCGCGGAGGCGAGCTCCGCGTTGTCGGGCGGCGGCTGCCAGTTCCAGCGCGGCTTTCCGGCCTCGGCGGTGAGCTCCTTGATCGCGCGGATCGCCACCTGCATCTGCTCGTGACCGAAGACCACGGCGCCCAGCATCACGTCCTCGGGAAGCTCCTTCGCCTCCGACTCGACCATCAGCACCGCCTGCTCGGTGCCGGCGACGACCAGATCGAGCAGCGAGCTGGAGAGCTCCTTCGCCGTCGGGTTGAGAACGTACTGATTGTTGATCCAGCCGACGCGGGCGGCGCCGATCGGACCGTTGAACGGGATGCCCGAGAGCATGAGTGCCGCCGAGGCGCCGAGCATCGCGGGCACGTCCGGATCGATCTCCGGATCGACCGACAGCACGGTCGCGATGACCTGCACCTCGTTGTAGAAGCCGTCCGGGAAGAGCGGCCGGATCGGGCGGTCGATGAGACGCGAGGTGAGCGTCTCCTTCTCGGTGGGTCGCCCTTCACGCTTGAAGAAGCCGCCGGGGATGCGTCCCGCGGCGTACGTCTTCTCGACGTAGTTGACCGTCAGTGGGAAGAAATCGCGGCCTTCGACGGCCTCCGGCCGGGCACATACGGTGACGAGCACGACGGTATCGCCCATCGCCACGCGGACGGCGCCGTCCGCCTGGCGGGCGAGCTCGCCCGTCTCGATCGTGACCGTGTGCGCTCCATAGGAAAACGACTTGCTGAAAGCGCTCACGCTAGCAATCCTCGATGTAGGTGGTCCGATGCGCGAAGGGCCGCGCGTCTTCCGGTGACGGCGCGGCCCCCTACGATCAACGGCGAAGCCCCAGACGCTCGACGAGCTCCTGGTACTTTTGCGGTTGGGTGGCCTTCAGGTAGTCGAGGAGCTTGCGGCGCTGATTGACGAGCTTCACGAGCCCGCGCCGCGAAGAGTGATCGCGCTTGTGAGCACTGAAGTGCGCGCCGAGGCTGTTGATCCGTTCCGAAAGGAGCGCAATCTGCACCTCGGGAGATCCGGTGTCCTTCGGGCTGCGGCGGAACTGCGCGACGATTCCGCCCTTTTTCTCGCTCGTTAAAGCCATTGCGAAGTGGTCCTGCAAACCTGACTGTGCCCTTGAAAAGCGCGGCATTCTACTCGCTGGGCGAGCGCCGCCACAAGTTAATGCGGAAGCTCCATCCTTCAGCTCGGCCGGCCCGACGGGAGCGGCGTGACGAAGAGCCTGCGCGGCAGCACGCGCCCCGAAGGCTCGGCCTCGCCGAGCCCGAGGAAGCACCCAGACTCGTCGTACAGCCTCACCCGGGCGGCGCGCCCGATGCCGGCCGCCACCGGCTGACCGTGCCGCAGACGATCCGCCGCGGCATGGTCGAGCACCACCTGCGGCAGATGTCCGAGCGCACGCTCCAGCGGAACGAACGGCAGAGGCGCACCCATCCTGCAGGCCGCTTCGATCTCCTCGAGCGTCACCATCGGCTCCGAATCGAAGGGCTCGACGTACAGCCGGCGGAGCGCCGAAACGTGCCCGCACGTGCCGAGCGCTCGCGCGATGTCCTCGGCCAGCGAGCGCACGTACGTACCTTTGGAACATAACGCCTCGAGCTCGAGACGCGGAGGTTCGAAGCGCGTCAGCACGAGCTCGAACACCTCGATGTCCCGCGGCTCCCGCTCGACCTCGATGCCCTCGCGTGCGAGGCGGTACAGCGGCTGCCCGCCCCGCTTGATCGCCGAGTACATCGGCGGGACCTGCTTCTGCGGCCCCAGGAAGTCCTGCAGCACGCGCTCGACCTGTTCGCGTTCGAGCACAGGCACCGGCGCGGTTTCGACGGGCGCTCCTTCTACGTCCCCCGTGGCGGTTCGCGTACCGAGCGTGACCGTGAAGCGGTACTTCTTGCGGCCCTGCAGGATCTCGCCCGCGAGCTTGGTCGCCTCGTCGAGGCAGATCGGCAGCATGCCGGTCGCGAGCGGATCGAGGCTGCCCACGTGACCGGCCTTGCGTGCACCGCATGCGCGCCGGACGCGCTGCAGCGCCGCGTTCGACGACAGCCCGGCGGGCTTGTCGAGCAGAAGGAGACCGCTTGGCATGGGCCCCTTTCAGGAACCCGGGGGAGAGTCCGTTTCGTCGCCGTCGCGCCGCAGGCCCGCCTCGCGGTCGCGCGCCACGGCGCGCTCGATGAGGTCCGTGAGCCGTGCCGCCCGCTCGGGCGATTCGTCGAAGCGGAACTCGAGGCGCGGCGCCTGCCGCAGCCGCAGTCGGCGCCCGACCTCGCCGCGCAGGAATCCGCCTGCGCGCGTGAGCCCCGCGCACACCTCTTCGGGCGAATGCTGCGAGGCGAACGGCACGAAGTACACGCGCGCGAGCGAGAGATCGGCCGTGAGCTCCACGGCCGTGATCGTCACGTTGCCCACGCGCGGGTCCTTGACCTCGCGCGAGATCAGCTCAGCCAGCACCCGCTGCAGCTCGCCCTCGAGCTTGCGGAGCCTCGCCTCGGATGGAGCCATCGCGAGCCTACTGCACGGTCCGCGCCACCTCGACGCGCGCGAAGCATTCGATCTGATCGCCCACGCGCACGTCCTGGTAGTTCTTCACGCCGATACCGCACTCGGTTCCCGCGCGCACCTCATTGACGTCGTCCTTGAAGCGGCGCAGCGACTCCAGGGAGCCCTCGAAGATCACGACGTTGTCGCGCAGCACGCGGATCGGATTGTTCCGCCGCACGTAGCCCTCGGTCACGAGGCAGCCGGCGACCACGCCGAACTTGCTCGAGCGGAACACCTCGCGCACCTCCGCGACGCCGATGATCTGCTCCTTGATCTCCGGCTGCAGCAGGCCGCTCATCATCTGCTTAACGTCGTCGATCGCCTCGTAGATGATGCTGTAGTAGCGCACGTCGACGCCCGTTTCCTTGAGCGCCTCGCGCGCCGCGGCGTCCGCGCGCACGTTGAAGCCGATGATGCGGGCCTTCGAGGCGGCGGCGAGCTGCACGTCGGATGCCGTGATGCCGCCGACGCCGCTCGCGATCACCTTCACCTGTACCTCGTCCGTCGAGAGCTTGGTGAGCGCATCGCGCAGCGCTTCCACGCTGCCCTGCACGTCCGCCTTGAGCAGGATCGAGATGACGCTCGCCTTCTCCGCTTCCATCTGGGAGAAGACGTCCTCGACGCGCGCGGCCTGCCGCGCGAGCTTCACGTCGCGGAACTTGCCCTGACGGTACAGGGCCACTTCACGCGCCTTGCGCTCGCTCTCCACGACGAGCAGCTCGTCGCCCGCGTTGGGCGCGCCGGAGAGACCGAGCACCTGGACCGGCATCGAGGGCAGCGCCTGCTGCACCGAGCGGCCCCGCTCGTCGAACATCGCGCGCACGCGGCCGTACTCCGTGCCGGCGAGAATGGGATCGCCCTGGCGGAGCGTGCCGCGCTTGACGAGCACCGTGGCGACCGCGCCGCGGCCCTTCTCGATGCTCGACTCGATGACGACTCCCGCGGCCGGACCGCTGCGCGGCGCGCGCAGCTCCAGGATCTCCGCCTGCAGCAGGATCGCCTCGAGGAGCTGATCGATGCCCTCGCCCGTGCGCGCCGAGACGTTCACGAAGATGTTCTCGCCGCCCCACTCCTCGGGGATGACCTCGTGCTTGGCGAGCTCGGTACGCACGCGCTCGGGATCCGCATCGCTCTTGTCGATCTTGTTGACGGCCACGACGATCGGCACGTTCGCCGCCTTCGCGTGCTGGATGGCCTCGATGGTCTGCGGCATCACGCCGTCGTCCGCGGCGACCACGAGCACCACGACGTCCGTCACTTTCGCGCCGCGCGCACGCATCGCGGTGAATGCGGCGTGACCCGGCGTATCGAGGAACGTCACGACACCGCGCGGCGTCTCGACGTGATACGCGCCGATGTGCTGCGTGATGCCGCCAGCCTCGCCCGCGGCGACCTTCGTGCGCCGGATGTAGTCGAGGAGCGACGTCTTGCCGTGGTCGACGTGACCCATGACGGTCACGACGGGCGGACGCGGCTCGAGCTCGCCCGCCTCGGCCGCAGCGGCCTGCAGCTCGGCTTCGAGCTCGTTCTCGCGCAGCATCTTCGGGATGTGGCCCATCTCCTCGACCACCAGCACCGCGGTGTCCTGATCGATGGGCTGATTGATGGTCGCCATCACGCCCATGTTCATGAGCGTCTTGATGACCTCGGTGCCCTTGACCGCCATCTTCTGGGCGAGCTCCGCCACGGTGATCGTCTCGCCGATCGCCACTTCGCGCTTGACGGGTGCGGTCGGCATCTCGAAGCCGTGCCGCGTCTCGCCCGCGGAAGGCATCGGGCGCGAGCGCGCGCGCTTCTGCTTCTTGCGGCGCGAGCTGACGTCGGCGGCGACGTGCAGCTCCTCGCGGCCGTAACGGGTCGGCTTCTCCTCGATCTCCTCTGCGGGCTCGCGCGCACGGGGCGCCGGAGCCGGCGGCTCGGCCGCACGACCCTGCTGCTGCTCGCGCAGCTCGCGTTCACGCTGCTCGCGCTCCCGGCGCTCGGCTTCCTCGCGCGCCTGCTGCTCGGCGAGGCGGCGCGCCTCTTCCTGCGCGCGCTGCTCCTCTTCGATGCGGCGGCGGTTCTCCGCCTCGATGCGCTCGCGCTCGCGCGCCTCGGCCTCGAGACGCTCACGCTCACGCCGCGCGGCCTCCTCCGCCTCGCGGCGCTTCTGATCGAGCTCCTCCTGCTGCAGGCGAGCCTGCTCCTCGAGCACGTCGCGCTTGATGTAGGTGCGCTTGCGGCGCACCTCCACGTTCACCGTGCGCGCCCGGCCCTGTGCGCTCGGCAGCCTGATCTCGCTCTGCGTCTTGCGCTTGAGCGTGATCTTGCGCGGCGCTCCGCCGTCGGCGTCGTGGCCGTGGCTGCGACGCAGGTGCGTGAGCAGCTCGAGCTTTGCCTCGTCACTGATGCGGTCGTCGGGACCCTTGACCTTGATGCCGGCCTGGTCGAGCTGCGCCAGCAGCCGCTCGACCGGCACCTTCAGCACCTCGGCGAATTGTGAAACTGTCACATCGGCCATGAGCTAGAACCTCGAGCTCTTCCGAGCTCCTTCAGCGGCCCGCTTCGAACCAGTGGGCACGCGCTTTCATGATCAGCTTGCCCGCCTCTTCCGCGGCGAGCCCTTCGATGTCGGCCAGGTCGTCGACGGACTGCTCGGCGAGGTCCTCGCGGGTGCGCACGCCGCGGCGGGCGAGCGCGAGCGCGAGATCGGGGCTCATGCCCTCGAGCAGCAGCAGATCCTCGGAAGGCATGGACTGCTCGAGGCTCTCCTCGCTCGCGATCGCCTGAGTGAGCAGCACGTCACGCGCGCGATTGCGCAGCTCCTTGACCATCTCCTCGTCGAATTCCTCGATCGCCATGAGCTCCGACTGCGGGACGTAGGCGACTTCCTCGATGGTGGAGAAGCCCTCCTGCACCAGGATCGTCGCGACGTCCTCGTCCACGTCGAGCTGCTTCATGAACATGGCGATCAGCTCGCGGGCCTCGGACTCGCTCTTCGCCTCGGCGTCGGACTCGGTCATGACGTTGAGTTCCCAGCCCGTGAGCTGGCTCGCGAGCCGGATGTTCTGACCGCCGCGGCCGATCGCCTGGGACAGTTTGTCCTCGGCGACCGCGATGTCCATGCTGTGCGCGTCCTCGTCCACCACGATCGAGATCACTTCCGCGGGCGACATCGCGTTGATCACGAACTGCGCCGGGTTCTCGTCGTAGGGGATGATGTCGACGCGCTCGCCGGCGATCTCGTTCGAGACCGCCTGCACGCGCGAACCGCGCATGCCGACGCACGCGCCGACCGGATCGATGCGCGGATCGAGGCTCTTCACCGCGATCTTCGCGCGCACGCCGGGATCGCGCGCAGCGCCGAGAATCTGAATGAGCCCCTGGCCCACTTCGGGCACTTCGAGCTTGAACAGCTCGATCAGGAACTCCGGCGCCGTGCGCGAGAGAATGAGCAGCGGTCCGCGCGTCTGCTCGCTCGCCTTCTTCACTTCCTTGAGCAGCGCCTTGATGCGGTCCTGGGGCTTCACCTGCTCGCGGGGAATCATCTCGCTGCGCGGCACGAACCCTTCGGCGTTTCCGCCGAGGTCGACGGTGATGCCGTTGCGGTCG
This sequence comes from Pseudomonadota bacterium, assembly GCA_003242685.1. Taxonomy (GTDB): domain Bacteria; phylum Pseudomonadota; class Gammaproteobacteria; order Steroidobacterales; family Steroidobacteraceae; genus ZC4RG24. The sequence continues at coordinate 9,226 of QGVD01000010.1, read as the reverse complement.
ACGCGCTTGACGACGCCGCTCACGAGCTGACCCACGCGGTCCTTGTAGGCCTCGACGACCTGGGCGCGCTCGGCTTCGCGCACCTTCTGCACGATGACCTGCTTGGCCTGCTGGGCCGCGATGCGCCCGAAGGCGACCGACTGGATCGGCTGCTCGACGTAGCCGCCGGGCTGCGCATTCGGATCGATCTCACGCGCGTCCTCGAGGCGCAGCTCGCGCTCGGGCACCTCGAGCTCATTGGAGTCGTCGGCGAAGACTTTCCAGCGGCGGAAGGTGTCGTAGTCCCCCGTCTTGCGGTTGATGGCGACCCGCACGTCCCACTCCTCGCCGTACTTCTTGCGGGTAGCGGACGCGAGCGCGGCCTCGAGAGCCTCGAAGATCACCTCTTTGTCGACACCCTTCTCGTTGGAGACGGCGTCGACGACCATCAGAATTTCCTTGTTCACTTCAGTTACCTCCGCCCTGCTTCTCACGACGCAAGGCGCGCCTTGCCGATTTCGACGAAGGGCACGTTGACCCGCTGGCGATCGACTTCGAGCTCGATCCCCGCATCCTCGACGCCAGTGAGCATGCCGGTGTAGCGCCGCCGACCGTCGCGCGGCTCCTTGAGCTCGACGAACACCCGGGAACCCACGAAGCGCTCGAAATGCGCCCGCGTACGCAGCACGCGATTGAATCCCGGCGAGGAGACTTCGAGCGTGTAGGAGGTCGGGATCGGGTCCTCGACGTCGAGCAGCGCCGACACCTCGTGGCTCGCGCGCTCGCAGTCGTCGATGCCGACGCCGCCAGGCTGGTCGATGAAGACGCGGACGGTCGCGTGATTGCGCCCCGCGACGTGCTCGAGCTCGACGAGCTCATAGCCCAGCTGATTCAGCAGAGGCTCTATGAGGGCGATGAGCCGCTCTCGCAAGGTCGCCGTCATCGCAAGTTCCCACCGCTACAAACGAAAATGGGCCTCCCAGGCCCATCTCCAGCCGCCCCTCGCCCCTGCGCCGCCGAAGTCCGGGACGCAAACCGGGGTCCCCAAAAACGCGAAAAGCCCCTCGGGGGGCTTCTCGTGCAAGCACTGGGCGACCCGTCTCCGGACCGCCTTCGTGGTTCGGGCCCAGGCGGCCCTACCCACCGAGGGCGCGAATTCTAAGGCATGCCCACGAGGGGCGTAAACCTTTGGATCGAGGCCCTGAGGCCGGTTTCCGGGGGCCGGAGGGCCGTCTGCACCCCGGACGAGGCCCGCCTTTCCCCGCCCCCGGGGGCCGGGATGGCCCGGCGCGGAGCTCCCGCGACGGCGACACTGCGGCGGCGCGCTCGATATACTTCGGCGCGTTTCCTTTCACGCAACCGATCGGTCTTCCGATCGAAAGTCAGCAGGGAGTACGGCCATTAGCAAGCACATCGTCGTGCGCGAAATCGCGCGAGCGGAACCCGGCGTGATCGAGGCGCTGGGCGGGTACGGAGTCGCTACGGTTCACGAGGCGCAGGGCCGCACCGGCCTGCTCGCGCCGTACATGCGGCCGATCTACACCGGCGCGTCGCTCGCCGGCTCGGCCGTCACGGTGCTCGTGCCGCCGGGCGACAACTGGATGATCCACGTCGCGGTCGAGGTCTGCCGCCCGGGTGACGTGCTCGTCGTCGCACCGAGCTCTCCGTGCAACGACGGCTACTTCGGCGATCTGCTCGCGACCTCGCTCAAGGCGCGCGGCGTCAAGGGCCTCATCATCGACGCGGGAGTGCGCGACGTGGCGTCGCTCACCGAGATGCGCTTCCCCGTCTGGAGCAAGTGCATCTGGGCTCAGGGCACGGTGAAGGCGAGCCTCGGCTCGGTGAACGTGCCGATCATCTGCGCCGGTCAGCGCGTGGAGCCGGGCGACGTCGTCGTCGCGGACGACGACGGTGTCTGTATCGTGAGCCGCGCGGAAGCGGCGAAGGTCGCCGAAGCCGCGAAGAAGCGCGTGGCGAACGAGGAAGAGAAGCGCAAGCGCCTCGCCGCGGGCGAGCTCGGCCTCGACATCTACGACATGCGCGGCAAGCTCGCGGCGCTCGGTCTCGAGTACCGCTGAAGAGGCAGGCGAAGCAGCATGGCGCGCACCGGACAGACAGCGATTCCCTGCACCCTGATGCGGGGAGGCACGTCGAAGGGACCCTACTTCCTGGCGAGCGACCTGCCCGCCGATCCGCAGCTCCGTGACCGCGTGCTGCTCGCGGTCATGGGCTCGCCCGATCCGCGTCAGATCGACGGCATCGGCGGAGCGGATCCGCTCACGAGCAAGGTTGCCATCGTGTCGAAGTCCGAGCGGCCGGGCGTCGACGTCGACTTCCTCTTCGCGCAGGTCGGAATCGACAAGGCCTTCGTGGACGTCAATCCGAACTGCGGCAACATGCTCGCCGGCGTGGGGCCCTTCGCGATCGAGAAGGGGCTCGTCCCGGCGAAGGATCCCGAGACGAAGGTGTCGATCTACATGGTCAACACCGGGAATCTGGCCGTCGCCACGGTGCAGACGCCGGGCGGAGTCGTGCGCTACGACGGCGACACCGCGATCTCCGGCGTGCCGGGGACCGCGGCGCCGATCCGGATCGACTTCCTCGATACGGCCGGCTCGGTATGCGACTCCATGCTGCCGACGGGGCGGACGCGCGACCGCGTCGAAGGCATCGACGTCACCTGCATCGACAACGGCATGCCGGTGGTCGTGATTCCCGCGCAGTCGCTCGGCAAGACGGGTTACGAATCGCCCAGGGAGCTCGAGGCCGACACCGAGTTCCGGAAGCGCCTCGAGGCCGTGCGCCTCGCCGCTGGGCCCCTCATGGGCCTCGGCGACGTGCGCGAGAAGGTCGTTCCGAAGATGACGCTCATCGCCCCGCCCCGCGCCGGCGGTCACGTCTGCACGCGCACGTTCATTCCGCACAAGTGTCATGCCGCCATCGGCGTGCTCGGCGCGGTGAGCGTCGCCACCGCCTGCGTGATGCCGGGCTCCGTGGCCGAGGGCATCGTGAAGGTACCCAGCGGCAATCCTCTCATCCTCTCCGTGGAGCACCCGACGGGCGAGTTCACCGTGACCCTGGAGGTTTCCGGCACGGGCGAGAACTTCCAGGTCGGCCGCTCCGGAATCCTGCGCACGGCCCGCGCGCTCTTCGAAGGGCACGTCCTCGTGCCGCGCGCGGTGTGGGACGGAACGCGCGGCAACGGCTGAAGGAAGCGCGGCGCCGGTCGCTCGGCGCCGCCCCTATCCCGCCTGGTGCTTCAGGCCGCGGGCGCGGTCTTCAGTGCCTGATCGATCAGGAACAGATCGGTGAGCAGCGCGCGCACGTGCACCGACGCGTTCAGGTTGTCGACGAGGAGCGAAGGGATCTTCGCCCTGCTCAGCACGAGCGCGATGGCGCCTCGCGCCACCCGTGCATCGTTCCCCAGTGCGTCGAGGAACGGCTGCACGTCCGCGGCTGCCCCGCCGCCGGCGGCTGCCGTCGCGGCCAGCTCGCCGAGCCCTTCCAGCGCTGCGTGCATGTCGGACAGAGTGCGACGCGCGTCCGAGCCCTGATCGTCCTGGCGACCCTGCGCCGCGTAGGCGAGCAGGTACTCGTAACCCTTCTCGATGACGTCGATCCGACGTCTGAGCTCGTCGAGAGCGCTCACGATCGCCCCGCCCTGCGCCCCGGCCAGCGCTCGAGATCGTGGTATGCACCGAGCTCTTCGCGCGTGACCCAGCCGCGCGTCATGGCGCGCAGATACACCCGCTTCTCGGGCAGCAGACCGAAGTAGATGTGGATCATCACCAGGGTGAGCGTCGCGAGCGCGGCGAGCCCGTGCAGCAGATAGACGACTCCCCAGGTACCCGCGGCGAGCAGATACGGATCGCGCTTCCAGAACGGCGTGTCGATCTTCGCGAGCATGATGACACCCGTCACCACGGCGACGACTACCGCGAGCCCGAGCGCGAGGTGCATCAGCTTCTGCGCGAGGGTGTATTTCCCGGGCAGCCGCACGGGTTCTCCCGGCTTCGCGCGCGCAGCCTGCAGCGCCTCGCTCACGTCACGGGGCCGGATGAGCATGCACTTCGGCCGCTGCCAGAAGAGCGACCGCACGAGGTGAAAGAGCACCAAGAGCGTGAGCACCAGACCCGTCATCCAGTGGATGGTCACCCACGAGAACTCGACGCCGACGACCGGCAGCAGCCCCGTCGCGAGCAGCGCGAGAACCGCGACCGCCGTGACCCAGTGGAACAGCCGGTCGATGCCGGCATGCCGCTGGATGCGCGCAGCGCTTTCCGCGGAGCGTTCCGTCACGTGAGCTTCGACAGCCATGCGCTTCAGCTCCGCGCGCGGCGCCTCACGAGACGCCAGATCGCGTGTCCCACGATGACCACGGCACCGATCCCGAAGGCCACCGGCAGCAGATCCCACGACACGCCTTCGAGGACTTCCTGTCCCCACACGTCACGGCTGACCCGTACGAGCTCCATGGCGTTTCCTTCCGCTCAGGCCGCTGCGCGGATCGCCCGGCGGACCAGGTTCTCCATGAGCGGGATCTTGAAGTGGTTGAAGTTGAGCGGCGTCGCTCCCTGCACGGCCGTCTTGCCGGCGAGCTGCGCGAGCTCCTCGTTCGGCTCGCTGCCCGTCACCGTCTGCTCGACCACCTTGAGACGGCGCGGCACGCATTCCACCGCCCCGCAGGCCATGCGGACGTTCCGGATGACGCCGTTCTCGAGGATCATCGCCGAGGCGATGCTCACGAGCGCGAAGTCCCAGGCCTCGCGGTCGGACACCTTCTCGAAGTAGAACTTCGCGCCGGCCCATTCGGCCGGGAAACGCACGGCGGTGAGGATGTCGCCCGGCTCGAGCACCGTCATGCGGGTGATGTCGACGGCGGGACCGATGAAGAACTCCTCCGCGGGAATCACACGCTCGCCGCTCGAATTGCGCACCACCATGCGCGCATCGAGTGCGACGGCCGCCGTTCCCATGTCCGACGGCGACACCGCGACGCAGCGGCTTGCACCGAAGAGACAGTGCTCGCGGTTCTGCCCCTGCGGCGTATCGGCATAGCAGGTGTTGCCGCCCGCTCGGTAGCAGTTGACGCCGTAGCGGTAGTACCAGCAGCGCGCGTCCTGGCAGAGATTGCCGCCGAGAGTGGCGGCATTGCGGATCTGCGGGCTCGCGACGCGGCGGGCTGCGTCCGCGAGCAGACCGTACTTCTCTCGCACGATGGGCGAACGCTCGATCTCGGTGAGCGTGGTGAGCGCGCCGATCTCGAGCCCTTCGGGCGTCTCGCGGATCCCCTTGAGACTCTCGATTCCGCCGAGATCGATGAGCGCTTTCGGGCGCTTCACGCGGTCCTTGAACCAATCCAGGCTGTCGTACCCGCCGGCGATGATCCAGCCGTCGCGGCCGAGCCGTTTCGCGAGATCGAGCGCGTTCTCGAGGCTGTCCGGCTGGTACAGCTCGAAATGCGGCATCATGTCCCTGGACATCTGCGGCGCTCCTACTGCGTGTGGACCTGCAGGGGCTTGTGGGACTGACTGCGCCCCGCGGCGACGTTGATGATCATGTCGGGCAGCACCGGCGTGCGGTTGAAGACGTGCCCGCCGAGCGCCTGAGAGATCGCGCACAACAGCGCCGCGGCCGCGGCACCCATCGGCGGCTCGCCGATACCCTTGGTGCCGAGCGGACTCGTGGGATCGGGCTTGTCGACCGCATCCCACTGCATCTCTGCGGGTACGTCGAGGTACGTCGGCGGCTTCGCCTGATACAGGCCGACGTTCGCGGGCAGCCCGTTCTGCGGGTCGTACACGATGTGCTCGAGGCACGCGAGACCGAATCCCTGCACGGAGCCGCCCTTGAGCTGCGTGGCGAGACCCATCGGGTGGATCACGCGGCCGCAGTCGCCGACGGTGAGGAACTCGAGAATGCGGTGCTGACCCGTCTCGAGATCGACCTCGACCTTCGCGAAAGCCACCGCGAAGGCCGCCGTCGCTCCCCCGGGCAGCGTATCCTTCGCAACGCCGATGAGACCCGTGCCGGCGAGTGCCGACGCCGATGCCCGGGTGATCGGATGAATGTCCTGCGGCAGCTCGTGCCCGCTGTACCTGCCGCCCAGATCGATCGCGCGCTGCGCGGCCTCTCCATAGCCGAGCCCGCGTGACGGATTCGATTTCTGGAAGACGCGCGAGCCGTCGACGTCGTAGTCGTCGGGTGACCCGCCGAGCTCGCGCGCGGCGATCTCCTTGAGCTTCGTGAGCGCATCCATTGCCGCGACATAGTTCGTGCGCGACATCGTGTACGACGTATTGCTGCCGAACTGCCCGATGTTCCAGGGCAGATGACGGCGGCTGTCGCCGCGCTCGACGATGCAGTTCTCCCAGTCGACCTTCAGCACCTCCGCGGCAATGCGCGCGGTGGCCGAGTGTGAGAACGTGCCGAGATTTCCGACGCCGGTGTGGATGTGGAGCTTGCCGTCGGGCGTGATGCGCACGAGGCCGTCGAATCCGAAGAAGCCTGCCGGGTGATACGCCTGCCCGACGGCGACGCCGATGACCTTCGACCCGTCGCGCTTGCCGTTCTCCCTGAGCTTCTCGCGCCAGTTGAAGCGTGCGGCGCCCTTCTCGAGCGCCTCGCGCACGTACGCGCTCGTCACCGGACGGCGCTCGCCGCCGACGGGAGAACCGGTCACGGGCGCGTTGCGGAGCCGGATCTCGACGCGATCGATGCCGAGCTCACGCGCCGCACGGTCGAGGAGCGGCTCGACGATGCAAGCCATCTGGTTCTGGCCCGGACCGCGCTGTGCCGTGCGCGATGGCAGGTTCGTGTACACCGGCACGGCCCGGAAGCGCATGGCAGTCGGCGTGTAGACGAGCGAGACGGCCTCGCCGGCGCCGCGGAAATCCCAGAAGCCGTTGTTCGCCGCGTTGTCCTGCACGATGAAGAGGTCCACCCCGAGGACCTTTCCGTCCGCGCCGAACCCGATCCGGATGCGGCCCTGGAAGCCGTTGCGCGCCGAGCCGATGAAGTACTCTTCGGCGCGGCTGATGCGCATCATCACCGGGCGGCCGAGCTTCTTCGACATGAGCGCCGGGATGGCCATCGACGGATAGGCGCTGCCCTTCGAGCCGAAGCCGCCGCCGCAGTACTCCGCGATGAGCACGACGTCCTGCGGATCGATACCGAGGTACTGCGCGATCTGCGGAATCGTGTACGTATGGCTCTGGAGCGACGCGTGCACGAAGCACTTGCCGTTCTGCCAGTACGCCATGCAGCTGCGCGGCTCCATGCTGTGGTGAGAGTTGCTCGCCGTGACGAACGTCTCGTCGTAGACGATCTTCGCCTTCGCGAAAGCGGCATCGAGGTCGCCGTAGCTCCACTCCTCCACCGCCTTGCCCATGGGCAGCTTCCCTTCGCCCGCCCGCGCGAAATCCGCTGCCGTCCACTTGAGCGTCTGCAGCTCGATGCCGACGTTGCCGACGTTGCCGTCCGAGCGCGCGTTCGGCCCGCCGGGGAACAGGCTCTGCAGCGGATCGATCGTGAAGGGCAGCGGCTCGATGTCCACCTTGATCTTCTCGATCGCGTCCTGCGCGGTTGTCTCGTCGACGGCAGCGACCGCGAGGATCGGCTCGCCGACGAACATGGGCTCCTTCGTGAGGATCGGCGCGTTCGGCGCAGGTATGGCGGGCACGTCGTCCGCCGTCAGGATGCCGAGCACGCCCTCCATCTTGAGCGCCTCCGACGCGTCGATGTTGCGTACCCGGCCGTGCGGCATGGGGCTCAGGAGCAGCCGGCAGAAGACCATGCCTTCCGCGCGGAAGTCCTCGGCGTACTTCGCCTGACCCGTGACCTTCGCGACGACGTCGTGCGGCGTGAAGTCCTTTCCGATGTGCTTGTAGGCCATCTTCAGGTCTCCGAGGGCTGGGCGGCCGCGCGCATGACCGCGTTCAGGTAGTTGTCGTACGCGCCGCAGCGGCAGAGATTGCCGGAGAGTGCGATCCTCGCCTCCTCACGCGTGGGACGCGGGTTCTGCCTGAGCAGCGCCACGGCCGCCATGACCTGACCCGGCGTGCAGAACCCGCACTGGGGCGCGAGCTCGTCGACGAAGGCCTGCTGCACCGGATGCAGCTCGCCGTTCGGACCTGCGAGCCCCTCGATGGTGACGACCTTGCGCCCGCGTACGCTGTGCGTGAGCGTCGAGCACGAATAGTGCGCCACGTCGTCGATCAGCACGGTGCACGCGCCGCATTCGGCACGGTCGCACCCGAGCTTCGTGCCCGTGAGCCCGAGCTTGTAGCGCAGCGTCATCGCGAGCGTTTCCTGCGGCAGCACGTCCACGCGCCGCACCTCGCCGTTCACGTTGAGCGAGATCAGCCGCTCGACGCCGCCCGCGACCGACGGTCCGCGTCCGCAGCCCTGCAGTCCGCCGTACACGTAGACCGCCGCGGATGCCACGGCACCCGAGGCGATGACGCGCTTGATGAACTCGCGCCGCGAATACCTCGCGGCCTCCTCGCCGGCCGCGGCGGTCAGTGCCGCGGCACCGCCCCTGTCTGACTCGTTCATCGGTGTCTCACCTCTTCCGCCACACGGCGGCGTCGGTCGAAATCCGGCACGCGGTTCCGAGCCGCTCCCGCGTTCAGCGCCCGCGGCGCGCGTCGAGCTTCGCCTTGAGCCGCGGATACACCCGCAGCGCGTTGCCCTCGAAGATCTTGTAGCGGTCCTGCTCCGACAGATTGAGCGCGTCGATGTAGCGCTTCGTGTCGTCGTAGTGGTGACCCGTCCGCGGATCGATGCCGCGCACGGCGCCCACCATCTCGGAGCCGAAGAGGATGTTGTCGATCGGCACCACCTTGAACAGCAGCTCGATGCCGGGCTGGTGATAGACGCACGTGTCGAAGAACACGTTGTTGAGCAGCGCCTCCTCGATCGGGGGACGCTTCATGTCCTGCGCGAGGCCGCGGTAGCGGCCCCAGTGATACGGCACCGCGCCGCCGCCGTGCGGGATGATGAACCGCAGCGTCGGGAAGTCCTTGAAGAGGTCGCCCTGGATGAACTGCATGAACGCCGTCGTGTCGGCGTTGATGTAGTGCGCGCCCGTCGTGTGGAAAGCGGGATTGCACGAGGCCGTGACGTGCACCATGGCGGGCACGTCGAGCTCGACCATCTTCTCGTACAGCGGATACCAGTAGCGGTCCGTGAGCGGCGGCGCGTCCAAGGGCCCGCCCAGCGGAACGGGTTTGAGTTTGAACCCGTA
>QGVD01000069.1 GCA_003242685.1 Pseudomonadota bacterium | reverse complement strand
ACGCGCCGTCGAGTTCGTGCGCGGAGCACGCGAAGGAATCGCCGCGACGATCACACCGCAGCACGTTTCCATGAACCGCAATGCGCTCTTCGCGGGCGGCATCCGTCCGCACTACTACTGCCTGCCCGTGCTGAAGACCGAGCAGGACCGTGTGGCCGTGCTCGAAGCGGCCGTGAGCGGCGATCCGCGCTTCTTCCTCGGCACCGACAGCGCGCCTCATGCGCGCCACGCCAAGGAGCACGCCTGCGGCTGCGCGGGAATCTTCTCGGCGCACGCGGGCATCGAGCTCTATGCGGAAGCCTTCGAAGCGGCCGGTGCGCTCGATCGGCTGCAGGGATTCGCCTCGGAATTCGGCGCCGACTTCTACCGCGTGCCGCGCAACACCGGGACGATCACACTGGTGAAGGAACCACAGGACGTGCCGGCGTCCTTCCCGTATGGAGACGGGGAGCTCGTCCCGCTGCGCGCGGGCGAGCGCATCGCCTGGCGCCTGGCCGAGTGAGAGTGTGTCCGTGAACGAGAATCAGAGCACCGGATCCGCGGCGTCCTCTTCCGAGCCGTCGTTGATGGCACGCCGCTTCCGCGGCTTCCTGCCCGTCGTCGTCGACGTCGAGACGGGCGGCTTCAATGCCGCGACGGACGCCCTGCTCGAGATCGCGGCCGTGCTCATCGACATGGACGAAGACGGGTTCCTCAGGCGCGGCGCGACACACAGCTATCACGTGCAGCCGTTCCCCGGTGCGCGGCTCGATCCGGCCTCGCTCGCGGTCACCGGTATCGATCCGTACCATCCGCTGCGGCCGGCACTGCCCGAGAAGGACGCGCTGCAGCGGATCTTCCGCGAGGTGCGCCAGGCACTGCGCGCCTACGGCTGCCGCCGCGCGATCCTGGTCGGTCACAATGCCGCCTTCGACCTGGCGTTTCTCAACGCGGCGGTCGCGCGCAGCGACGTCAAGCGCAACCCGTTCCATCCCTTCTCGTGCTTCGACACCGCGACGCTCGCGGGCGTCGCGCTGGGGCAGACGGTGCTCGCGAAGGCCGTGGTCGTCGCGGGAATGGAGTGGGATTCGAGCTCCGCGCACTCGGCCGCCTACGACGCCGAGCTCACCGCGGAGCTCTTCTGCCGCATCTGCAATCGCTTCAGGGACAGCTACAGGGAAGCCGAGGAGCGCGCACGCGCCCTCGGCTGGCTCGAAGCACCGCCGACGGAAGCCGTCAGCGAAGATCCACAGATGGAGACGTGAGGCGCGCTCAGGCCGCGGGCTCGGTCGCCCCGGCCTCTTCGAGCAGCTTCTTCAGCTCACCGCTGCGGTACATCTCGAGCGTGATGTCGCAGCCGCCGATGAGCTCGCCGTTCACGTAGAGCTGCGGATAGGTGGGCCAGTTGGAGTAGCTCTTCAGCGCCTCGCGCAGCTCGGGATCCTCGAAGATGTTCACGTGCTTGAACCGGGCTCCGCACGCGCGCAGGGCCGCCACGGCCTGCGCGGAGAAACCGCACTGTGGAAAGTCCGGCGTGCCCTTCATGAACAGCACCACCGGGCTCGAAGCGAGCTCCGCCTTGATTCTCTCGACGACGTCCATTCGCAATCACCCCATGTTGATCAGGTTCCGCGCACGCGCAGCTCGTTGCGCACGCCCTTGACGCCCTTCACCGTGCGCGCGATCCGTTCCGCCGCGGCGCGCTGCTCGGCCCTGTCGACCTCGCCGCGCAGTATGACCACGTTCTCGTACGTGTCGACGTTCACGTCGAGTCCCTTCACGGCAGGATCCGCGAGCAGCTTCGACTTGACGCTCGCCGTGATCGCACCGTCGCGGCTGATCTGCGCGGCACTGCGCTTGTCCTTGCCGACGTAGTAACCGCCGGCCGCCGCCCCACCGATCAGGGCTGCCGCACAGCCGCCGAGCCCCGCGAACGCGATCAGCGCCACCGCATACACCGCCCATCTGCGCATGTTCCGCCCCCCGCTCAACACATCGTCACTCTTCGCACGACGCCCGCCCTGCACCACTTCCGGCCGGGCACGGGCCGCCGATACAGGAATCCATCGGCACCCGGCATACAGATCTTGATACAGGGAGATGCCGGCGGCTGGATCACTTCGGCCGCTTCCGGCATGGTCGCACATTGCGCCTGATCGGAATCCGGTCGCATCGGCCGAGGGTACTCGCTCACCGGCCAGAAGGCTCCTGCGGTGCGATCTCGCGGGCTGCCGGCGGCGTTCAGGGCCGGTCAGCGTTGAATTATGGGGGGTGCTCGCCTATTCTTCAAACCGGCCCGTGGTCCCCACGGCCAGTCAGAACAATAACTTGCAGTGACCTTGGTCACGTCCTGCCGGGGAGGATCGTCATGAATCCGCTCAATACCGTCTCGGGGGCGATCAGCGCAGGCGTCATCCTTGCACTGGTCGTCACGTTCTTCATCGCACCGCTCGAGTTCAACGAGCTGGGTCTCGCGCGCTGGCTGCACATCCTTTCCGGCGTCATGTGGATCGGCCTGCTGTACTACTTCAACGTGGCGCAGATTCCTGCGCTCGCCGAAGCGGCAGCCGACAAGGGCGGACCGGGTGGAGCAGGCATCACGAAATACGTCGCCCCGCGCGCCCTGCTCTGGTTCCGCTGGGCCGCGCTCGCCACCTGGCTCACGGGCGCGTGGCATCTGATCCGCGCCGGCCAGTTCGTGAACGCGCTGACCCTCGGTGGCGGAGGCCAGGACTACTACGGCCTCGTGATCGGCATCGGCATGTGGCTCGGCACGATCATGCTGTTCAACGTGTGGGTCCTCATCTGGCCGAACCAGAAGAAGGTGCTCGGCATCGTCTCGGCGACGGACGAAGAGAAGGCCCGCGCGCGCAAGACGGCGACGCTCGCCTCGCGCACGAACTTCGTGCTCTCGATTCCGATGCTCCTCTGCATGGGCTCGGCGAGCCACGGCCTGCCGTTCTAGAACGCGCCGCTTCTTCGTCTGCGACCCCTCTCCCCGCGGCGCGGGGAGAGGGGTTTGCGTTTCCTTCGCATGCAGGAGCGGATCTGCCGGTCCGAATGCGTTGCCGCGCGCCAGGTCCGGCTGGCCACGATGTAGACTTGCCCCATGCTCGAACTACCAGACGATCTTGGTGCGCAGGTCGAAGCGGCGCTGCGCGAGGACATCGGCAGCGGCGACGTCACGGCTGCCCTCGTTCCGGCCGATCAGCGCGTGCGCGGCCGGGTGATCTGCCGCGAGGCGGCAGTCCTCTGCGGCACGGCCTGGGTGGACGAAATCTTCCGCCGTCTCGACGCCTCGATCCGCATCACCTGGCACGTGCGTGACGGCGACAGGGTCGCACCGGACACCCGTGTCTTCGAGATCGAGGGACCGGCACGGCCGATCCTCACCGGCGAGCGCACGGCGCTCAATTTCCTGCAGACGCTCTCGGCGACGGCCACTGCCGCACGGCGCTTCGTGGACGCCGTTGCCGGCACCGGCTGCACGATCCTCGATACGCGCAAGACGCTGCCCGGGCTGCGCAGCGCGCAGAAGTACGCCGTCCGCTGCGGTGGCGCGCAGAACCACCGCCGCGGCCTCTACGACCTCGTGCTCATCAAGGAGAACCACATCGCCGCGGCAGGCTCGATCGAGGCCGCGATCCGGGCGGCTCGCAGCAGCGCGCCGTCACTCGAGGTCGAGGTGGAAGTGGAATCGCTCGCGGAACTCGAGGAGGCGCTCGCTGCGGGACCCGACATCGTGATGCTCGACGACTTCAGCCTCGAGGACATGCGCACCGCCGTGCGGATCAACCGCGAACGAGGACGGCCGGTACGGCTCGAGGCCTCGGGCAACGTGAGCCTGGAGACGGTGCGCGCGATCGCCGAGACGGGCGTCGACTACATCTCGGTCGGCGGCATCACCAAGAACGTACGGGCGATCGATCTGTCGATGCGCCTCGACTTCGCTCCTCGCCCCTGATTCTCAGGCGCAGGCGGCCTTCAGGACCCGCTGCGGCTGTGCGACGCCGTAGCCCTGCGCGTAGTCCACGCCGAGACTGGTGAGCATCTGGATGATCTCGGCGTTCTCCGCGAACTCCGCGATCGTCTGCTTGCCCGTGAGATGGCCGATCTCGTTGATCGAGCGCACCATCTCGCGGTCGATGGGATCGCGCAGGATCTCCCGGACGAAGCTGCCGTCGATCTTGAGGAAGTCGACCGGGAAGTGCTTGAGGTAGCCGAACGACGAGAGGCCCGTGCCGAAGTCGTCGAGCGCGAACTTGCAGCCGAGCTCCTTGAGCGCCTGGATGAAGCGGTTCGCCTGAGAGAAGCTCTGGACGGCCGCCGTCTCCGTGATCTCGAAGCAGATCTTCGAGGCGTCGAGGCCGCTCCGATGGAACTGCTCGATGACGAAGGGCAGGAACTTGTCGTCGCCCAGGCTCTGGCCCGAGAGATTGATCGAGCACATGCGCAGCTTCTCGCGCTCGTCGGCTTCGGAGACGAGCCAGCGGAAGGCGTTCTCGATCACCCAGCGGTCGATGGCGGGCGTGATGCCGTAGCGCTCGGCCGCGGCGATGAAGTCGTTCGGTGAGACGATGCGTCCGTTCTCGTCGCGCAGGCGCAGCAGCAGCTCGTAGTGGGCGCCGGTCTCCTGCTTCTGCAGCGGCAGGATCTGCATGCGGAACAGCTCGAAGCGGCCCTCCTCGAGCGCCGCGTTGATGCGTGCGGCCCACTGCATCTCGCGCCGGCGGCGCATGAGCTCGATGTCGTTCTCCGCGAAGCTGTGCACGCGGTTGCGTCCGCTTTCCTTCGCCGCGGCGCATGCACCGTCCGCCGCCGAGAGTATCGACGCGACGTCCTCGTTGTCGGCGGTGATCGGCACCACGCCGATGCTCGCGCCGAGCCGGAACACGCGGTCCTCCCACGTGAAGCGGAAGTTGCGCACGGCCTCGCGCAGGCTTTCCGCGGTGCGCATCGCCTCGTCGAGCGAGCAGCTCTCGAGGAGAATGCCGAACTCGTCGCCGCCGAGGCGAGCGAGCGTGTCGCGCCACCGCACCTTGGATTTGAGCAGCGCGCCCACCTGCCCGAGCAGCGCGTCGCCCGCGCTGTGACCGCAGGTGTCGTTGATGATCTTGAACTGATCGATGTCGAGGTAGCACAGCGCGTACGAGGCCTCGCGCGCCTTGGCGCTCTTCAGCGCGCGCTCGAGCCGGTTCTCGAACTCGCGGCGGTTGACGAGGCCCGTGAGCAGGTCGTGGCTCGCGTGATAGGACAGACGCCGGTTGAGCTCGCGCGACTCGCTCACGTCGTGGAAGACGAGCACGCCGCCCGCCACCTTGCCCGCGCCGTCACGGATCGGCGCCGCGGTGCTCTCGACGTAGAGCTCGTTGCCGTCGCGGCGGATGAGGAGCATCGGCCGCACCGACTTGATGGGCCGCACGCGGCGGATGGAGACCGTGAGAGGATTCTCGAGCGGCTCGCAGGTCTCCTCGTGGAAGGCCCGGAACACTTCCTCGACGGGCCGGCCCATCGCGTCCTCGAGCCGCCAGCCGGTGAGCTCTTCGGCCACCGGATTGATGTAGTCGATGACGGAGTTCGCGTCCGTCGTGATGACGCCGTCGCCGATCGACTGCAGAGTGATCTGCGCGCTCTCCTTCTCGCGGAAGAGCGCCTCCTCGTAGAGCTTGCGCTCGGTGATGTCGAGCTCGCAGCCCACGAGGCGCAGGAGCCTGCCGTGCTTGTCCACGCGTGCCTTGGCGCGGCTGATGACCCACCGCCACTCGCCGTTGCGGTGACGCATGCGGTGCATGCTCTCGAAGATCGGCGTCTTGCCCGCGACGTGGTCGCGGATCGCCGACTGCACGCGCGCGAGGTCCTCGGGATGGACGAGGCTCCGCCAGTCGGGCGAGCCGCGCATGTCGTCGTCCTCGTACCCGAGCATCGCCTTCCAGCGCGGCGAGAAGTAGACCTCGTTGTTCTCGACGTCGAAGTCCCACAGGCCGTCGTTCGCCGCGGCCTGCGCCAGGACGTTGCGCTCTTCGAGCTTCGCGAGCCGCGTTTCGATGCGGATGCGCTCGAGGCCGGTCGCGAAGCTCGTTCCGATGAGTTTGAGGAGGAGCTGCGCGTTCACGTCCCACGCGCCCCGCGGAAGGGAGTGCGCGAGCCCCATGAAGCCCGCCGGCTGTCCCTGGATGTGGTACGCGACGAGCAGGACGGAGCCCATCTGCAGCTCGGTGAAGCGTTTGGCTTCCGCCGCCTGTTCGCGCCGCGGCGCGCCGGTGTCCCGCAGCTCGGAGAGCCTCAGGTGATCGAGTCGCGACTTGAGCCACGGGAAGCCTTCGATGCTCTCGCCCTTGAGGGCATCCGGGCGGCACTGCACGAAGGCGCCCCGGGCGACCGAGACCTCCTGGATGGTCAGCGTGCCGGGCTCGAAGGTGAGAATGAACGTGCAGTCGGTGCCGGTGACTTCGCGCAGCAGCTCGAGATTGCGATTGACGCACTCCTCGACCGCGCCGCGTCGCATGTTCTGGAAGTCGACGGCAATCTTCGTGCAGGCGACGTCGAGTCCGAGCGCGGGCCGCGGGACACGTCCGGTCCACACATCCGACGAAAGAATGTCGGATGCCGTGAACTCGCTCGGCTTATCCGTTGGCGCGGTCGACATCCGCCGCAAAGCCTCCCCCCGGTTGGCAGGCCGTCAGTGTGACAGGTTTGGTGAAACGGCCCGCGACGCAGGCCACAGTTCACATCACCATTGTTTCTGAAGTTTGCCGGGATTCTCTCAACAGAATTTCAGGAATACAAGCTAAGTTTTTGTCGCTACACGGATTCGTGAACCCCGACGCCCGGCCCGGGGTGGGGTCTTGCGCCTCCGGGTCTCAGTGGGTCGGCGGGACGTAACGTATTGCCCGGCCCGGATCGCCACGCCGGGCACAGTCCTCGGACGCCGGTCCCTGAACGAGCATCCAGGTCTCGCGGCTCGCCTCCCCCACGGCGGACCGCGGCGACGCGGCGAAGCACGGCTCGAGACTCGAACCGGGAACGAGCAGCACCCGGTCCGGGCCCGCGTTGAGCCAGTGCGCGGCGTCATAGTTCTCCTGCTGCCCCTCGAGCCACCTGCGGTGCCCGAAGTTCACGACCGGCCGGTCGAGATGCAGCAGGAACTGCTCGCGATAGCCGACGAGACCGAGCTCGGTTCCGGACGGCACGCGCGCGAGCACGCTCTCCATGAAGGCTCGCGCGGAACGCTCGGCGTCGATCTGCGGCGTGATCCCGAAGGCCCACACCGTCGCGAGGCACGCGAGCACCGCGGGCCAGGCGAGGATCGGCTTCACCCTCCACGCCACGAGCCACGCGACGAGACCCAGGATCGCGAAGACCGCGATGGGCGCGACGCTCTCGAGACCGATGCGCATCTGCGCACGCGTCACCTGCTCGGCACCTGCGAGCGCCGCGAGGGTGAAGACGCCGGCGACGACGATGAGCACCGCCGCGAGCACGAGACTCACTCGCGCCACGCCCCGCCGGCCGAAGAGCCCCGGAAGGAACGGCGCCGCGGCGATCACCGCCGCAGGCAGTGCCGGCAGGATGTAGATGCCGCGCTTGCCGGTGCTCAGCGAGAAGAAGAGCAGCACCAGCAGCATCCAGGCGAGCGGCAGCCACACCCGCGCGTCGCGTTTCCGGAACGCATCCCGCCAGCGCGGCACGAGCCAGATGAAGAGCGGTGAGAGAGGCAGCCAGAGCGGCGGGATGACCTCGAGCAGGAAGTAGTACCACGGCCGCACGTGATGCCACGCCGACGCGTAGCGCTCGACGGTCTGCTGGAACAGGATCTCGTCGCGGTACGCCTCGAGCGCCGGATCGCCGCTCGTCGACGAGACGATCAGCATCGGCACGAGCCACACGCCGACCCCGACGAGAAAGCCGGCCGGTGCGAGCAGCCAGCGCGCGCCGCCGGCAAGACGCGGCAGCGGCTCGAAGCCGCGGCGGCGCAGCCAGGCATAGGGCAGGAGCGCGAGGAGCGGCAGAAAGCCCACGCCTTTGGTGATGACGCCGAGTCCCGCGGCAAGCCCCGCGAGCGCATACCAGCCCCAGGCCGGCCCGAACAGCAGATGCCGCAGCAGCCCGTAGAGCGACAGCGTCGTGAGCAGGCACAGCGTCGCGTCGATCTGCGCGCTGCGCGTTGCCATCACGAACTGGATCGTGCTGGCGAGCAGCAGCGCGGCGGCGAGTGCCGCGCCGCGGCCGGCCATCCGGCGCACGATGTCGTAGACGAGCGCGAGCGTGCCGCAGGCTGCGGCGAGAGACGGCAGCAGAAAGGACCAGCGGACCGAGCCGGTGAGCGCCAGGGCGCCGGCGAGCAGCCAGAAGTAGAGCGGCGGTTTGTCCTGATAGAGATCGCCGCCCACCCGCGGGAACAGCCAGTCGCCGCTCGCGACCATGTCGCGAGCGATCGCCGCGAAGCGCGGCTCGTCGGCCGGCCACGGATCGCGCAGGCCGAAACCGCTGGCGATCAAGACCAGCACGACGAGCGCGATCCACAGCAGGTCCGATCGCTTCCAGGCCTCGCTGCGCGCAAGCGGTGCCGCGGAGCCGTGCATCGCTCATTCCTCGCGGACGGTGAGCCCCGGCCGGTAGCGGCGCTTGAGCCACATGACACCGAAGAGATCGACGATGCCGACCCAGAGGCGGTCGAGCATGCCGTACTTCGACTGCCCGCGCGTGCGCGGCCGGTGGTTCACAGGAATGGAGATCACGCGCGTCCCGGCGCGCTGGTACAGCGCAGGAAGGAAGCGGTGCATGTGGTCGAAGTACGGGAGCGTCAGATAGGTGTCACGGTGCAGCAGCTTGATGCCGCAGCCCGTATCGGGCGTGCCGTCGCCGAGCAGCGCGCTCCGCACGCCGTTCGCGATGCGCGACTGCAGGCGCCGGAACCACGTGTCCCGCCGCTTTTTGGGGTTGCCCATGATGAGGCCCACGTCGGCTTCCCCGGGTCGTCGCGTGCGGCGAGGAGCCGCGGCAGATCGGCGGGATCGTTCCGGCCGTCGCCGTCGAGCGTGCCGACCCACTCCGCGCGCGCGTGCCGCACGCCCGTCGTGAGCGCCGCGCTCTGTCCGCTGCGGAACGAGTGACGCAGGAGCCTGATCTGGGGAATGCCCTGCTCGCGCGCCGCACGCACGGCATCCGCCGTGCCGTCGGTGCTGCCGTCGTCGACGAAGAGGATCTCGAACTCGCGGCCCGCGAGCGCCGCCGCGATCTCGCGCGCGAGCGGCCCGACGTTCTCCGCCTCGTTGCACACGGGCACGACGACCGAGATCTCGAGTGTCAAGGCGTCATCCTTTCTGACCCTTCAGCGCCGCGTGTGCCGCCTTGAACAGCCTGTGCAGCTCGCGCTCCATCTCCTGCTGCAGATTCTCGATCTGCGCGGCATCCGTCACCCGCGGCACGTAGCGCGGCTCTCCGATGGCGATGGCGATGCGGGAGAACGGCACGGGAATGACGAACTTGTCCCACTTGATGAGCCACGCGCGTGAGGCCGCGTAGGCCATGGGAAGAATCGGACGCCCCGACATCTGCGCGAGCAGGATCGCGCCGGGCTTGAACTTGAAGCGCGGCCCCTGCGGTCCGTCGGGCGTGATCGCCGGCGAGACGTCTTCCCTGACGAGCGCCTGGTAGTAGTCGCGCAGCGCCCGCGCGCCGGTATAGGTCGAGGAGCCGCGGATCACGTAGCCGCCGAGCCGCTGGACCATCATCGCGCCGAGCTCGCCGTCGACCGACGGGCTGATGAGCCAGCCGACCTTGAGCCCGCGCGCGCGCTGATCGAGGAGATACCGGCCGCAGAAGAGCTGATGCTGGTGCCAGTAGCAGGGAATGAGCGAAGGCGCCTTCGCCAGCGCCGCGTCGATGTGCTCTGAACCCTCGACGCGCACGACCCGGCACGTCAGCCACCAGAAGCGGATGATCCCGAGCCCGATCGGCACCGCGATCCGGTACAGCAGCCGGCGAGCCGGCGTCATGCGGCGGCTCGACCGCGTGATCCGCCGGTAGAAGGTGTTGCGCAGGCCGCCGCCCGGGCCGGTTTCGGTCATGCTGTGCGTCGAGGACGAATCGTTTGAGGGTCTCGGATGCTCGAGCGTGGGCCCGCGTGCCCCGCCGGGAGCGCGCAAGTTTCGATGATCGGAACGGCCGGCACAAGGAGACGCGCTCGGCGTGCCTGCGTGAAAGTGGGCTCAGACGCGGCGGACATCGGGGTGAAACAGCCTTCACCTCCCGAAGTCCGGCCGCCGCCATCACAGCGCGAATGCTTCCTCGAGCGCGAGGCGCCGGATCGCAGGCTCGCGCGCGGGCTCGCTCGTCACCAGACACGCGGCATCAGGGGCGAAGGTCTCGAGGTCCTGGCGATACAGCGACTGTCCGCGAAAGGCGACACGCGTCTCGCCCACTTGCACCGCCGCAGCTTCGGCGAGCGACGCGCCGAGAGCCTTGAGCGCGGCCTCCTTTGCCGTCCACAGTCGAAGCGCTTCGCCCTCCTCCAGCGGCCCGCTCCCCTTCCCCGCCGCAACCAGGCGCAGCGCGCGAGGGTCGAGGGCACGCGCGGCCTCGATGTCGAGGCCGATTCGGCCGCGCGACGCGACCGCACAGGCCACCCAGACACCCGAATGACTGATGCTGAAATCGGGCAGATCCTCCACGTACGGCTTGCCTCCGGCCGGGAAGCGCAGCTCACGCGCGTCCACGGCGCGCGATGCGACGTGGCGCAGCACCTGCAGCGCGAGCGCGATGCCCGCGAGCGTCGCCCGCACCTGCGGAAAGTCCGTATGCGTGTTCAGGCGCTTCGCGTACGGCAGCGCCCGCTGCAGACGCGCGGCCTCCTGCTGCGGCCACCGGTCGCGCAGGTCCGAGTAGAATAGGATGATCTGCGTAGCCTCACTGCCCTGCATGAACGCCACCGAAACCGCGCAACGCGTGCCGCCCACGTCCGAGCTGCAGTTCGACGTCGGCTCCACGGACGACTCCCTGGAGCGGATGAAGGAGCTCTTCGAGCGCCACGGCGACATCTACCGGGTCTACGCGCCGGGCCGCAAGTCCTGGACGTACGTCATCCATCACCCCGACGACGTCAAGCGTGTGCTGGTGGCGAACCACCGCAACTACACCAAGGGCGTCGGGCTGGACCGGGTCAAGATCCTCCTCGGCAACGGCATCATGACCAGCGAGGGCGAGTTCTGGCGTCGCCAGCGCTACATGATGCAGCCCCTCTTCCACCGCCGCGTGATCACCCAGTTCGCTCAGGTGATCGCCGCGGCCAACGAGAAGCTGATCGAGCGCTGGGAGGCGCAGGCCGCCCGCGGCGAGCTCGTCAACGTCACCGACGACATGAGCGAGCTGACGCTCGACATCGTGCTGCGCGCGATCTTCGGACGCGATCTCGACCGGCTCACGCAGCAGCTCGGTGCCAATCCCTTCGAAGTGGTGAGCCGCGAGCCCGCCCGCAATCTCCAGTTCGCGTACAAGTTCCGTTCGCTCACCCGGCTCGTCGCCGAGCTGATCCGGCGCCGGCGCAGCGAGCCCGAGGAGCACTTCGACTACGTCGCGATGCTCATGAACGCGCGCGACAAGGAAACGGGCGATGCGATGAGCGAGCGCGAGCTCATCGACGAGATCATGACGCTCATCGTCGCCGGCCACGAGACGACCGCGAGCGGGCTCAACTGGACGTGGTACCTGCTCTCGCAGCACCCGGACGTCGACGCGCGGCTGCACGCGGAAATCGCCGCCACGGTCGAGGAGCCCGCGCCGAGCCTCGCTCAGATGGAGTCTCTGACCTACGCGCAGCAGGTGATCAACGAGGCGCTGCGTCTGTATCCGCCCGGCTGGCTGCTCTCGAGGCGCACCATCGGGCCCGACGTGCTGAGCGGCTATACGATTCCTCCGGGCACCGACGTGCTGCTCAATCTCTATCTGCTGCACCGGCATCCGCGCTACTGGAAGGATCCGGATCGCTTCGATCCCGATCGCTTCGCGCCCGAGAACGAGGCCGAGCGGCCGCGCTTCGCGTTCATGCCCTTCGCCGCCGGTCCGCGGCACTGCATCGGCGAGACTTTCGCGATCTACGAGATGCTGATGCACCTCTACAAGGTGGCGCGCCGCTACCGGCTCACGTTCGTGCCCGAGCGGCCCATCGAGCTCGAGGCGCAGATCAACCTGCGCACCAGACATCCCCTGTACATGAGGCTGGAACGCCGCTGATGCTCAACGCAACGACGCTCACCGAGCTCATCGAAGCCAACCGCGACGCCCCGCGCAACATCGTCTATCTCGAAGGCGACCAGATCGAGCGGAAAGTGCCGTTCGGCGAGCTGTACGAGCGGGCGCTCGGCATCCTCTATCACCTGCAGAAGCTCGGCGCACGGCGCGGCGACAAGCTGATCCTGTTCCTCGGCGACAACGAGCAGTTCATCGACGCGTTCTGGGCGGCGGTGCTCGGCGGCATCGTGCCCGTTCCGGTCGCGCTCGGCATCAGCGACGAGCATCGCCGCAAGCTCCTGCGCATCGCCCGCACGCTCGGGAACCCGTACATCTACAGCGACCGCAAGTCGCTCGACCGCATCGGCAATTTCGCCGCGCAGGCCGGCGAGAAGGACACCTTCGATGCGCTGCGCTCTCGCGCGTTCCTCGTCGACGAGCTCGACGACATCTCGCGCCCCGGCAGGATCCATCGCGCGCAGCCCGACGACGTCGCGTTCATCCAGTTCTCCTCGGGCTCGACCAGCGACCCGAAGGGCGTGGTGCTCACGCACGCGAACATCCTCGCGAACGCGCGCGGCGCGAGCGAAGCGGCGCGGTTCACCGACCGCGACGTGAGCCTCTCGTGGATGCCGCTCACCCACGACATGGGTCTCATCGGCTTCCACATCTTCATGTTCGCGAACCGCATCGAGACGCACCTGATGCCGACGGAGCTCTTCATCCGCCGGCCGCTGCTCTGGCTGCAGTTCGCGACGCGCAAGCGCGCGACGATTCTCTGCTCGCCGAACTTCGGCTACCGCCACTATCTCAAGGTGCTCGGCGACCGGCCGCTCGAAGGGGTCGATCTCTCGTCGGTGCGCCTCATCTTCAACGGCGCCGAGCCCATCTCCGTGGATCTCTGCGAGGAGTTCATGAGCCGGCTCGCGCCGGCAGGCCTTGCGCGCGAGGCGATGTTCCCGGTCTACGGGCTGGCGGAAGCCTCGCTCGCCGTGAGCTTTCCTGCGCTCGGTACGCGCTGGCGTTCCATCGTGCTCAACCGCCATCGCATGGGTGTCGGTGAGCAGGCGGAAGACGTTCCCGCCGACTCGCGTGATGCCGTGGAAGTCATGTGCGTCGGCCGCGCGATCCCCTACTGCCGGGTGCGCATCGCGGGCGACGATGACCGCGAGCTGCCCGAGGGGCACGTGGGACACATCCTGATCAGCGGCGATAACGTCACGCGGGGCTACTACGAGAATCCGGAAGCGAACGCCGCCGGATTCACTGCGGACGGCTGGCTGCGCACGGGCGATCTCGGCCTCTTCCGCGACGGCGAGCTGTACATCACGGGCCGGGCGAAGGAGATCATCTTCGTCAACGGCCAGAACTACTACCCGCACGACCTCGAGAGCATCGCGCAGCGTGCGCAGGGACTCGACCTCGGCAAGGTGGTCGTCGCGGGCGTGCGGCCGCGGGGCGCTCAGACCGACGAGCTCGTGGTCTTCGTCCTGCACCGCACTGACATGAAGGACTTCCTGCCCATCGCGATCGAGGTCGCGCGGCTCATCAACGAGAACACGGGGCTCGAGGTCGCCGAGGTCGTGCCGGTCAAGCGCATCCCGAAGACGACGAGCGGCAAGATCCAGCGTCATCTGCTCGAGCAGAGCTACCTCGACGGCGAATTCGACGCGGAGCTCGCCGAGCTCCGCGCGCTGCGCGAGGCTCAGCGCGGGCCCGAGTCGCAGTCACGGACGCAGATCGAGAACATTCTCAAGAACATCTGCGACGCTGCGCTCGAGGGCAGACGCGTCGACATCCACGACAATCTGTTCGAGATCGGCGCGAGCTCGCTGAAGCTCATCGAGATCCACGAGCAGATCGACCGCGAGTTCCCCGGCCAGGTCGACCTGACGGAGCTCTTCGACTACCCGACCATCGCGGATCTCGCGCGCTACCTGGAGGAGAAGCTCGCCGCGCGCGCATGAGCGCCGCCGGCGGCCCGCGTCTTCAGCGGCGCCAGCATTCGGTCGTGCGGTCGTTGCCCTGGGCATCCCGGGCGTACCTTCGACCGTTCTGATCGATGCTGAAGAGCTGGCAGCGCTCGTCGTCCGCCGGCCCGGTTCCTGCGCGCGGGCGCGCGATCACACGGTAGGCGTCCGGCTCGGCCGAGCCGGCAGGCACTTCGATCTCAAGCGTGTAGTAACCGTTCTCGGACGTGTCCCGCAGTCCGAGACCCGCGGGCGGCGGCGCCGTGAGCTGGTTCGTGTAGCGGTTGTGCTGCAGGAAGTACTTCTCCTGCGCCGCCTGCACGTTGAGCAGCGCACTGATGGCATCGGTCCGTTGCGTGCGGACGATGTGGCTGCGATAGCTCGGGATCGCGATGGTCGCGAGCACCGCGACGATCACCATCGCGATGAGCAGCTCGATCAGCGTGAGGCCCCGCATCCGGACCCTGCGACGCATGCTCACTCCGTCGACGTCTTGCGCCAGAACGTCCGCACCACTCCGCCCGGCTGTACGCAGGAACGCAGCACCTCGACGCCCACCATGCAGACGGAGCGCCGCGCGAGCAGCGAACCGGCACCGTTGCCGCCTTCGCTGTCGTCCTGGCCGCCCGTCCCGCCGCCCGCCGCGATCTGCGTTTCGAAGAGGAGGCTCACCTCTCCGGCGATTCCGGTCTGAGAGAGCACCGTGAAGGCGTCGGCTGCGGTGAGCTGCAGGTCGTTCGTGAAGTCGACCGCCGGCCGGCCCGTGTCGACCTGCAGCGCGTACACGCGGTTGAGGCCGTTCACGGGCACACAGGGGTTGGTGATTTCCGGCGACTGGGGCTGATAGGTCGGGAACAGCACCACGCCGTTCACCGTGACCGCCTCCGCCAGCACCTTCTCGCCGACCCAGCCGCCGTTGAGACGCAACTCGAGCTTCCACCCGCGTGCGGTCGCCGGCACCGTCGCATTCGCGATGTCGCCGGTGATGTCGACCAGATCGGCTTCCGTGATCGGCGCGAGCGTTGCGTACTCCGACTGGGTGAGCCGCCCGAACGGGTTGGTGTCGCGCACGGAGTAGAACCGGTCGTGCGTACCCGTGTGCAGGGGGTGGCCACGATATCCGGAGCCGATCGCAAGGTTGTAGTACGGATCGGCTCCGCGGCGCTGGACGAGGGACACGTCCGGCGCGTAGTAGAAGCGCCGGGTGTTCTGGATCGAAGGCTCGCTCTCCCCGGCCGCGCCGAGATTCGCCAGCACTCCTCCGGTGACGAGCTGTCCTCGGCTGCGGCCGTTCCAGATGTCGAAGCGCCAGATTCGCCCGCCGAGGTCGGCCGCGTACATGCGGTCCGCGTACTGATCGCCGTCGGTGTCGATCACGCTGATGCGCGCGGGAATGGAATGCGTCATCTGCGCGAGCGGCAGATCGGGGGAGCCGGTGCCGCCAGGCCCTCCGGCGTACCAGAGCAGCCGGCCGCTCGCCGCGTCGACCATGTAGATGCGGTGCCCCGACGCGTCCGTGGTGTACGTGTAGTTCTCCTGCGCTTCGTCGTACCCGCCGCCGAATATGAGCACGAAATGCTCACCGTTCTGAGCGGCGCCGCCTACACGCACCCGCGCGATGGTGGGCGGCGACCACGTCTCGCCGACGCCCGGGAGCTCGGCAGGTCCGATCTTCCACAGTAGCTCCGGTCGCGTGCGGTCCGTGACGTCGAGCGCGTAGTAGTGACGCCCGCCGCGGCGCATGCCGAAGTAGATCCAGACCTTGTCACCGGCCGAAGGATCGATCGCGCCGTCCTGATCGGCATCGAAGCGCAGGACGCGCACGTCGCCGTCGAGACCGTACGTGCGGCTCGCGACCGCCGGATCGCGATAGAGATCGGCGAGCCGGCCCAGCAGCTCCTGCGGAATGAACGCCCACAGCTCGCGCCCCGTGCGCGCGTCCACCGCGTGGAGGAAACCGTCGTTCGTGGGCACGAACACAACGATGTCCTCCGGATCGGGATTCGCCGCGGAACCGCCGTAGCTCACGATCGCGGGCCGCGCGTGCAGCGGATCGCCCATCGATCTTCGCGCGTCCGTCGTCTCGCCGTCGCCGTCCTCGTCGCGCACGTCGACGCCGCGCGCCCACAGTATGAGCTGCTCGCGCGTGAGATCAGGGGCGCCGGTTCCGAGCAGCTCATCGGTGAGCCGTGTGTTCGCGAGATCGAAGGCATTCGCTGGCGCAGTGAGCGCCGAGGCACCTGCCTCCGCGATGTGCGTGAAGAGCCTGCGCTGTGCCGGATCGGGAAGCCTGCTCGCCGCGCCGCCGGCATCCACGCGGTCGTCGTCCGGCGTTGCCGACCAGAAGCTCTGTGCCCCGCGCCGGAAGAACCCCGTGGCGGGATCGATCGCATCGCGGCCGACCGCGTCCACGATGCGTCCGTCGCGGACCGCATAGCGCTTGAGATTGCCCGGCCAGCGGAGCGTCTCCTCGGGACGGAACACGGAGATGTAGAGCGCGTCGAGCGACCGTGTGCGGTTGAACGCGTTCACGGCGACCGTCGGCGTGGTGAACGTCGAGCTCGACTGCATGATGTCGCCCATGATCTGCTGGATGGCGCTCAGCAGACCGGTGATGTCGTCCGCGGAGTACAGCGCGCCGCCGCCCGCGCGCGCCGTCGCGCTGAGCAGCTCCGAGCCCGCCACGTCGGGGCCGAAGCCTATCGCGTAGGTAACCGCATTCTGCGTGCCTGGAAGCGCGGGTGAGAGATCGGCTGAGAAGAGATACTTCGCCAGATCGTCGAGGCAGTGTCCCCCGCCCGATCCGTCACAGCTCCCCACGATGCTGTTGAAGCCGGGCAGAGAGGCGAGCTTCGACTCCATGCCGCTGTCGTCGCTCGGCTCACCGTCCGTGAGCAGGATGACGAAGTTGCGCTGGCACTGGTATTCGATGGGCGAGCGATAACGGCTCGGATCCTCCGGCCGGCGCGACTCCGGGACGCTCGGCATGGGGCGCGACTCGCGCCCGTAGTCGACCGCACCGCCGCTCAGGTAGAGCGCCGCTTCATACAGCGTCTGGGTGAGCGGAGTCGTACCGTCGGGCTCAAGCGCGCCGACCTTCTCCGTCACCGCTTCGCGCCGCGATGCGATGTCCTGCGCGGCATGGATGACCATTCCGCCTTCACTTCCGCGGCCCGACCGACCGCCGCCCTGGCTGAATCGCATCAGCCCGAGATTCACGCCGTCGATGGAGTAGGCGAGCGTGGTCACCACGGACTTGACGATGTCCATGCGCGACACCGAGGCGTCCTCGGGCGGTCCGTGGTACCAGTTGAGCCAGTTGGCGCTGTAGAGCGTGTGGACCGAGGCGCTCGACCAGCCGATCTGATCGTCCGCTCTGTCCGTCCACGGATTTCCCTCGACGCCGTTGCGTGCCCACCTCTGCCTGGAGCCCGCGTCCGGTCCGTGCACGCCGGCATCGGCTTCGCACTCGATGGGCGCGTCGCCGTGCTGCGCGCTCAGTGCACGCCACTGCCGGTGCTCTTCGGCCCACTGCGCCGTGCGTCCCGTCCAGAGCCCCGCGGGACCATTCAGCGCGGCAGCGGCTGCGGCACACCGGTTCGCGCTCACGGGCACGGACGGCGCGCTCGCGCAGTCGGGAGGCGCACCCGATCCCTTGCGCCAGTACACGCGCCCCGCCTGGCAGCCGCCTCCCGTGTACACGCGCGTCGGATCGTACGGTGCCTTCGACACGCCTACCGGCGTGTCCATGCTTCCCGAGGTATCGATGATGAGCAGCACGTTGGGTCGTACACCGCCGCCCGCACCGGTATTGACGAAGATCTCGGTGTCATCGGCGACCGCAGGCGCGCCGCCGCAGAGACTCATGAGAAGTGCGCCACCGCCCGCCAGCAGACGCTCACGAACTGCGCGCATCGCTCCGCTCCTCCCCTTCACGGCGCACTCACGCGCACGCGAAACAGCTCGCGCGTCTGCCGGTTCCAGATGACGACGACGACGGAATCCGGCCGGCGCCGGACTTCGTGCCGCAGCTCCTCGAGGGTCGCCGGCTGGCGCCCGACGAGGTACTGCGTCCGACCGGTGGCGAGCAGCGACATCGGAGAGCAGCCGCGGCAGGGCGTGACGACGAGCGTGCTCAGGGGGCCAGACGGCAGCATGACATCCGCGGCACGCGCCTCCACGCTGTCGTGCGTCGCTCGAAGCTCTGCGCTCGCGACGCTCGCGGCGAGACACGCGAGCATCGCCCACAGGAGTCGCTGAACGTCCATGCGTGATTCTCCTTCTTCTCGACGTCCGTTATCGGCGGCCGGAACCGTTCAGGGGCCGAGACCGCTGCCGAGACGGCCGTAGCTCTCGGCGCCGCCGCCTGCTGCCGGCGCGACGACGAACACGCCCTGAACCTGTGTTTCGCTGGCGCCGCGCCGCGACGTGCCCGTGCTCTCGATCACGAAGTGCAGTCCGACGAACTTGTCGACGCTCGACTGCGGCAGACCGGTCTCGACGCCGGCGAAGCGCACGCTGGCCACGTATTCATCCGTGCCCGCAGGGCCGACGGGTGATGGACCGAAAACCGTCGGCGGCGCGCTCGCAACGGTGCTCACGGCACCGATGCGTTCGATGGCCTCTTCCACACCTGCCGATGCAGCCTGCGACGCGTTCTTGCGGTACTGCTCGTTGCCGGCCATGACGAGCTCGGTGGTCGCCGTGCCGAAGCCGGTGATGGCGAGCAGCGTGAGGATCGTCAGCAGGATCAACCCGACTGCGAGCGCCGCGCCGCGCTGGCGGCCGTGGGAGACGATCTTCTGCCCGTGTGCGATGCAGGCTTTCACGTTCCCGCCCTCACAGCGTGCGCGCGTTGCGGAGCGCCACCGTGCGCGACATGAGCACGCGCCGGTAATTGCGCTCGTCGCCGCTCGGCGTGTACTCGACGTCCGCGTAGCGGTACGTGCGGTCATCGACGAAGCCGCCTTCGCGTTCGTCCGCCCGCACGCGTACCCAGAAGCGCACCGAGACCACCTGGTAGCGGTGCAGATCCGGAAAATCGGGATTCACGTAGCGCGTGGCGCGGCCATCCGTCTCGGGCACACCGTCCCCGTTCACGTCGACGCCCGGATCCACGCTGCCGTCGGCGTCATAGTCGCCGGTGTCTATGCCGAACTGGACCTGGAGATCCTCGACGCCCGGCATGACTTCCTCGTCGACGAAGCTCACTTCGCTTCCGACCTTGGTGAGGTACTTCACGCGCAGCGCCGGAAAGCCCGGACGCCCGACCGAATCGCGCGAGACGTAGTACGCACGTACCACGAGATCGTGCACCCGGTTGTCGTCGTTGAGCGGACCGGGCGCGATTCCGTCCGCGAACAACAGGTGAGACGTGCGGCTCGCGAGGCGCGATGCGTAGATCTGCAGCCGCCCGCCGCCCGGCTCCGGAGCCGATGGCTCGGTCGTCGCGCGGCGGATCACCAGCGTGTCGGCTCCCGGCTGCGCGGCATTCGGTCTGGGTCCGCAGGCGCTCGTCGCGCCGCGTCCGAGCACGAAGCTGCCGTTCGACCCCTGAACCGGCGTGAGCACGTCGAACGCGAAGTTGACGCCGCACGCATGCGCGCTCGATGGCACGCCGGGCACTGGCGCCGGCTGCGGCTCACCCGCCCTCACCGCGTACTGACGCATGCGTGCCGCAGTGGCGACGACGAAGCCCGGATCACCGCCGCGGATGAAGCGGATGGCGTCCGCCGCGTTGGTGAACCCGTAGTAGCCCGCGAGCTCGAGATCCGGCTCGATGACCGAAATGACATAGCGAGCCTGGTCCTGCAGTCGCGCCGCGAGCTCGTTCGTCCGGTACGTCGCGCTGCTCTGCGAGTACACGTACACCGCGCCGACGACGAGTATCGAGCCGATGGTGAGCGCCACCATCAGCTCGATGAGCGTGAGACCGCGGACGCGGACGGGTACCCGGA
>QGVD01000009.1 GCA_003242685.1 Pseudomonadota bacterium | reverse complement strand
GTGATGAATCCCGCCGTCCTGAGGCCGGCCGCACGATCGCGGCGGCTCTGCATCAACGGCAGATGCACCAGCGCCTGGATTCCGCTGAGCAGTGTGTTTCCGGTTTCGTGTGTGACCTGATCCACGCTCTCAGTGCAGCCGCAAGCGCCAGAGGCCGACGCACCGAGGTGCGCTCCTCAGAGCGCGATGTACTCGCAGGCCACGCTCGAGCGCGGGAACGCCCTCACCCAGTCGAAGTACATGGCGAGCACGCGGTCCGAATGCGTCAGCACGTCCTGCCGGAAGCTGATGCGATTCAGGATGGGCATGTCCTCCTCCATGAGCCGCCGGCCGAACTGCAGCGACTGCTCGATCATCGCAGCAGCCACCTGCTCATCGCCCGGCTCGTCGCGCCGCGCGGTCGCCGCGCACTGGTAGATCTGCGTGCGGTTTCCGGGCAGCGACCGCGACGTGGACATCAGGTACATCATGCGCCCCATCATCTCGCCGGTGAGATGAAGCGTGTTGGTGCCGATCATGTGCACGTTCATGCGCACGTACCCCATGGTCGGCGTGACCTGCTCCTGTATGTACTGGATCGAGTACGGAGTGATGTTCAGGTCCTGTGGATTCACTTCGAGCTTCATTCCGTGCACTGCGATCAGGTGCTGGATGTCGCAGGAGTTCGAGAACGGAATGTAGTGGTCGCAGTCGAGGATCATCTCCTTGCGCGCCCGCAGCGTGAGCTGCGAGTCCGGGAGCTCGAAGGCGGGAGGATCGAAGAGCGGCTCGGTGCCGTTGAACGCCCACACGAATCCGAGTCCCTCGTGAACCGGGAAGCGGAAGAGCTTCGCCGCCTGCGGTGCTCGGTCGATCGCCGTCGCCACGCACTGTCCCGAAGTGTCGTAGCGCCAGTGGTGATAGGGACAGCGCACCGTACCGTCGACGATGTCGCCGCCGGCCAGATCCGCACCCAGATGGCGGCAGAAGGCGCTCAGCACGTGCGGCTTGCCATCCTTGTCCCGGAACGCGATCACGCGTCCGTTCATCCACTCGACCGAGAGAATCCTGCCGGGCTCGAGCTCGGACGACATGCAGATCGGGTACCAGGTCTGATCGTAGCCGCCGACTCCCTGCGGCTCGATGCGCAGGCCGCGCTCTCCCCGAGGCTGAGACTGCCCGGAATCCGCTCTGTCGATGACGACGCTGCTCATGATCGCTCCCCCTTCTTTCTGGATGCGCAGGATCCGATGCGCTCACTCCGCGATCGCGTGCTCGGCAACGGCCTGGTCCTGTGGATACATGGCGCCCGCGACGCCGAGCGCGCCGACCAGCCGCTCGCCCTCCCTGATCGGCACGCCGCCCGGCAGCAGCACGATGCTCGGCTCTGAATTGAGAACGGCCGGGAGCAGCTTGTCCTCGCTGATCATGCGCAGCACGTCGGCGGTCGAGGCGCCCAGATTGATCACTGCATACGCCTTGCGGCGCGCAACGTCCAGATTGAGCGGTCCCACGCCGTCCATGCGTGCCGCGGCAACGATGTGTCCACCCTCATCGACCACCACGGCCGCGATGCGGACAGACTGCCGGGAGGCGGCCTCGAGGGCGCGCTGCACGTACTTCTGGGCTTTCTCGAGGGAAACGGACACGGCCCCTCCTCATCGCTATGATTAAGACAGGATTGTCGTACAATATTAGCATTAAGTTCCCTGCGCAAGCGCGGGCACCCGGACCACAGGTCCGCAGCACCGGAGCCGAGAATGTCGAGCACCGTCGAGCCCTCCGAAGCGAGCGTTTCCCCCGGCGCACTGGACGACTTCCTCGCTGATGCCGCCCGGATACTCGGCTCGGCCAACGTGATCCGGACCGAGCGCGAGTGCAGGCTGTACTCCACCGACTTCAGCGAGGTCGAGCTCGCCACCGCCGCCGCCATCGTCCGTCCGCACAGCACCGGAGACGTGGTCGCACTCGTCAAGGCTGCGAACCGCCATCGCGTGCCGCTCGCGCCGCGCGGCGGCGGAATGTCGTACACGCTGGGCTACGTGCCCGCGCGTCCCGGAATGGTGCTGCTCGACATGACGGCGATGAACCGCATCCTCGAGATCAACGTCGAGGACCTTCGGGTCACGGTCGAGCCAGGCGTCACGTGGAAACAGCTTCACGAGGCGCTGCGTCCTACCGGATATTACGTGCCCTTCGTCGGTACCTTCTCGGGCGAGAGAGCGACCGTCGGCGGGGGACTCGGCAACAACGCGGTCGGACACGGCGGTACCGATATCGGCGAGCATCTCCTCGGCATGGAGGTCGTGCTGCCCGACGGGCGCGTGCTGCAGACCGGAGCGCGCGCACACGCGCCGCGCGAGCCGATCGTGCGGGGCTACGGGCCCGACTTCACCGGCGTGTTCGTCCACGACGCGGGTGCATTCGGCATCAAGACCCAGGCGAGCTTCCGGCTCGTGCGCCGTCCGCGCGCCACGGCGTACCGCACGTATGGCTTCAGCAGCGAAGAGACTCTGGTGAAGGCGATCTGCGCGGCGGCGCGCCTCGGAACCGCGACCGAGATCTTCTCTTTCGGCGAATACCATCATCGCCTGTTCGCCGGGCAGCCCAAGCCGCCGCCGACGGAGGCCGCCGCGCTCGCAAAGGCGGTCCTCGCGAATGCTCCATCGCGCATGCGCGGCCTCATGCATCTCGGCACTCTCGCACGCGGCATGCGCTTTCTGCTGCGATGGCCCTACTCCCTCACGGTGACGGTGGACAGCCACAGCGTCCGCGGCGCGGACGAGTGCGCGCGGGAGATCGACCGGGTGATGCAGGGCCTCGGCGGTCGACGGCTGCCGCCCTCTCTCGGCATCGCATTGCGCGCTCAGCCGTTCTTCCGGATCGGCACACTGATGGTCGGACTCGACGGCGCTTCGAGCTTTCCGTCGAACTTCTCCGTTCCGCTCTCGCGCGCGCAGGAGCTCGTCGCCGAGGCCCGGGCGTTCTTCGAGGAGAACGCCGGGGAGATGCGCCGGCACGGCGTATACGTCGCGACGATCTTCATCAGCTGGAAGGGAATCTTCGGCATGGAGCCGATCATCTTCTGGCCGGACCGTCTCAACGCGCTGCGCTTCGAGACGGCGCTGCCGCAGATCCGCGAGGCCTTCGGCGGGCAGCAGGCACGACCGGAGACGCGCGCGTACGCCGTCGATCTGCGCAGGCGGCTCGTCGACCGCCTGCAGCATCTTGCCCCCGCGCACTTTCAGATCGGCAAGTTCTATCCGTACCGCGAGGCCGTCGCCGGCCATGCCGGCTGGGACCTCATCGGGGACTTCAAGAAGCGGCTCGACCCGGCAGGGCTCATCAATCCCGGTGCGCTCGGCCTCTGACGGCCGGACGCTGCGTGGCCGCGTGAGACCGCAGCAGGGCGCTCCGCGGACGGCCGGAGCTTCAGTGCGCGGGTGCGTCAGCCGGCAGAGCGCGGCTCGCCGGAACCTGGCGGTAGCGTGAGCTGTATCCCCACGGAAGCGCAGGCTCGCGCTCCGCCGGAACGACTCCGACACGGCGCGTATACGATTCGTAGGCGCGCACGAGCTCACCGAGCAGCTCACCGTTCTCGCGGGACACATCGCGGAGCTCGGCGGGATCCTGCTGCACGTCGTACAGCCTCCAGCTTCCGTCGCCCCACGGGGCACCGAGCCGCAGCGCTTTCCAGCGCCCCTCGAGAATCACGGCGGAGCTTCCGTAGGACTCGGCGAACACCAGACGGCTTCCGCCGTCACCGCCTTCAGGCCGCAGGAGCCGCGCGAAGGAAACGCCGTCCAGCGGATACACGGGGCGTCCCGCGAAGCGCGTTCCGGGATGCTGCGTCCCGGTGAGCTCCAGGATCGTGGCCGCAAGATCGGCGATGGTCACGCTGTGCGTGCGCCGTCCCTTGGCGATGCCGGGACCGGCGATGAGCAGCGGGGTGCGAATCCCGCCTTCGGACGACACGCCCTTGTGCCAGCTGAGCGGAGCCGCGGAGACACCCGCCCAGCCCGGTCCGTACGAGACGAACGAGCGCGGTCCGCCGATCGACTCATAGGAGTTGTCGGAACTCTCGCCGATCCTGCCGGCGAGCGCCGGCACGGTTTCCATCTCGGTGGCTTCCGCGCCGTTGTCCGACAGAAAGACGACGATGGTGTTCGATGCGACGCCCCGGCTCTCCAGGAACCGCATCAGCCGGCCGACGTTCTGGTCGATCCTCTCCACCATGGCCGCGTAGATGGCCATGCGCTTCGCCTCGTACCGGCGCTCCGCCTCCGACAGCTCGCTCCAGGCCGGCAGACCCGGCATGCGTGCAGCCGGACGCGTATCGGGTCCGATCAGCCCCAGCTCGCGCATGCGCTCGGCGCGCCGTTCGCGCAGGACATCCCAGCCCTGCTCGTAGACGGGAATGTACTTGTCGATGAGATCAGGGGGAGCGTGCAGCGGCCAGTGCGGCGCCGTGTACGCCAGATAGGCGAAGAAGGGCTGCTTCGCTTCGAGGCTCTCGGCGATGTACTCGATGAGGCGCTCGGTGAAGAAGTCGGTCGAATAGAACGACTCGGGCGGCACGACCGGACGCCCGTCCTCGAAATAGGCCTCGCCCATCACTCGCGGGCTCTTCCCGAAATGACCGGCCGCCCCATGAGTCATCGTGTACGAGCGCTCGAAGCCGCGCGCGTGCGGACCCGATTCGGGAATCAGCCCGAGATGCCACTTGCCCGTCATGAGCGTGCGGTAGCCGGCCGCGCGCAGCAGCTCGGGGAGCGTGACCACGGAAGAATTGAGATAGCCCTCGTAGCCGTGCGCGGTGTGCTGCGCGCCCTGCCGCGTTTCGGCAAGCGTCCCGAAGCCGGTGCGGTGGTTGTCCACGCCGGTCATCAGCATGGCGCGGCTCGGCGAGCACGCCGAGGCCGTATAGAACTGCGTGAACTGGAGCCCGCGGGCAGCCAGCGCATCGAGATTCGGCGTGTGTATCTCGCCTCCGAACGCGCCGAGGTCCGAATAGCCGAGATCGTCGGCGACGATCAGCACCACGTTCGGACGTTCTGCCGCGCCGGCGGTGAATGCTCCGAGCCACCCGCACAGGAGCAAGATGACGGATCGCTTCACGTGCGCCCTCCCGAGTCCACGCATTCACGTGCCGCCGCGGAGGCCGCCCGCGGCTTCGGCCGTGATCAGGCGATCAGAATCGCCTGATCACGTGCAGACCGACCTCGCGCGGCTCGCTCGGGATGGCGATCACCGTCCCCGTGAACTCCCACACGTCGAATCCGTTCGCCACGAACTTCTCGTCGAACAGATTCCTGGCGTATGCCGACACCGTCCAGTGCTCGTCGCGCGACGTCCAGCCGATGCGTGCATTCACCAGGCTGTGCGCTTCCTGCTTGAGCGCCGGTGTGTTGCGCGCGTCCGGATAGTTCGTGCCGACGTACGAGTAGTCCGCCCGCAGCGCGAGGCTCCCTGCGGAGAACGGTACCACATACTCGGCCGCCGCCGTTGCACTCCACTCCGGCGCCTTCGGCAGCTTCGTGCTCGTGGTAACTCCGGTGATGTTGGTGGCCGCCTCGCGGTACTTCGCATTCAGATAGCCCACGCTGCCGCTTACGGAGAAGCGGCTGGTGAGGCGGGCGATCAGATCGAGCTCGGCGCCCCACAGCCGGGCCTCGCCGATGTTGTCGATGAACTGGACCGGGCTGGGGCTGTCGGGCACCACGCCGTTGGCGTAGAGCTGCATGTCCTCGTAGTCGTAGAAGAACGCGGCTCCGTTCAGCCGGACTCGCCGGCCGAGCAGCTCGCTCTTGAAGCCGACTTCGTACGACCAGAGCTCCTCGGGATCGTAGGGGCGCTGCGCGACGGTGACGCTTCCCGGACGCGCATTGAATCCGCCGGACTTGAAGCCCTGCGCGACCGTCGCGTACAGCATGACGTTCTCGGCCGGCTGGTACTTGAGCCCGATGCGGGGCGAGATGTCGTCCCAGGTCTTCCTGACTATGGTCTCGGGCACCTGGTACGTCCCCGATCCGAGGCGCAGACTCCAGAACGTGTAGTCCTTCTCGTCGCGTGTGTAGCGAATGCCCGCGAAGGCGGAGAGCGCGTCGGTGAAGTGCCACTCACCCTCGAAGAAGGCCGCGTAGGACTGCGTCTCCACGTTCGGCGCGATCAGCAGCGCCACATCCAGTACGACATTCAGCGGATTTCCGGCGCCGCCCGCGCACGGCGCGGGAATGCCCGGCGGCGGCGGGCACGACACCGCGGGGTCGAGCGGAAACAGCGGCCCGGGAAGCCCTTCCAGTGCCTCGAACGTCCCGCGCGCGAGGTACGAGTACCAGCGGCTCTCGCTCTCCTCGCCGAAGTAGTAGACACCGAGCGTGTAGTCCAGCCGGCCGTCGAACGACGAGCCGACGAGGTTGAACTCCTGGCTGAGCTGCCACTGCTCGTCGCGGTAATCGAGCTGACCGAAGTCGCCGGGACCACCGTCGTTGTCGCGCTGATTGCGCGAGTCGAACTGCCGGTAGGCGGTGATCGAGCGCAGCATGGCCCGCTCGAACTGGTGCTCGACGTGGACCGAGGCACCACCGCCCTC
The DNA here is from genome assembly GCA_003242685.1 of Pseudomonadota bacterium. GTDB lineage: Bacteria > Pseudomonadota > Gammaproteobacteria > Steroidobacterales > Steroidobacteraceae > ZC4RG24. Next base: position 62,312 of record QGVD01000009.1, on the reverse strand, counting down.
GAAATCGAGATGGTAGCTGCCGGTGCCGTATGTCGCGCGCGGATCGGCGGAGGAGGTCGAGGGATCCACGGGATTGCCGCTCGGAATGCCGACCAGCAGGTTCCAGATCGACACGAGACCCCTCGGGTCGTTCACGGGGTTGTAGGCGGTATTCGCGTCGGCGTCGATGCGCGTGTAGTCCGCGGAGAACAGAACGCTCGTCTGAGGCGTGGGCAGGAACTGGAGCTTCGCACGGGCGACCGTCGTGCCTTCCTCGCCGACCTTGTCGCCGACGAGCACGCGTTTCTGGAATCCGTCCTGGCTGCGGTGCGAGAGCGCGAATCGCGCGGCCGTCGAATCGGTGAGCGGCAGATTGAGGTCCGCATCGACGTTCACACGGTCGTCCTCACCGAGCATGACGCCGACCGAGCCTTCGAATTGATTGACGGGCCGCCGGGTGGTGATGTTGAGGGCGCCGCCCATCGTGTTCTTGCCGAAGAGCGTCCCCTGCGGTCCCTTCAGGATCTCGATGCGCTCGATGTCGGTCAGCTCGAGCACCGCGCCCTGGGAGCGGCCGAGATAGACGCCATCGACATAGAGCCCGAGGCCCGGATCGGCCGTGGGCGCGTAGTCGCTCTGTCCGATGCCGCGAATGAAGAACACTGCGTTCGCGGCGCCGCCCACGTCCGCCGAACCGGCGGACAGGCTGACGTTGGGCGTGAAGCTCCCGACGTCCGTGAGCGCGAGCAGATTGCGCTCGCGTATCTCGTCCGCCGTGACGACCGCCATCGCGACCGGAGTCTCCTGGGCGCGCTCCGCGCGCTTGCGTGCCGTCACGACGATCTCGTCGAGCTCGTGCACCATGGCCGCGTCCCGGCCTTCCTGTGCCGGCACGATCGCCGGCACGCCTGCCCCGAGGACCGCAATGACCGCGCTGCGGACCGCCCTTCGCCGGATTCTCGCCTCTCTGCAGCTCATGCCCCTCCCCCTCTCGGCTCCGGCCCAACTCCTCAGGAGTCGGCGTACGAATATCTTGTCAGACAATCGTATCCGACATTGACTGCCTGGTGAAGTCGCGGATCCGGAGGGAAGGGTCTGGCGGACTGCGGTCCGGACATGCACCGCGTGCTGGGCGCCGGCTCCGGATCACGCTTCCGTGCCGCGCGACGGGCTCGAGATCAGCCGAAGGCTTCGTCGGGGAGCGCGTCGATGAGCTTTGCCGAGTGGCGGAGGTGGCGGCGCATCGCGCGCTCGGCGCGGTCGGGATCACCCGCCAGGATGGCGCTGGCGATCTCGGCGTGATCTTCGTTGCCCCATCTGAGCGCATCGGTGCTCAGGCGGGTACGGAACTGGAAGCGATAGACGGGAGTGCGCAGCTGGTCGAGCAGCTGCGCGAGCGGCTCGTTGCCGCTCAGGCGGACGATGAGCGTATGGAAACGCTCGTTCGCCACGACGTACTCCATCGCGTTGGAGCTCACCTGAACGGACTGCATCTCGTTCCACAGGCGCTTGAACTCCTCGCGATTGCTGCCCTCGTGGATGTGCGCCGCCGCGAGCCTCGCTGCGAGCCCCTCCAGCACCTCGCGAATGGTGGAGATGCTGCGCACTTCCTCGCGCGTCAGCGCCCGCACGGTCACCCCGCGGTTGCGCTCGATCTTCACCAGGCCGTCGCCGGCGAGGCGGGACATTGCCTCGCGGAGCGGCCCGCGGCTCACGCCGAGCGCCTGCGTCAGATCCGATTCGATGAGTCGCTGCCCGGGCGCGTAGCGGCCTTCCTTGATGCCGCGACGGATCTCCTCGACGATGCGCTCGACGGCAGTGGGCTTTCCTGTCCGTGGTCCGCGCGGCCGGCCGGCTACCCCGCGCTTGCCGCTGCGCGCTGCGGTTCTGCGCTTGCTGACGGTACTGTCCACGCGGGGTGCTGCTCCTCTCAGGCCACTGCCAGTGCCTGATCGAAGCACGGCAGACGGAAGCGCTGCAGAACGAGCGGCTCCGCCGCGGACACGAGCACGGATTCGCCACGCTCGACCTTCACCGCCGAATGGCGGCGGATCGGCTGACCGTCGACGGTACCCGAGCCTTCGAGCACGAAGAGCAGATTGACCGCGGGAGTACCGGTCACGCGGTGACTCGCGCCCGCATCGAGCCGCAGCTGACCTGCCGACAGCCCTCGTTCGTGGAACGTGGCCAGCTCGCGCACCGCGACTCCCGGCGAGCCCGCCACGGGAACCCATGCGTAGCTCTCAGGATTGATGATCACCGCTCCCTCGTACCGCGGCTCGGGGTATTCGAGCTTGCGGCCGTACACCGCCTCCCAGACCGCCTGGTAGCCGTCCACGTTGTGCTTGACACCCTTCTCGTCGTACCAGGTGTACACGCCGTCTTCGAACTTCCCGCGCTGGGCCAGCTCGTGCCCCTTCTTATAAAGAAGCTCGAAACCCATGTAACCGCTGCCGCTCGCGCCGGCGCATTGTAGCAGCAGAGTCTCGCTGTAGCCGACGCCCTTCTGCTGGTAGTACGTGCCTTCGCCGAAGTAGCTCAGCTGCCCGGGACGCTGCACCCGTCCCTTGTCGAAGCTGAACTCCCCCTGCAGCATGAACCGCACCTGGTCGAAGTTGTGACGGTGCCGCGGCGTGAAGAAGTCGTCGGTGCTGATCGCTATCGACAGGTCGAAATTGTCGATCGCACCGGGCTCCCCCTGCAGAAGCGCGATGAAGCTGATCCCGCCCGGACGATGCGCGTACCCTCCGCGCGTCGGTGCACTGTCTCGATGTGCAATGAGCATCGCTGTGTTCCCCTGATCGCGAATATGGAATCCCGCGGCCGCGGGCACGTTCTCTCGTGCAATAGTGTAGGACAATTTTATTTGACACACAATGACGGCGCGAGGCGATGCCTTCCGATCCGGCCGGCCCGATACCCGGCCGGCAGTTCCGGAATGCGCTTGTCGGACGGCTGGCGTTGCGGCGGCTGTGACGCGGGAGAATCCGGCGTCAGGCGCGCTACCGCCCGCCCTATTCCACCGCTCGATAGGTGGTGATCTCGGCCTCGATGCCGAGCCGGGCGAACATCTCCTTGGGATCGAAACCGGTCTTCTGGCGCATGGCCTGGACGGCCATCGCGGCGTTCTCGATGGCGGCTTCGCTCTCCCATTCGGCGAGCGTGATGAAGACGTGCTCCCCGGGAGCCGCGGTGCGTTCGAGCAGGAGATCGCGCACGAAGCCGGGCTGGGTGCGCAGCAGCTCGTGGGTCTCGCGCACGCGCGCGAGAAACTCTTCGCGCGCGGACGACGGCACGACGAACCGGTCGACGCGGAAGACGTGCTCTGCAGGCGGTGACGGCGATGACGCACTCATCTTTCTTCGACTCCCGGCAACGAATGGAAAGAGGTCAATGCGTTCGCCGGCGGTCGGCGATCATCGACTCGAGCTCGTTGAGCGCGACCGGCAGCTCGGTGAAGCCGTCGCTCTCGAGGAAATGGCCGCCGGTTGGGAGCGTCACGAGCTTCGCCCGCAGCTCGCGGCTCAGGCGCTCGCTGTGGGCATACGGCACGATGGAATCATCGAGCGCAGCGAGCACCGTGCGCCGTGGCGCGATGCGGGTGATGTGCTCCACGTCGTAGCCGTCGAGCGTGAACGCATCGAGGAGCGGCAGCCCCGGCAGCGGCTCGGAGAAACCGGAGACGAGCACGAGGCCGCCGATCCGTGTGTCCGCCGACACGCGCTCGAGGTGACGGAGCAGCGCGATGCACCCGAGACCGTGAGCGACGAAGAAGGTGCGCTCGTCGTGCGTATGCACGTTCGCATCGAGGAACTCGATCCACTCGGCCGGGTCCGGGTGCTCGGGATCGGGCATCGGCGGCACGAAGACCTGTGCGCCTTCGGCCGCGAGCTGCCGTTTCAGCCAGGGAAACCAGTGATGCGACGGTGAGGCCAGGTAGCCGTGGATGATGTAGACCGCCGCGTCCTTCATCCTGTCGACGAACGGTAATCAGAAGGACTTCTCGACGCTCACGCCCGCCCAGATGAGCGAGCGTGCGCCGGGCTCGCGGGTCATCTCGCGCGAGGCGTAGCGGACGGTGTACGTGAGTCGGAGGTCCGACCACGTGGCGGAGAGCCCGATCCATCCTTCGGCCTGCAGGCGCGCGAGATCGCCGCTCGAGACTCTCACGTCGCTGTCGCGGAACTGTCCCTGCAGGAGCGCGTTGTAGGCGCGCGCCTTGAGCCGGGCTCCCGCGAAGAAGAACCACTCGGAAAGACCGGACGCTCCACGCTCGACTCTCGGTGCGACGGGCGCGACGGTGTAGTCGGCGAGCTCGGGCGCGAAGCTCCACCACGGTGTGCGGATGCGGCCCCAGCGGCCGGAGAATGCAACGCTGCCTTCGGTGATGTAGCCCGCGCTGCCACTCGCGGTGAATTTGAGCTCTGGCTGATTGGCGTACTCGCCGTCGAGGTGCCCGAGCAGCCACTGCTCGGCGTGCACGTAACGGAACGTCGGCTCGCCGCCGTCAGCAATCTGGTGCTCCCAGCCGAGCGGCACCTCGTTGCCCACTGCCTTGTGGACGCCGCGGTGGAGCGTCTCGGCGAGCTTCAGCCCCAGCGCGCCCACCGTGAAGCTGGTGAAGCGCGCGCGGCCGATGTCCTCGAGCACGCTCATCTCGGCGGTGCTCATGAAGAGCAGGCTCGCATAGGGCCGATCGTCCGGCAGCGGATCCGCCGAGCGCAGGGTGCTCGGCGTCATGCCCAGCAGACCCACCTGCAGAGCGTGCGACTGCTGCAACGTCCCTGTCGCAGCAAGCCGCGGGGGGGTCAACCAGGATTCGAGCCTCGCGCGAACCGCGTCGAAGGGCGCGGCAATGCGCTGCCCTTCGGGCGAGGCGAAGGTGACCGCGACGCCCCAGCTGTAGTCCTGGTCGCGGTGCGCACCGGAGAAGAGATCGTTGTCGAGCTGAACCGAGACGCCGCGCGGCTCGGTGAGCGTGAGCGGATCGAACGTCTCGCGCATGCGCTCTTCGCCCTGCGCAGCGGTGGAAACCGCGAGCGCCGCGAGCGTCACAAGCACGTGCGTGATCCGGGCCTTCTCCATGATGCGGAATGTTAGTTACGGCCCGATTTCCGCTGAATCTGCCGGTAGTGAGAGAGAGCCTCTCTCTTTTGAGAGAGAGCCGAACCTCCCGCCGGAAACGCATGTAACCCTCCACCCGGCGAATGGGTGTGTGAGCCCGTATTTCTCACAATTGCGCATGTAGACAGCCGACGGACTCGGTCCGCTCTTCAGGATGGGGAGGTTCCATGCATCGCTTCTTCGTATCTGCCGCTCTCTTCACGCTCGCGCTGGGCCTGGCCGCGTGCGCCCGTAACGAAGCCGCACCGGCGCCCGCACAGCCGCCGCAGGTCGAAGTGGCGAAAGTGCTGACCCGCGAAGTCACGGATTTCGACGAGTTCACGGGCCGCTTCGAGGCGGTCGAGCGCGTCGAGGTGCGCCCGCGCGTGTCGGGCTACATCACGCAGGTCAACTTCGAGGAAGGCCGCGAGGTGGAGAAGGGCGACGTGCTCTTCGTCATCGATCCGCGTCCGTACGAGGCGGCGCTCAAGCACGCGAAGGCGGAGCTGGCGCGCGCCCGCACACAGCTCGAGCTGGCACGCTCCGAGCGCGCACGCGCCGAGAAGCTCCTTGCCGTCCGCGCCATCTCGCAGGAGGAGTTCGACGCGCGCGTGGCCGGTTCCGAGCAGGCGCTCGCGAACCTGCAGGCGGCCGAGGCGGCCGTGGACGCCGCCAGGCTCGATCTCACCTTCACGCGCGTGCGCTCGCCCATCTCGGGCGTGGTCGGCCGTGCGTACATCACCGCGGGCAACCACGTGCGCACGGGCGAGACGCTTCTCACGACCGTCGTTTCCATCGATCCCATCTACGTGGAATTCGAGGGCGATGAGCGGGCGTATCTGCGGTACCTCGAGCTCGCGCGCCAGAACGGTCAGGCGCGCCCGCGCGATGCGCGCGTTCCGCTGTGGGTCGGTCTCGCCGGCGAGACGGGCCATCCGCACGAGGGCGTGATGGTCTTCATCGACAACGCGCTCGATCCCGCGACGGGCACGATCCGCGCGCGCGGCCTGCTCGAGAACGGTGAGCGGCGCTTCACGCCCGGCATGTTCGCGCGCGTGAAGCTGGTCGGCAGCGCGCCTTACGAGGCGGTGCTCGTCAACGACAGCGCCATCGGCACCGATCAGAGCATCAAGTACGTGCTCGTCGTCGGCGAGAACAACACGGTCGAGTACCGGCCGGTGAAGCTGGGTCCGCTGGTGGACGGTCTGCGCGTGGTACGCGAAGGCCTCTCACCGGACGACATGATCGTCGTCAACGGCCTGATGCGCGTGCGTCCCGGCACGCCGATCACCCCGCAGCTCGTCGCCATGGGTCCGCGCGGCTCGCGCACTGACCTCGTGGCCCGCACCACGGAATCCAGACAATGAAGTTCTCCAACTACTTCATCGACCGGCCGGTCTTCGCGGCGGTCCTGTCGGCGCTCATCACGATCGCCGGCGCGATCGCCATCTTCCGGCTGCCGATCAGCGAATACCCCGAAGTCGTCCCGCCCTCGGTGGTGGTGACGGCGTCCTATCCCGGCGCGAACCCCAAGGTGATCGCCGAGACGGTCGCCGCGCCCCTCGAGCAGGAGATCGTCGGCGTCGAGGACATGATCTACATGTCATCGCAGGCCGCGATGGACGGCACGCTGAATCTCACCATCACCTTCGCCATCGGCACCGACATCGACAGGGCGCAGGTGCAAGTGCAGAACCGCGTCGCGCAGGCGCTGCCGCGTCTGCCGGAGGAAGTGCGCGCGCTCGGCGTCACGACGCAGAAGAGCTCGCCCGACCTCACGCTCGTCGTGCACCTCACCTCGCCCGACGGGCGCTACGACTCGCTCTACCTGCGCAACTACGCCGTGCTCAACGTGCGCGACGAGCTCGCGCGGCTCCCCGGCATGGGCGCCGTCCGCGTGTTCGGCGCGGGCGACTACTCGATGCGGATCTGGCTCGACCCGCAGAAGCTCGCCGCGCGGAACCTCACCACCGGCGACGTCGTCGCGGCCATCCGCGAGCAGAACGTGCAGGTGGCGGCGGGCCAGATCGGCGCGCCGCCTGCGGAAGGCTCGGAGTTTCAGCTCGCGCTGAACGCGATGGGCCGCCTCGAGGACGAGGAGCAGTTCGCCGACATCGTCATCAAGACCGGCGAGCAGGGCGAGGTCGTGCGGCTGCGCGACGTGGCGCGCGTCGAGCTCGGCGCCGCGACCTATGCGCTGCGCAGCCTCCTCAACAACCAGAACGCCGTCGCGCTCCCGATCTACCTGTCGCCGGGCGCAAACGCGCTCGAGCTGTCTTCCGCCGTGCGCAAGAAGATGGCGGAGCTCGCCGAGCGTTTCCCCGACGGCATGAGCTACGAGATCGTCTACGACCCGACGGTCTTCGTGCGGCAGTCCATCCACGCGGTGATCCAGACGCTGCTCGAGGCCATCGCGCTCGTGGTGCTGGTGGTCATTCTGTTCCTCCAGACCTGGCGTGCCTCGATCATCCCGCTCGTTGCCGTGCCGGTGTCGGTCATCGGCACCTTTGCGGTGCTGCACGCCTTCGGCTTCTCGATCAACACGCTTTCACTGTTTGGCCTGGTGCTCGCGATCGGCATCGTGGTGGACGATGCCATCGTCGTGGTGGAGAACGTCGAGCGCCACATCGCGCGTGGGTTGGCTCCGCGCGAGGCGACGAAGGTCGCCATGAGCGAGGTCAGCCGTCCGATCATCGCCATCACTCTGGTCCTTTGCGCGGTGTTCGTGCCGGTGGCCTTCGTCAGCGGATTGACGGGTCAGTTCTACCGGCAGTTCGCGCTGACCATCGCGTTCTCGACGGTGATCTCGGCGTTCAACTCGCTGACGCTCTCACCCGCCCTCGCCGCGCTGCTCTTGAAGGGCCACGGCGCGCGCAAGGACGCGCTCTCGCGCGGGGTGGATCGCGTGCTGGGCCGTTTTTTTGCCCGCTTCAACCGCGGCTTCGAGTCCGCGGGGAATCTCTATACGCGCGCGCTGACGCACACCGTGCGCCGCACGGGCATCGCGCTCACCGTGTACGCGGGGCTCTCGGTGCTCGCGTGGCTGGGGCTGTCGTCCGTGCCGGCCGGGTTCATCCCGCAGCAGGACAAGCTGTACCTGGTGGGCGTCGTGCAGCTTCCACCGGCTGCGTCCATCGACCGCACGGAGGAAGTCGTGCGCCGGGTGGGCGAGATCGCCCGCTCGCAGCCGGGCGTCGCGGGCACCGTACAGTTCGCCGGCATGTCGCCGAGCGGCTTCGCGGCGAGCTCGAGCTCGGGGCTCGTGTTCTTCCCGCTCGAGGGCTTCGACGAGCGGCAGTCGCCTGAGCTCTCGGCCGGAGCGATCGCTCAGCAGCTCAACATGAAGCTGAGTCAGATCCAGGACGCCTATGTCGCCGTGTTTCCGCCGCCGCCGGTCCTGGGGCTCGGCACGCTCGGCGGCTTCAAGCTGTACGTGCAGGACCGCGCCAATCACGGTCCCGAGGCGCTGTACGCGGCCGTGCAGGAAGCGATCGGCAAGGCGCACCAGGATCCCGCGCTCGCGGGCGTCTTCACCAACTACCAGATCAACGTGCCGCAGCTCGACGTGGACGTCGATCGGCTGAAGGTGAAGCGGCAGAACGTCGCGCTCACGGACGTGTTCCAGACGCTGCAGGTGTATCTGGGCTCGCTGTACGTGAACGACTTCAACCGCTTCGGCCGCACGTACCGTGTCGTTGCGCAGGCCGATGCGCCCTTCCGCTCGCAGGTGGAGGACATCCTGACGCTGAAGACGCGGAACGCCAGGGACGAGATGGTGCCGCTCGGCTCGGTAGTCAGCGTGAAGGAGTCCTTCGGGCCGGAGATCGTCGAGCGCTTCAACGCCTACCAGGCTGCCGACATCAGCGGCGGCCCGGCGCCGGGATACAGCTCCGGTGAGGCGCAGTCCGCGATCGCGCGCATCCTCGAGGAGACGCTGCCTTCGGGCATGACGTTCGAGTGGACGGAGCTCGCGTACCAGCAGGTCACGGCAGGCAACACGGCGATGTTCATCTTCCCGCTGTGCGTGCTGCTGGTGTTCCTCGTGCTCGCCGCGCAGTACGAGAGCCTCACGCTCCCGCTCGCCATCGTGCTGATCGTGCCGATGGCGCTGCTCGCGGGCGTCACGGGCGTGCTCCTGCAGGGCGGCGACAACAACATCTTCACGCAGATCGGCTTCCTGGTGCTCACCGGTCTCGCGGCGAAGAACTCGATCCTCATCGTGGAGTTCGCGAGGCACCTGCAGGAGCAGGGACGAGACCGCGTGTCCGCCGTGCTCGAGGCCGCCCGTCTGCGCCTGCGGCCGATCCTGATGACGTCCTTCGCGTTCATCATGGGTGTCGTGCCGCTGGTGCTGGCGGAAGGCGCCGGTGCCGAAGTGCGCCGCGCGATGGGCGCGGCGGTCTTCAGCGGCATGATCGGCGTGACGTTCGTCGGTCTCTTCCTCACCCCTGTCTTCTTCGTGGTGATGCGGCGCCTCGTGGAGCGACGGAAGAAGAGCGCCGAAAGCGACGAGGACAGCGCCGCGGAGGTGAGTCATGCCTGAAGCATTCGCAGCCGGTTCGGTAAAGGAACGGCAGTCAGTGCGGACTATCGCGCGCAACCTGCTGGTGCTGATGCTCGGAGCGCTGCTCGTCGCCTGTGCGGTGGGTCCCGACTACGTCGCGCCGGAAACGGAAGCGCCGGAGAAGTTCGAGCACCTCGACCCGCAGGTGTACACGAACGAAGAGGCCACGGCCGCGTTCTGGAAGCAGTTCCAGGATCCGCTGCTCGAGCAGCTCGTCGACGACGCGCTCGCCGCCAACCACGACCTGCGCATCGCGCTCGCGCGGGTCGTCGAGGCGCGCGCGATCCGCGGTGAGACGCGGCTCGATCTGCTGCCGACCATCACGGCCGGCGGCGGTTACACGGATCAGCGTGCCTCGCTCGCGCAGCTCGCCGTCTCACCCGATCGGGACGTGGAGCTGTACGACGCGGGATTCGACGCGTTCTGGGAGCTCGACTTCTTCGGTCGCGTCCGCCGCAGCGTCGAGCGCAGCAATGCGCTGGCGGACGCCGCTGAGGCGAGCCTGCGCGATGCGCTGGTGATCGTCACCGCGGAAGTCACGCGTACGTACTTCGAGCTGCGCGGACAGCAGCAGCAGCTCGAAGTGGCGCGGCAGAACGTCCGCAACCAGCGGGAAACGCTCGAGCTCACTCAGGCTCTGCTCGATGCCGGTCGCGGCACCGAGCTCGACACTTCACGCGCACAGGCTCAGCTCAGCGCGACGCTCGCCACGATCGCGCCGCTCGAAGCCGCGCTTGCGCGCTCCATCCATCGGCTCGGCGTTCTTACCGGGCGTCCCCCCACCGCCTTGCGCCAGCTGCTGGACCCACCCGCGGAGCTGCCGGCCTTGCCGCGGGTCACCGCCGTCGGCGATCCGGGCACACTGTTGCGCCGTCGCCCGGACATTCGCGTGGCGGAGCGGGAGTTGGCGGCCGCGACGGCCGGCATCGGTGTCGCGGTCGCCGATCTTTTCCCGCGGGTGTCCTTCACGGGAAGCGTCGGTTATGTCGCCACGAGCTTCGGCGAGCTGGGCGAGTCCGGAACGGATACGTCGGTGCTGGCACCAGGCATCTCCTGGGCGGCACTCGATCTGGGCAGAGTGCGCGCGCGCATCACCGGTGCTCGCGCGCGGGCCGATGCCGCGCTTTCTCAATATGAGCAGACGGTGCTCCGGGCGCTGGAGGAGACGGAGAACGCGCTCGTCACGCACGCGCGAGCCCGGGAACGGCTGACGCATGCGCAGGAGGCGGCGCAGGCCAGCGCGACCGCTGCACGGCTCGCGCGGCTGCGCTTCGAGAACGGTGCAGTCGACTTTCTGCAAGTGCTTGACGCGGAAAGGACTCTGCTCGAAGCGGAGGACCGGCTCGCGCAGGCGCGCACCGAGACTGCGACGAGCCTCATCGCCGTATACAAGGCGCTGGGCGGCGGCTGGGAGCCGGCCGTGGCGGCGCGTTAGACTTCGGCCATTGACCGCGGGAAGAGGACGCCATGATGGCCGAGCCCCTGGCACTGGATGAGCGCGAAACCGCGCCGCGCCTGCACCACGCAGCGGAAACCACCTTCGTCAACGAATCCCTTCGGCGGCGCGAGAGTCTGCTCGCGGCCACGGCCAAGGTGAGCAGACTTCTCCTCGAAGCGCCGAGCGCCATGCAGGTGATGCACGACGTGCTGCGGCTGCTCGGCGAAGCGGCCGAGGTCGATCGCACGGCGCTCGCACTGTCCGAGATCGGGCCCAAAGGCGAGCGCTGGCTCGTCATCAAGAGCGAGTGGGTCGCGGAAGGTGTCAAGGGCCAGGGCTGCGATACGGGCCGCATGGCGTGGAACGAGCGCAAGTCGGACTGCTTCTGCATGCAGCTTCAGTCCGGCCAGAGCGTCTACGTCTGCCGCGAGCGTACACCCGAGCCCGACGGCGTGAGCATCGCGAGCGACCGCGCGAAGAGCTCGGTGATCGTGCCGATTCTGGTGGACGGCGAGTACGCCGGCGCCATCGGCTTCGACGATTGTCACCGCGCGCGGCAGTTCGATCCCGCAGTGGTTTCCGCGCTCGAGATCGCGGCGGGCCTCATCGGCGCCGCGCTTCATCGGGAGCGACTGGTCGAGACCGTGCGCCGCGAGCGCGAGCTGGCCGCGGAAGAGCGCGCCGCACAGCTCGCGCGTGCGAACGCGATGCTGCGCGCGAACCTCGAGCAGCTCGCGAGCGAGCCCGATCTGCGCAACTTCATGGGCCGCCTGCTGTTCGAGGCGGCGCGGCACGTCGATGCCGCGCAGGGTCTGCTCATCATGCTCGACGACCACAAGCAGGAATGGCGCATCGTGGCGAACGTTCGCGACGGGAAACTGGAGGAACCCAAGTTCCCCTGCGCCGTGCCGCAGTCGGTGGGCGCCATCCGCGAGCTCACGGGCCTGTCGCGCGAGCCGGTGCACATCGTGCTCGATCGCATCGAATCGCTTCCCTGGCCCGGCGCCCTCGAGCATCACCGCGCCGAAGGTCACAAGAGCATGTACGTGCTGCCGCTCGTGTTCGGCGAGCAGCAGGTGGGCTTCCTCGTGCTCAGCTTCCGCCACGAGAATCCGCCGATCTCCGAGCGCGCGGAGATGCTCATCACGCTCGCCCAGCAGGCGACGCTCGCCATCGGCCTGAAGCGTCTCGGCGCGTCGGCGAAGAACGCCGCGGTGCTCGCCGAGCGCAATCGCATCGGCCAGGAGATCCACGACGGTCTCGCGCAGGCGTTCACGGGCATTCTCATGCAGCTCGGCGCGGTCGAAGGGATGGACGCCTTCAAGGAAGGCTCGCCGCTCGCGCCGGTGCTCGCGCGCATCCGCGATCTCGCGCGGGACGGACTGGCTGAGGCACGTCGCTCGGTGATGGCGCTGCGTCCGGACCAGACACGCCGCGCGGGGCTCGAGCTCGCGCTGCGTCAACTCGCGGAGCGCTCGACCATTCCGGGACGCGTCACGTGCGTGTACGAAGGCACGGCGGTGCCGACGGGCCTTCCGCCCGAGCACGAGCACGAGCTGCTGCGCATCGCGACGGAAGCGGTCAGCAACGCCGTGCGGCACGCACAGCCGCGCACGGTGCGCATCGCGCTTCTCGAGGAGAACACCCACTGGATACTCGACGTCGTGGACGACGGGTGCGGGATGGAGCAGCGGCTCGAGCTGTATGCGCAGCAGGGCTTCGGACTCACGAGCATGCGCGAGCGTGCGGCCGCGATCGGCGGCAAGTGGCAGATCGACAGCAGGCCCGGCGAGGGCACGCGCGTCAGAGTGCGCGTGCCGAAGCGGGCCGCGCGCTGAGGTGGCAGGAACCTCGCGCGCGGATCGATGAGAGGAACGACACGATGACGATCAACGGACACGGCGGAAAGAAGATCCGCGTCATCCTGGCGGACGACCATCCGGTGGTGCGCGACGGGCTCGCGGCCATCGTGAACCAGCAGCCCGACATGGAAGTCGTCGCGGAAGCCGGCGACGGCGAGCAGGCGATCGCGCTCTACGAGCAGTACAGGCCGGACGTGATGGTGCTCGACCTGCGCATGCCGAAGGTCGACGGCGTGACGGTCGTGCAGCGCGTGCTCGAATCGCACCCCAAGGCGCGCATCCTCATCATGACCACGTACGACGGCGACGAGGACATCTTCCGGAGCCTCAGTCAGGGCGCGAAGGGTTATCTCCTCAAGGACGCGCCGCGGCAGGAGATCCTCTCCGCGATCCGCGCGGTGAGCGAGGACCGCCCGTACACGTCGTCATCGATCGCCGCGAAGGCGCTGCAGCGCATGTCGAAGCCGAGTCTTACCCAGCGCGAGCTCGACGTGCTGCAGCTCCTCGCGCAGGGACGCAGCAACAAGGACATCGCGCGGCGTCTCCAGATCACCGAAGGCACGGCCAAGACGCACGTGAAGGCGATCCTCACGAAGCTCGATGCGATCAGCCGCACGGAAGCGGTCGCCGTCGCGCACAAGCGCGGACTCATTCACCTCTAGTGCGCCGGGTGCGCACGAAGCCCTGCGCCGCACATGACCGGCGCGCCCGACGCTGAGCACGGGCCGTCCGAGACGGCGCAGCGCGCTTCGCCCACACCGCAGCGAGGCACGCCGGGCGAGGTCTTCGCGGCGTTCCTGAGGCTCGGTCTCACGTCCTTCGGCGGCCCGATTGCGCATCTCGGCTACTTTCATCGCGAGCTGATTGCGCGCCGCCGCTGGGTCGATGACGCGCACTACGCGCAGCTCGTCGCGCTGTGTCAGTTCCTGCCCGGCCCGGTGAGCAGTCAGGTCGGTTTCGCGCTCGGCATGATCCGCGCGGGGTGGCCCGGTGCGCTCGCTGCTTTTTTCGCGTTCACCCTGCCCTCTGCGATGCTCCTCTTCGCGTTCGCGGCAGTGCTGCCCGCTCTCGAGACGCCACTCGCGCAGGAGGCGATGCACGGCCTCAAGCTCGTGGCCGTTGCAGTCGTGGCGCAGGGCCTGTGGACCATGTTCCGGCGGCTGACGCCGGATCTCGCGCGACAGATCATCGCCGCAGCTTCGGCGGCCGTGATCCTCGTGGGCGGCAATGCGCTCGTGCAGATCGCCGTCGTTGCGGCGGGTGCGCTTCTCGGACTCGCCGTCTGCCGCAACGTCGTCGCGACGGGCGGCGCGAGCTTCGAGCTGCCGTACTCACGCCGCTTCGGCGCGCTCCTGCTCGTCGCATTCACCGTGCTGCTCGCGGCGGCACTGCTCCCGCACGATCCGTTCTCGCTCGCCGCCGTGGCCGCGGCGTTCTACCGTGCAGGCTCACTGGTGTTCGGCGGCGCGCACGTCGTGCTGCCGCTCCTCGAAGAGTTCGTCGTGCGACCCGGCTGGCTCGACACGCACGAGTTCCTCGCGGGATACGGCGCCGCGCAGGCGATTCCGGGGCCGATGTTCAGCGTCGCGATGTTCCTCGGCACGCGGCTGCAGGGCGTACCGGGAGGCCTCACCGGTGCGAGCGTGAGTCTCGTGTCGATCTTCCTGCCCGGATTCCTGCTGCTCGCAGGCGCACTGCCCTTCTGGCAGAGGCTCGCGAGTTACCACGCCGCGCTCCGCGCACTCGCGGGCGTGAACGCCGCGGTCGTGGGCCTCCTCGCCGCGGCGCTCTACGACCCGCTGTGGACCGGTGCGGTGCTGGATCCGTTCGACTTCGTCATCGCGGCGAGCGCGTTCGCGCTGCTCGCGGCTGCACGCACGCCGGTGCTGCTGGTGATCGCGTGGTGCGTGCTGCTCTCCGTCGCACAGGCGCTGCTCTGGAGCACGTAGCTGCTCCAGAACACCGCGGAGACGCATTTCACGATGTCGTGCGATCCGTGACGGGTTCGAGACGCACAATCGGCGTCGGCTTGCCGTCGCGATCGTCGACCGCGATGTAGATGAAGCCGTCCGGGCCGGAACGCACGTCGCGGATGCGGTACTCGTCCTTCAGCAGCACCTCCTCGCCGACGACCTTCTGCCCGTCGAGCGTGACGCGCGAGAGATTGCGGCCAGACAGCCCGCCGGTGAACACGTTGCCGCGCCATTTCGGGAACTTGTCGCCGTCGTAGATCGCGAGCCCCGATGTGCCGATGGACGGCACCCAGTAGTGCACGGGCTCGAGCATGCCCTCGCGGCTCGTGCCCTCGTGGATTCTCTCGCCGGTGCGGTACTGCACGCCGTAACCGATGACCGGCCAGCCGTAGTTCGCGCCGCGGCGGATGAGATTGAGCTCGTCACCGCCCTGCGGTCCGTGCTCGTTCTGCCACAGGTCGCCCGTCTGCGGATGGAACGCCATGCCCTGCGCGTTGCGGTGGCCGTAGCTCCAGATCTCCGGGAGCGCGCCCTTCCGGTTCACGAAAGGATTGTCGTCCGGCACGCGACCGTCGTCGTGCAGGCGGATGGTCGTGCCCTGATGGTTCGAGAGATCCTGCGCGGGATGCTTCGCGAGATCGCCCGTCGGCGGCGCCATGCGGTCGCCCACGGTGATGAAGAGATACCCATTGCGATCGAACGCGAGGCGCGAGCCGTAGTGACCTTCCGTCTTCGCCCACGCCTTGGCCTCGAAGATCTCCTGCACGTCAGTGAGCTTCCCGCCCTCGAGCCGGCCGCGCACGACGGCGGTCGTGTTCATCGAGCCGTCGGCGTTCTCCTTCGAATAGCTGAGATAGATGAAGCGGTTGGAAACGTAGTCCGGGTGCGGCACCACGTCCATGAGACCGCCCTGCCCCACGGCGCGCACCTTCGGCACGCCCGCAACGGGCTCGGGCAGGAGCTTCCCGTCGCGCACGATGCGCAGCCGGCCTTCGCGTTCCGTCACGAGCATGTCGCCGTTCGGCAGGAAGGCGATGCTCCAGGGATTCCGCAGGCCCTCGACCACGGTCACCACTCGGAAATCGTGCAGCTCGGACTCGAACACCCGGGGCTCTGCGGCGTTCAGCGCCGCCGCACCGAGCGATCCGAGCATTGCGAACGCGCACAGCGCGCCGATCGGCTGCGCGCCGGCACGACACGCCGCGGAAGAGAGACTCTGACGAGACATCGGCAGCTCCTTGGTCGAGGCCAGACACACTGAACCGCGGCGGGCCGGCATGGTCGGCCACGCCCGCCGCGGGGCCCTGAAATCTCGCATCTCGACTCGCGCAGCGCAATTGCCGTGCCCGAAGCGCGGATTTGCGTGCGGATGACAGCGGCGTATCGTGCAGTACGGGTCCCTCCTGCGTGAGCCGCGACCGTGCACCATGAGCTCGAACGGGGTCGCGAGCATTACAGGCAGCGCGCCTGGGCCGATGCCTGGCAGGCGCTCTCGCTCGCCGATCGCGCAGCGCCCCTCGTGGGCGAAGATCTGGAGTTGCTTGCAACCTCCGCCTATCTGATCGGCCGCGACGAGTGCTTTCTGCGTGCGCTCGAGCGCGCGCATCACGCGCATCTCGAGACCGGCCATTACCGGCGTGCCGCGCGCTGCGCCTTCCGGCTCGGCTTCGAGCTCCTCCTGCGCGGCGAGCGGGCGCGCGCGACGGGCTGGCTCTGCCGCGCGGAGCGGCTCCTCGATCGCGAAGCGCAGGAGTGTGTCGAGCGCGGCTATCTGCTGCTGCCGCTCGTCGAACGGCATCTCGATGCCGGCGACAGCGAGCTCGCGTACGTGGTCGCGGCGCGCGCCGTCGGGATAGGCGAGAGATCTGCGGATGCCGATCTGACGGCAAGCGCCCGGCATCAGCAGGGGCGCGCGCTGATCCAGCGCGGCGAGCTCGATGCGGGGCTCGCGCTGCTCGACGAGGCGATGGTGGCAGTCGTCGCCGGAGAGCTGTCGCCCATCATCACCGGTCTCCTCTACTGCAGCGTCATCGACACCTGCCGGCAGGTCTACGCGCTCGACCGGGCGCGCGAGTGGACGACCGCGCTCGCGCGCTGGTGCGAGGAGCAGCATCAGATGCTCGCGTTCACGAGCGTGTGCATGGTGCATCGCTCGGAGATCCTGCAGATGCTGGGTGCATGGACGGACGCTGCTGCGGAGGCGCGGCGTGCCTGCGAGCGCTGCGCGCAGGGACGTCGCGGGCGCGCCGCAGCCGCCGCGTTCTATCAGCAGGGAGAGATCCATCGCCTGCGCGGTGAGCTCGAAGCCGCGGAAGGAGCCTACGAGCTGGCCGACCGTGAAGGTTACGAGCCGCAGCCGGGGCTCGCGCTGCTGCGCCTCGCGCAGGGACGCGCGGACGCCGCAACCGCTGCGATACGACGCATCCTCGACGCGACGGAAGACGCTCTGCTGCGATCGCGCCTCCTCCCCGCGTACATCGAAATCATGCTCGCCGTGGGCGCGGTGGGCGAGGCGCGAAACGCGTGTGTCGAGCTGGAACGGACTTCAGCACACGTCGGTACTGAAATGCTGCGCGCTCTGGCTGCGCATGCGCGCGGCGCAGTTGACCTTGCCGAGGGAAACACACGGAGCGCGGTCGGTTTCCTGCGCCAGACCCTGCAGAGCTGGCAGCGGCTCGAGATGCCTCACGCCGCGGCGCGCACGCGCGTGCTGCTGGGCCTCGCGTGCCGGCAGATGCACGACGAGGACGGCGCGCGGCTGGAATGGCGCGCCGCCCGAGCCGTGTTTGCACAACTCGGTGCAACCCCCGATCTTGCGTGCGTCGATGCGCTCATGTCCGCCAATCCGACGGTGCGTGCGGACAGCCTGACGCCACGCGAGCTCGAAGTCCTGCGGCTCGTCGCCGCCGGCAGCACCAACAAGGCCATCGCCGCCCAGCTCTCCCTGAGTGCGAAGACCGTCGAGCGGCATCTCAGCAACATCTTCACGAAGCTCGACGTGCCTTCGCGCGCGGCCGCGACGGCACACGCGCTCAGGCACAGGCTGATCTGATCTCTCGAGGGAAATCACCCATGCCGGCCCCGCGTCGCATGGGTGAACGCTCCGATGCGCGATTGCGGCTGCTGCCCTACCGTCGTCATGGACTCGCATGCGCCGCACCTGGCGCGCGGAGGAGGACACATGAGCACGGCAATCGAAGGATTCGTGGATGCAGGCGCGGCGGCTCGCGCGAGCTGGGACCGGATCGCGCGCGGCTACGACGAGCACGTCACGCCGACGCACCTGTGGCTGGGGAACGAGGGACTGCGCCATGCCGGCGTCGGTCCCGGAACGCGCTTTCTCGACGTGGCCGCCGGCAGCGGTGCATTGAGCATTCCCGCGGCCCGTCTCGGCGCGCGGGTGCTGGCGAGCGATCTCTCATCCGTCATGCTCGACGCGCTGCAGGCCCGCGCGCAGCGGGAAGGTCTCGACATCGAAGTCCGCGCGATGGACGGACATGCGCTCGAGCTCGAGGACGATACATTCGACGCCGCGGGCTCGCAGTTCGGTGTGATGCTCTTTCCCGACATGCCGCGCGGCATCCGCGAGCTGGCGCGCGTCACGAAGCCGGGCGGGCGTGTGCTCATGACCGTGTACGGCGCACCGGAGCGAATCGAGTTCTTCCAGCTCTTCGTCGATGCGATCCGGGCGGCCGTTCCCGGCTTCGCGGGCCCGCCAACCGATCCGCCTCCCCTGCCGTTCCAGCTCCAGGACCCGGCGCGGCTGCGTCGCGAGCTGACCGCCGCGGGGCTGCGTGACGTTCGTGTCGAGACGATCACCGAGACGCTTCGCTTCGAGTCGGGCGGGCAGCTCTGGCGCTGGCTCGCGAACAGCAATCCGATCGTCGAGCAGGTGCTCGCCGATCTCGAGCTGACGAAGCGACAGACCGAGACGATCCGGCGCGCGCTCGACGACGCGGTGCACGAGCGCACACGCGGCGGCCCGTTCGCACGCCTCACGAACCCCATCCACATCGGAATCGGCACGAAGTGAGCACTCGTCGCGCGGCGCTCCCGGCTGTGCACCTTCTGGGCGTGGCCGGAGGCGCCGCGGAAGGAGCGCCACGGCGTGGCGTTCAGGCGGCGCTGCGGGTTTCCTGGTGGACGAGCCGCCCTTTGTCGAGATAGAGCCGTCGCGAGGCGAACTCGGCAGCGCGCGGGTCGTGCGTGACCATGACGATCGTCTTGCCTTGCCGCTGGTTCAGCATCTGCAGGAGCCCGAGGATGTCCTCGGCGTTCTCGCGGTCGAGGTCACCCGTCGGCTCGTCGCAGACGATGATGGTGGGGTCCGCCACGATTGCGCGCGCGATCGCCACGCGCTGCTGCTGTCCGCCGGAGAGCTCCGTGGGCTTGTGCTTCGCGCGATCGGTGAGCCCCACGAGCTCGAGGGCCGCGGCGACGTTCTTCCTGCGCTGCGCCCGCGAGAGCTTCGTGAGCAGCAGCGGCACCTCGACGTTGCGCTCGGCGGTGAGCACGGGCAGCAGGTTGTAGAACTGGAACACGAAGCCGACGTGCCGCGCGCGCCACTTCGCGAGCTGACCGCTCGAGAGGCGATCGATGCGCTCGCCGGCAACAATGACCTCACCTTCGTCCGGCCGATCGAGCCCGCCGATGAGGTTGAGCAGCGTCGTCTTGCCCGAGCCCGACGGGCCCATCAGCGCGAGGAACTCGCCCGCTTCGCATTCGAGATCCACGCCATGCAGCACCTCGACGCGCTGCTTGCCGCGGACGTAGCGCTTGACGACGTTCTTCAGGGATACGATCGCTGCCACGGTACCCTCCTCACTCGCGAACGGACACTCGCACGCCGTCCGCCAGCTTCTCGAAATCGCCGATGGCCACGCGCGTGCCGGGCTCGAGCCCCGACAGCACGATCTGACGCTCGCCCGAGCGTCCGCCGAGTCGCACGGTACGCCGTTTCACTACCCTGCCGTCGATGACGTATACGGTGCCGGTATCGCCGCTCGCCTGCACGGCCTCGACGGGTACGGCGACGCCGTGCGCCGTGCGCGGCGCACTCGCGCCGGAAGCGTCGGACCCGACCGCATTGCCGAGGAACGAGACTCTCGCACCCATCTCGGGCAGCACCCGCTCGTCCTTCTCCTTGAATCCCACGCGCACCTTCACGGTGGCCTTGGAGCGGTCGGCGGTCGGCACGACTGCGATCACTTCGGCGGGAATGTCCCAGTCGGGATAGGCATTGAGCCGGATGATCGCCGGCTGCCCGGGCCGCACGCGGTTGATGTAGTTCTCGCTGACGTCGACTTCGACCTCGAGAGAGTCCATGTCGACGATCGTGCCGATGCCGGTGCGCGTGAAGCCGCCGCCTGCCGACACCGGCGAGACGATCTCGCCCACCTGCGCCGCCTTGACGGTCACCACGCCCGAGAACGGCGCGCGCACGATGGTGTCGTCGTGATTGCGCTGCGCGAGCGCGAGGTTCGCACGCGCCACCTCGAGCGCGCGCTCGCGCACGGCGACCTCGGCTTCGGCGGCGTGGAACGCGGCGCGCGCGTTGTCGAAATCCTGCTCGCTGATGACGCCGGCCTTGCGCTGCTGCTCGTTACGCAGATAGATGGGCCGCGCGTCCTCGAGGGCGACGAGCGCGGCTTTCAGACTCGCTTCCGCCTGCGCCACCTGCGCGAGCGCCTGCTCGAGCGAGGCGCGCGTGTTCGAGTCGTCGAGCCGTGCGACGATCTGTCCCGCCTCGACCCTCTGGCCTTCCTCGATCAGCACTTCGACGACGCGGCCCGTGATCTTGGCCGATACGGTTGCCTGACGTCGCGCCACGACGTAACCCGATGCATCGAGCATCGAAGGTCCCATGCTCGAGCCCGCGGAAGCGGGCAGCGCCATCGCGCTGGCGGCGCGCACGGGGACGCCCCGGTCTCTCAGGAAGAACCACCAGCCGGACGCGACGAATACGGCGACGACCAGCACTACCGCCATCCACTTGAGCCAGGCGTGATCCGTGTGCGAATCGTTCTCCGAGCCGCGATCGATGCGGAGCTGTTCCAGCAGCGAGGCGCGATCGCTCATCGACGGCTTCGCCTCAGGCATCTCTCAGGGCTGCGGCAACGGGCAAGCAAGCGGCACGAACGGCGGGCAGCAGTCCGCCGAGCAGTCCGATGGCGAGCGCCCACACGATGGCGACCGCGACGAGCCTCGGCGAGACGTCCAGCGGGAAGGTGAGCCCTACCGTGCTCACGACGTTGCCGTTGAAGAACAGCCAGGCGATCAGCGCACCGAGGAGTGCGGCACCGAAGGCGAGCAGCAGGCCTTCGAGCAGCACCGAGATCACGACCGGCATCGCGCCGAAGCCGATCGCGCGGAGCGTCGCGATCTCGCGGCGGCGCGAGTCGACCGCGGCGTAGAGGCTGCTCAGCGCCGCGCAGATCGCCCCGCTCGCCATGAGCGCTCCGATGAAGTAGCTGACAAAATCGATGAGATTGGTGAGCTGGCCCACCGTGCGCCGCCGATACTCCCGCGGGTCGAGCACGTCGACGTCCAGGGTGGGATCGTTCTCGAGCCACTCCTTGAAGCGGGGAAAGTCATCGGGCGACACGAGCACGACGGAAATCTGCTGGATCGTGTTGCGCCCGAAGGCCGAGAGCATGGTCTCGAGATCGGTGACGATCGTCTGGTCGTAGGTATGACCGGCTTCCTCGAACACGCCGACCACGACCCACTCGCTGCCGCGCGTGGTGACGCGATCGCCGAGCTCGAAGCCCCGGTAGACCTTGCGCACGGCGTCGGACACGACGACCTCGCGCACGCCGGGCCGGTGCCAGCGGCCTTCGATCAGCTTCGCATCCTCGAGCTGCGGTTCGGTCATGCCCAGGATGAAGACGTTGCCGCGCTCGTTCGTCTTCTTCAGCACGTCGATCGGCGCGATGCTGCTGCCCGTGACGCGCGGCTTGCCGTCCGCGCCCCTCATGATGCCGGGCGCCTGAGCGACCGTGGCCATCGCCTCGCGCGGCAGACTGCTCTGCAAGAGGCCCGGCGCGTTCTCGCTGAACACGAAGGCCTCGTTCGGCTTGACCGGGCCCGCCAGATAGTTCTTCACGCCCTCGCTCACCGACAGCATCGCGGTGAGGACGGCGACGACGGTCGCGGTGCCGATGACCGTGACGAGCGACGCACCGAGACGGTCGGGGATGCTCCGCAGACCCGATGCGGTCAGTGCTGCGATCTGTCTGAGCGCCTTCATGTCCGTGCTCTCAGCTCTCAGCGGCCGGAGAGTGCCTGCGCGACCTGCAGCCGCAGTCCGCGCCAGGCGGGTATCGCGCCGCTCGCCAGCGCGAGGAGGACCGCGCAGACGAATCCGGCGACGACGATGCTCGCGGGCATGCCGGTGACGCCGATCATCTGGCGGGTCATCGACAGCATGAAGTCACCGAGCCACAGTCCGATCGCCGCGCCGATCAGGGCGAGCAGCAGCACTTCGGCCAGGATGAGCGTCATCACCAGCCGGTCGGTGAATCCGACGGTCTTGAGCACCGCGAGCTCGGGCGTGCGCTCGCGGATCGACTGCATCATCAGCGCGCCGGTCGCGAAGAGCAGCGCGAAGAACGCGGCGCCAGTGATGGCGTGCGCGATGTAGTCGAGATTTCCGATGCGATCGATCTGCGACTGCGCGATCTGCGACTCCGTCTGCGTGCGGGTTTCGTTCGTGGAGTTCTCGAACAGCGAGTCGATCGCGAAACCGATCTCGGCGGACTTCGCCGGGTCGTCGATCAGCGCGGTGTAGAGCATCACCGTGTTGCGATTCCGCGCACGCGCTTCGTTGATGTAAGCGTAGTTCGCGATGGCGCCGATCGACTGCTCGGGTCTGTCGGTGTTCTCGAAGATCCCCACGATGTCGAAGGTGAACTCGCGCGAGCCGTCGGTGCGCGGGATCGGCGTCTGGATCGTGAAGCGGTCGCCGACTTTCCAGCCGTACTCCTCCGCGGTGACCCTGCCTACGATCGCGCCCGAAGGCGTCGCGCGCAGGGCATCGATCGACTCGCGTGAAGTGGAGACTTCGGAGAAGACGCGGAAGAAGCTCTCCACGTCCGTCGCCGCGATGACGACCCCCTGGCCGGGCCGCTGATACTGGCCGCCGAACTGCAGGCGGTAGTTGACGTCGCGCACGCCCGGCACGCCCCGGATCTGCTCCAGATACGCGAGCGGCAGCGGCTCGCCCATGGCCGAGCGGCCGACGACGTACAGGCGATCGGCGTGCGTGGAGGCGATGGCCTGTTTGACCGCGCCGTTGAGGCCCTGCAGGAGGCCGAACAGCGTGAAGGCGACGACGATCTGCAGCAGGATCAGGATCGCTCGGCCGCGTTTGCGCCAGATGCCCTTCCAGATGAGCGGCAGGAACTTCATGGCAGCAGCTCCGGCCTGCTTGCCGTGAGCTGCTGCCGACGCGCGCCCTCCCCGGCGTCGTTGTTCTTCAGCGCCACCACCGAAACCCCTGGTGCAGCGATGAGCTGTTCTTGTGCCGGGGAGTGTACCGTGGACGACGTTCGTTTGTCGCGGCGGGCGCGGGCACGCGCTCAGCCCGCACGGGCGCCACGCCGTGCAGGGGCGCGCTGGTTCGAGTTCGATGCGGTTCCCGCTTCCGCGGGGCCGGGCTCAGCGCGAATCGGGGAAGACGTAGACCAGATGCCAGCCGAACGCGGAGCGGTAGGGACCGGACCAGGTTCCGGCCGGCGCGTCGAACACCAGCGCGGAGAGCTCGGAAAGACCGAACGTGCGGCGCAGCTCGGCGGCATCGAGACCTACGTACTCGTAGCGCCCGGGAAAGGGATCGCCACAATCGACTCGCTCGGCGCGCTCGATGGAGAGCTGGGCGAGCGCCCGCAGTGCGCGCACGCGCGCCGATTCCGCCCCGCCGCGGTCCGGCGAGAAATAGATGTGTGCGAAGCTCACGGTGCGTCTGGCAGCGACGGCTGCGCTACGCCGGGCCGCCGGCGCATGCATCCGTGCCGCCGCGCGTCTGACGGCGCTGCGAAGAGAACGTGCAAGCATGGCTGCCTCCTCCTTAGTCTCTCCCGTGAACGGTGTCGGCGTGCGGACTTTGCAGCCCGCAGGTATCGGGGAGGCAGTCTGGACCCGCACGCGTGACGAAATCAGTCGCGCAGCGGTGACAAACGGGTATCAGAGTGCGCGCCGTTGGGCCTTACGGGAGACCCCGCGCGGTGCGACGGCGTCAGGTCGTGCCGCCCTCGGGAGGTCTGTAGCCCTCGGGTGCCCGTGAGCCGGGACCGAAGAAGAACTTCTCCATCTCCTCCTCGAGGAACTTGCGCGCCTTGGGATCGATGGGCGTGAGGCGATACTCGTTGATGAGCATCGTCTGATGATGGATCCAGCGCGACCACGCCTCCTTCGAGACGTTCTCGTAGATGCGCTTGCCCAGCTCTCCCGGATACGGCGGCCGATCGAGACCGGGAGCTTCGCGCTTGAGATAGACACACTGGACCATTCGGGTCACGGCTTCGCTCCATTCGTTCCGCCGGTGCCGCGTTCGAGGGGCATCGGCCCGTCGAGCGCTTCGAGCAGAGACTTGATCGGTGCCGGAAGCCCGATCCGCACCGGCTCGCGGGGTTTATACCAGAGGCACCGCGCGTCATCCATGACGCCCGCGCTGCCCGCGCACTCCACGATGAGCGGCGTGATGTGCAGATCGAAGTGCGTGAACGCGTGCTCGATCGCGGGCAGCTCACGAAACGTTCCGGTCACACCCTGGAACGAGCGATGGGCGAACGCCTGTGCCTCCGCAGCGGTGTCGAACTGCGGCAGGCACCACAGTCCGCCCCACACGCCGCGGTCGGGTCGCCGCTCGAGCAGAACGGCGCCGTCGGACTTCCGCGCGAGCAGCATGTACACACGGCGCAGGGGGCGCTGTCGCGCCGCGCGGGGCGCCGGAAGCTCGTGCTGCCGGCCCGTCTGTCTTGCAACGCAGCCTTCGATGAGTGGACACAGCGCGCAGGCAGGCCGGCGACGGATGCACACCGTTGCGCCGAGATCCATGATCGCCTGGGTGTACACGTCCACCTGCCGCTGCGGTGTGCAGCGCTCGGCCAGCTCCCACAGCCGTCGCGCGACGGCCGGCTCCGCCGCATTGCCTTCCACAGCGAAGTAGCGCGAGAGAACGCGCTTCACGTTGCCGTCGAGAATGGGGAAGCGTTCGCCGCGGCTCAACGCGAGGATCGCACCGGCCGTCGAACGGCCGATTCCGGGCAGGCTCGCGACGTCTTCGAACCGGCGCGGAAACTCACCGCCGAACTCGTCACGGATGCGGACCGCAGCGCGGTGGAGATTGCGCGCGCGGGCGTAGTAGCCGAGACCCGTCCACAGATGCAGCACGTCGTCGACCGGCGCATCTGCGAGCGCGCGCACGTCGGGGAAACGCTCCATGAAGCGCTCGAAGTAGGGAATGACGGTCGCGACCTGCGTCTGCTGCAGCATGATCTCGGAAACCCAGACGCGATAGGGCGTGCGGTCGCGCTGCCACGGCAGATCGTGCCGACCGTGCCGTGCGTGCCATTCGATGAGTGCCGCGGCGATCGGCGAGCGTTCGTGCCCCGGTGCATCGTATGCGGCACTCACGGCACGCTGCCCTCGTGCTCGAGATGCAAGCGCAGATTCTTCATCTGCGTATCGCCGTACCGCGCCCGGTCGAATGCGAGGCTTCCCCGCAGCGGAAGCGCGCGTATCGCATCCACCGGGAGCTCGAAGGGTTCGTCATCCTTTTTCTCTTCCACATCGACGTAGCGGCCGAGATCGACTTCATCGCCCCGCAGATCGACGGTCCACACGGCGGACTCGGCCGCCGAACGCGTGATGCGACCGGCGATCGTCGTGCCGTCGAGCTTCATGCGAAGCGGCTCGATGACGAGCGCGTCGTTCTCCAGTGCCCAGTTCGCGCTGGCCTCGAGCGCGCCGAGCGCCTGCGGATCGCGCGGCGGAGACACCTCGAGTCCGAGAGCTGCGATGAGGGCCCGGAGCGAAGGCACCTCGACCGTCACGGGACCGCCGACGCGGAGCGTACCGTCGCGTTCGAGACCTTCGACACTCGATTGAACGCGGGCATCGGCGATGCGCAGGGCGACGTCGGGCGCGGAGAAAGAGAGCGGCTCGCGTGTGAAGCTCAGTTTCGCGGCTCGCATCTCGATCGGTATGCCCTTGTCCCCGAACCGGCCGCCTTCAATCCGCGCATCGAGCGTCGTGTCGCGCAGCTCGAATGCCGAGAAGTCGTCCGAAACCGTCACGTGCAGATCGATCTGCACTTCGGCGCGGAGCGGTGCAGCGTCGGATTCCGGTGCCTGATGAAGCACGACACTGAAGCTCGAGCGGATGGGAAGCTCCACGGCGCTGCGCCATTCTCCGGCATCGAGATTCCACTCACGCACCTGCACCCGGCGTCCACTGCGCGCGTCGACGAAATCCACTGCACCGTCACGGATCTCGAGTCCGGCAATTTCCGGCGTCGCCCTCGACGCCGAGTCCGCATCGGGCACCGAGCCCGACTGTGCATCGAGCTGCAACAGGTCTTCCCAGTTGCCGTGCCCAGTCGCGTCACGCCGAAGGTCGAGATGCAGGCCATCGACGCGGATGCGGTCGATGACGAGCCGGCCCTGAAGGAGCGGCACGAGCCGTGCGCCCACGCGTGCGGACTCCCACTTCACCACTTGTTCCCCGGCATCCTGGCGGGAGCCGATTCCGGCAGCTCCGGTACGCACGGCGAGCCAGGGAAACCACGCGATGTCGAGCTCGCCCTCGATGCGCAGTGGCAGCCCGGTCCGCGCGCGCACCGCGGCCTCGATCTCGTCGCGAAAGACATTGGGATCGACGAGAAGCGTCAGGGTAGCAACGGCGATCGCGACCAGGGCAAACGACCCGACGACGATCGCGACGACCCAGCGCCGTGCCCGCACTCGCTTCTCTCCGCCCTCATTGAACCTGCAGGGCGCGCCATTCTACCAACGGCAGGTACACACGCCGCCGCACCGTGGGCCGTTTCTCCTGAAACCTTCACGCGGCGGGATTCGTCACTCGGGCAAGGGGAAATCGCGAGGTGACGCATGGATCGCTCGATGCTGGCAGCGACGGCGGCGTTGTGCGTGCTCGTCGCGGGATGGACGATCGGCTCTGCCGACGAGAAAGGGAACGATTCCGGCTCACGTGCCGATGCGAGGCAGTCCCTGAGCGCCGTGGAGCGGGATGCGCTGCGGCAGATCCGCAAGGGGAAGGAGATCTTCCGCTACGCCACTTTCGGCAGCGAGGATTTCTGGAGCGACGAGCTGCACCTGCATCGCGCGATCGCGGGCGAAGCGCATGGCGGTGTCGGTCCCGGCCTCAGCCCGAAAGCCGCGCTCGAGCTCGGCCTCAAGGTCGACGTAGCGAGTCTCCCGCAGAGCGTGCGGCGCGCGATCCGTCGCGGTGCCGTCGATCTCGACGATCCCGCCGTCACGCTGCAGTTGCTGCAGCTCGATGCCGTGGTCGGTGTCACGGGATTCTTCGATTCCGCCGGGCGGCTGAGCGGCGTCGGCATCCAGTGCGCGCTCTGCCACTCGACCGTCGACGACTCACTCGCGCCCGGTATCGGCCGCCGGCTCGACGGCTGGGCCAACCGAGATCTCGACGTCGGACGCATCATCGCGCTGGCACCGAATCTGCGGCCCTTCACCGATCTCCTCGGCGTCGACGCCGGAATGGTGCGCAAGGTGCTCATGAGCTGGGGGCCCGGCAAGTTCGACGCGGAGCTCATTCTCGACGGCAAGGCGTTCCGGCCCGACGGCAGGCCGGCGGCGACACTCATCCCGCCGGCCTTCGGTCTCGCAGGTGTGAATCTTCATACGTGGACGGGCTGGGGCGGCGTGCCGCACTGGAACGCCTTCGTCGCCAATCTCGAGATGCGCGGCAAGGGAACGTTCTTCGATCCTCGGCTCGACGACGCCGAGCGCTTTCCCATCGCGGCCCGCGAGGGCCTCGGTCACCTGCGCGCCGAGGAGGATCTGATCACGCCCGCGCTGCCTGCGCTGCACCTCTATCAGCTCTCGCTCGAAGCGCCGGCGGCACCGCGCGGGAGCTTCGATCGCGCCGCTGCGAAACGCGGTGAGACGCTGTTCAACGATCGTGCGCGCTGCGCCGAGTGTCACGTGCCGCCGCTCTTCACCGAGCCCGGCTTCAACGTGCACACGGCCGAGGAGATCGGGATCGACGACTTCCAGTCCGAGCGCTCACCGGATCGGCGGTATCGAACCGCTCCGCTGCGCGGACTGTGGACACACGTGAAGGGCGGCTTCTATCACGACGGCCGCTTCGCGACGCTGGAAGAGGTGGTCGCGCACTACGACGAAACGTTCGGGCTGGGACTCAGTGCCGACGAGCGCCGCGATCTCGTTCAGTATCTGCTCTCGCTCTGACGCCGATCATCGACGGTCGTCTCTCTCCCCCCACCCTCGCCGGGGAGAGAGACGACATGGAGAGTTCACTGGTCGCAGAGGCGGATCCCGCCGCTCATCGTGCGCGCCCGGATTTCGGCGGCGCCCTCACCGCGCTTGCCGACGATGACGTTGCCACGGTTCCCGCTGCCTCCGGTGTTCATGCCGAAGCAGGTCTCGATGTCGCCGCTGAAGCTCTTGACGTCGTAGCTGAATCCCGCCTCGGCCGGCGCATCGATCTCGAGCTCGCCGCTGATCGACTCGAAGTTCACACTCGCGTTCCGCGCGAGCCGCCCCTTGAAGTGCACGTCGCCGGACGTGGTCCGCACGCGCACCGAGCGGGCGGGATCGAGCTCGGCTTCCACGTCGCCGCTCACCGTCGTGATTTCGAGGCTGCCGGCACCACGCCTGAGCGTGAAATCGCCGCTCACGGTGCTCGCGCGCACTTCCACCGGTTTGCCGCTGGCACGCAGCTCGACGTCGCCGCTCACCGTCTTGAGATCGACATCGGCCCCGGCGACCTGCGTGACGATGTCGCCGCTCACGCTGCGCAGGCGCTGTTCGCCGAGCACGTCCTGCACGTTCACATCGGCGCTCACCGTGGTGATCTCGACTTCGCTGCCGCGCGGGACCCGGATATCGAGCTCCGCGCCGCCGTTCCTGCTCCTGCGCGGCAGCACGACCTTGATCGACGTCCGCGCGCCGGAGCTCTCGACGTCCACGCGCTCGACGTCCTCCTCGAGCTTCCCTTCGACCAGGACCTCGTTGCGGTCCCAGCCCATCACCCTGACGCTTCCTGCGGTGTTGTTGATCGTTACCGTGCCTTTCGCATCGGCGGCAACGGACTGCCTGAAGTCGCGGTCTGCGTATGCCGCCTGGGCGCAGCCCATGAGCGCGAAGAGGACCACGATGGAAGCGTTACGCATTTCTCAGATCTCCTCGCCAGCAGCGCTGGCTTCCTGTACGGCCGTCAGGACGTGCATCTCGTCCTGATAAGTGTTGACGAGAAGCTCCTGCAGCAGCGCGTTGCTCGGATCCCGGCCGAGCGCCTCTTCGAGGTCGCGCATCGACTGGCGGATGGCTGCGAGACTCTCGGTCACCTTCTGCTGCGACTGCGGCGGCAGTCGTGCGAGACGCTCCTCGAGCGAGCGCACGAGCTCGGCGCGCTCGCGCCGATAGCGCGGATCGGTGACGTACGCTGCGGCCACGACGTCCGCCTGAGTCGCAGTGACATCCGCGACGCGCGGCACGTCGACCGTGCCGGCCGGCAGCATCCCGCGACCGATCCAGATGCCGATCGCGAGCGCGGCGACGGATGCCGCGAGTGACGCCGCGTGTCCCCACCGGAACGCGCGACGCGAGCCATTGCCTGCGGAAACCTGCGGCTGCCGCGGCTCGGCGCGCAGACGCGCCTCGATCTCGGGCCACAGATCCCGGGGCGGCGCGATGTCCTGCGGAAGCTCCCCCAGCGAGCGGATGCGCCGCTCCGTGCCCTCGCCGTTCGGTGTGCTCATGATCGATCCGCCTCCATCCGCAGCCTGGCGCGCAGCAGGGCCCTCGCCCGATGCAGCTGCGCCTTGCACGTGCCTTCCGCCACGCCGAGCATCTCGGCCACCTCGCCGTGCGAGTACCCGTGGATGGCGTGCAGCACCAGCACGTCGCGCGCGCCTTCGGGCAGGCTCCCGATCGCCTCTTCGATCTCGCTGACCTCGACGGGCGTCTCGAACACCCAGTCCTCCTCGTTCAGCGACTCCACCTGCTCGGGCAGGGGCTCCACGACCGGCGTCGCGCGCCGGCGCTTCGCGAGCACCACGTTCACCGCGATCCGGTGCAGCCAGGTCCCGAAGGCACTGCGGATCTCGAAGCGGTCCAGCGCACGCCAGGCGTTGATGAACGTCTCCTGAGTGCAGTCCTCCGCGGCCGCCGGATCGCGGGTCAGCCGCAGGCACAGGGCGTGGACCCGACCCGCGTGCTCGCGGTAGAGCCGCTCGAAGGCGCGCACGTCCCCGCGGCGCGCGCTCTCGACGAGCGCGACCTGCCAGTCGACGGGCTCACGGGACGGGCCCTGGGGAGCGGCTGCCACGGTCATGCGAAGGTTTAGAGTCGCACCGCCCCTGGGTCGTTTAAAGGCGCCCGGTGAGGCTGAAGGCGCCCGGGAGGGACGGGACGCGGCGACCGCCGGTCAGGCGAGCTGCAGGCGCTGGCGCAGCCAGGCTTTCGCGAGCCGCAGCTCGCGGTCGAGGGTGGTCGTCGAGATGTCGAGGGCAGCGGCCGTCTCTTCGTACGTGAGGCCGCCGAAGAAGCGCAGCTCGATGATCCGGCTCTTGCGCTCGTCGAACTGGCGGAGCTCCTCGAGCGCCTCGTTGAGCTCCAGGATGATCTCGTCCGAGTCGGGGGCGACGATGGCCGCCTCGTCGAGGGAGACGCGGCTCAGCTCGGCGCCGCGCTTGGCGCTTTTCCGGGCGCGGGCGTAATCGACGAGGATGCGCCGCATCAGCTGGGCCATGAATCCGAGGAAATGCGCGCGGTTGCGCCAGGGCAGGTCGACGACGGCCACCCGGGCGAACGCCTCGTGCACCAGAGCGGTGGTCTGCAGCGTCCGGGCATCGGACTCCCCGCGCATGTAGCGCCCGGCGATCCGCCGCAGCTCGTCGTACATGAGCGGCGTGAGCTCCTCGAGCGCGTCCTGATCCCCGTCACGCCAGGCCACGAGCAGCCGCGTGATCTCCGCCGAGGCCCCCAAGCTCCTGTTCCTCCTCGCAAAAGTCCCTCCGGGAGGCGGGAATTCTGCCGGGTAGCCCCCACCCCCTCCACCTTTCGTGGGGGAATTTGTGCGCCGTTTACGCCTTTACCGGTGGGCCGCCCCGTTCCCGGCGCCTTCCGCCCCGGGGGACGGCGGGGCCCGCTCGGCGCCCGGCCCTGCATGTGGTCTCGAGGCACGAGCCGAAATCACGTGCATACAGGAGTAAAGAAAAAATGCGTACAAGAATCTCACTGGCGATCGCGGCCGTGCTCTACGGGGGAACCGTGATGGCCGGACCGGCGCCGCTCGCCGATTCGGCCCTCGACCAGGTCACTGCCGGGACGGCCGACCAGCTCCAGGGCAGCGGCGGCGCGGTGGTCGGCAACCACTCCGAAGCCAATCTGGTGCTCACGGGCACCCTGAATCTCTCGGACGAGGCGCAGTCGGGTGCGCGGGCGCTCAACCTCGTCAACTCGAGCGAGAGCACCGTCGCGAACGGCGTCAACGTCTGGGACGGCAAGCTTCCCGAGGGCGCGGCGGCAGTCGCCGAAGCCAAGGGCAAGTTCGAAGTGCGGCAGGAGAACCTGGTGCAGCAGGAACAGCGCCGGGTCGCTCTGCTGCCTCACTACGAGCGCACCGACTTCAACGAGACGTCGAGCTGGACGG
The DNA here is from genome assembly GCA_003242685.1 of Pseudomonadota bacterium. Classification (GTDB taxonomy): domain Bacteria; phylum Pseudomonadota; class Gammaproteobacteria; order Steroidobacterales; family Steroidobacteraceae; genus ZC4RG24. The sequence goes on along the minus strand of QGVD01000009.1, from coordinate 30,512 downwards.
AGAACAGCACCGCCAGGACCAGCTCGTCCATCGAGACGATGAGCGAAATCCGCGACGTGCAGTCCTCGAGCTCCTCGCGTGAGCTGACCTCGAGCGGCAAGGTCGACACGCAGACGACGATCGTCGGACAGACGATCCAGGGCGGCCGCGGTATCGCCGGCGCCGGCGATCTGGATGTCAACTTCGACGGCGGCAACATCGAGTTCGTCGCCAATGCCGGTGTAGGCGACGTGCTCGAAGGCGAGCTGCGGCTCACCCTCGAGCTGCCCGAGCTGCAGATCGGCTTCTCCGGCGGCGGATGCGCCGTGCAGATGGGCTCGTGCGAAGGCAATGGCACGCTCGCCGAGACGTCCGAGACCTCGAGCGACAACACGAGGCTCGAGTCGTCCGAAAGCATCGAGTCGTCGGAGAAGACCTTCGTCGGCGGCGGCGAGAAGGAGCTGCGCTCGCCGTTCTACATGGCCGACGCGCAGGCCGAGTACGTCGTGGTCGACGATTCGAAGCTCGACGTGGAGTCGAACTACGGCATCGCTCTCGCGGGCTCCTCGCAGGCGAACCTGCGCGCACTGAACGCGGTGAACGCGGCCGGCAGCGCGGTCGCGAATGCCGTGAACATTTCGCGGACGCCGAGCCTGACGGCGATGGGCAATCTGTCGCTGGTTCAGAGCAACGTCATCGGCCACAGCCGCTGATCGGGCCGTGCGGCGGCGGTACGCCGCCGCCGCGCTCTCCCGCGCGAGAGACGGATACATGGATCATCGAACCCCGGTTGCGGCCCTCGCGGCGGTGATGGCGGTCTGCACGTCGCCGGCCGCGCGCGGCGAGCCGGCGCCGCTCACCGATGCGACGCTCGACGGTGTTACCGCCGGCACGCCCGCTCCCGAAAGCGAGCGGCCGACGGCCGTCGTCGCCGACGGTGCGCACTACGAGGCGCAGTCGCACAACCGTGTCGAGCTGCGCGAGCGCGCGCAGCAGGACGCCCGCGTGCTCAACGCGGTGTCTGCCTCGGGAAGCGATGCGGTGAATACCGTCAACGTGCTCACCGGCAGAGGGGAGCCCTCGATCAGCGCGTTTCAGCAGAACGTGCTGCGCCAGGAGGACGTGCAGCTCGGCGCGCTCGGCCGCGCCTCCGTGGTGGCTCCCTCGCTCGTCGAGACGCGCTACGAAGGCTGGTCCCAGAGCACCGGCGGGGGGAGCTCGAGCATCGACTCGGATCGTCTGCAGACGCACTCCCGGGTCTCCACCGTCGATCAGTATGCGGCGGAGATTCCCGCGTACTACCCGCTGCAGAACCTGTCGCTCACCGTCGGCACGCCGAAGCTCGACCCGCTGCACATCGGGGCGTTCGAGATCGACTTCATCGCGGATACCGACGTCGGCAAGTACGGCATCGGCGGCAAAGTCGGTCCGTTCACGCTCGCTGCACCGGAGCTCGTGCTCGGAACGATAAGTCTCGACGGAGACGACGTCGTTCTGTCCGGAGGCTACGTGGATCTGCCGGACCTCGATCTCGGCAGCGCGGAGCTGCAGGTCTGCTTCGTCTCGTGTGCGGCGGGCGACGTGGACCTGGGGGGATTCACGGGGCCGCGCATCGACATTCCAGGCGACGATCTGCGCCTCGAGGGCGCGAATCCCTTCAAGGACGTGCGCATCAACGCAGGCCACGGCGTCGCCGCGGTCGGCTCGGGCTACATCGAGGCGCGGCCCGGCAGCGTGAGGCTCGATGCCTCGCTGGAGCTGGATCTGCCCGATCTCGAGTTCAGCTTCGATTTCACGATTCCCGGCATCAGCTTCGGCGAGCTCGGCAGCATCGGTCCCTGGAACGTGGACGGACCGGACATCGACATCGAGATCCCCGCCGTGGGCTTCAGTCACACCCTCATCGACGAGCAGGTGGGCGTCGCGTACTCGGCGAGCTTCGACGGCGTGCTCTGCCTCGCGATTCACACCACCAACTGCGCCCGCTCTTCGCGCAGCGAAGAGCGCAGGGAAGAGAGGATCGAGGAAGAGATCCGCAGCGCCGTCGCCGCCAGCCATGCGAGCGAAACGTCGTTCTCGAGCGGCGGGCGCGAGACGGTGACCGGCGCGACGCTCACGGGCGCCGAAGCCGAGCTCATTCTCATGAGCGAGGCCCGCGCGCGGATCGACTCCCTGAGCGACATCGCGCTCGCGGACGGCGCCCAGCGGGGCCTGCGTGCCGTGAACGCCGTGAACGCAGCCGGCACGCTCATCGGCAACTCGCTCAACGTGATCTCCCTGCAGGCACCGCCTGCGATCGCGTCCGGCGCGATCGGTCAATCGAACGTATTCCTGCAGTACCGCACGCGGTACGGCCAGTAAGAAACAGAAGAAGGACCACGATCATGGGCACAGGTCGCACACTTCCGGTTCTGCTCTTCGCGCTGATCTCCGGCGCGCTTCATACCGGAGATGCGCTCGCAGCCGAGCCGCTCAGCGACGAGCAGCTCGATGCCATCACCGCCGGCGCGCATGCGGACGATCTCGAAGAGATCGTGGTGCAGGCGGCGCACCGGACCGCGCGCGGCAAGACCGTGACCGCCGAAGGCACGCTGGGCATCTCGCACATGCACGACGCTCTCGCGGAAGGTCAGCTCCTTCTCCGGGACAGCGCACAGAGCAATCTGCGCTCGCTCGTCAACCTCAACGCCGTGCAGTCGGTCGTCAACGTTCTCGTGAACCTCAACATCAACATCGACTCGCACGTGGGCGAGCTGCGGCAGATCAATCTGAGCTCCGGCGCGGGGCGATGATCGTGCGCCGCCGTTCGGTGATGCCTGCGATGCTGGCTCTCCTGGGTCTGGCATTGCACGGGGTTTCGCAGGACGCGCAGGCCGCTACCGTGCGCGCGGCGAACGAGCGCGCCGCGGTGAAGGTGCGCTCGCTCCAGGAGCTGCGCTTCGCCGATCTGGTTCCGCAGAGCTGGGATGTGAGCTGCGGCGCTGCGGCGCTCAGCACGCTGCTCACGTATCACTTCTCGACGCCGGTGTCCGAGTATGCGATTGCCACCTGGATCCTGCGCGGCGTCGATCCCCGGCGCGTGCGCGCGCGGGGCGGGTTCTCGTTGCTCGATCTCAAGCGCTTCGCGCAGGCGATCGGTTTCCGTGCGGAAGGCTACGGCGGCATGACGCTCGACGATCTGCGCGCGCTGAACGCCCCAGCCATCGTGCCGGTGCGCATCCACGGGCTCGATCACTTCGTCATCGTCCGCGGCATCGTCGCCGACCGCGTGGTGATCGGCGATCCGGCGTTCGGGAATCTCACCGTTTCGACGGCGCGGTTCGAGCGGCTCTGGAAAGGCGGAATCGCCTTCGTCGTGCTCGCGGACGGCGCACCGGCGCCGGACGCGAGCCCGCTCTCGCCCGACGTGAGCGACCTGCGTGTGCCCGATCTGCCGAACGTGGCACGGATGCTGCGCGGCGCGGGTCCCGCGCCGCTCACTCGTACCTTCGCTGCGGTTCCGAAATGAGACGCACGAAGTCGACCCTGCTCGTGCTCCTGGCCGCCTCCGTCACCTGTGCGCAGGCGCAGCAAGCTCCGTCCGCAGCCGGCACGCCGGTGCCGCCTGAGGTTGCTGCGCAGCTCGACGAGCTGCGACGCGCGATCGCCGTCCGTGACCAGGTGATCCGCAATCTCATCGGCCGCATCGAGCAGCTCGAGCGGGCCGTGAGCGGTTCGAGCGCCGTTGCGACCGCGCAGACGACGGAAAGCGCTGCGCAGGTCTCAGGCACTGACGCCGCAGGAACCGCGAACGCAGGACCTTCGACAGACGAGCAGGCGGAGCGGGATCAGCAGCTCATCCGCGCCGCGTTCGAGCGCACGCTGATCGACCGCGGCGGACTGCTGATGCGTCCGGGAACGTTCGAAGTCGAACCTTCGGTCAGCTATGCGCATTCGTCGTCCGAGAATCTCGTCATCGACGGCTTCACGATCTTCCCGGTGCTGATCGTGGGCGACGTGTTCTCGGAGCGCCGCCGGCGCAACACCGTCACCACGACGCTCACCGGCCGGCTCGGCCTGCCGTGGAACTCACAGCTCGAGGTGCGCGTGCCGTACGTGTACGAGGACGACAGCCGCCTGACGGGTGACGGCAACGAGATCAGAGTCAGCGATCACGGCCCCGGCGACATCGAGGTCGCGCTCTCTCACGAGCTGCCCCGCCTGTTCCGTGGCGGTCCGAGCTTTCTCGGCTCCCTGCGGTGGAAGGCAGCCACGGCACGCGATCCCTTCGGCTACGACCCCGAGAACGAGATTCCCTTCGGCAGCGGCTTCGAGACGCTGAGTGCATCGCTCACCGATGTGAGCGTGCTCGATCCGGTCGTGTTCTTCGGCACGCTCACCTACACCGAGTCGTTGCCGGCCCGGAAAGGCGCGGACCGCATCGATCCGGGTGACAGCCTCAGTCTCCAGCTCGGAGTCGCGCTCGCGCTCAATCTCGAGACCTCGATGAGCTTCGCGTTCGAGCAGGCCTTCACCGGCCGCACGCGCTTGAACGGTGTCGAGGTGCCGGGCACGTACGTCAACACCGGTACACTGTCGGTCGGACTCTCGCGCGCATTCCCGAGCGGCCGCACGTTCGATGCGAGTCTCGCGATCGGGCTCTCCGAAGACTCGCCCGACGTGCAGCTCGGTTTCTCGATGCCGATCCGTCCCCGCCGCAACTGATCCGCGCGCATCGCCGCGGTGCGGCGTCCCGCGCCTGTGATACGCATCGCAGGCGCGGGACGGCAGCTTCCCTGTATTCTTCCGCCCGAGAAGGCCCGCGCACGGCCTGCTCCTGCAGGCGGTCAAGGGCCCGCACCTCGATGGACAAGCGCACTCCCATCACCCCAGAGCGCTGGCAGCGCATGCAGGAGATCGTCGAGCGGGCGCTCGCGCTCGATCCCGACACGCGCTCGCATTTCGTCGACAGCGAGTGCGGCGAAGACGCGGAGCTGCGCGAACAGGTGCTTTCGCTCCTGCTCGCCGTCGATGACGACAGCGACGGCCTCGAGGAGCGCGTCGAGGCGGCGATCGCGGAGACGATCCGCGGGCCGGACGTTCCCGTCGGCCGCATGGCAGGACCGTACCGCCTGTGCGAGCTCATCGGGCGCGGCGGAATGGGCGCGGTCTTTCTCGCGGAGCGCGCGGACGACGAATTCCGGCACCGTGTCGCGGTCAAGATTGTCGCGAGCGGCATTCTCCAGGGCCGGGCGGCGAGCCGTTTCCGCAGCGAACGCCAGATCCTCGCCCGGCTCGAGCATCCGAACATCGCGCGGCTCCTCGACGGCGGACGTATGGAAGACGGCACGCCGTATCTCGTCATGGAGTACGTGCAGGGCGTGCGCATCGACGAGTACTGCGCGACGCGCGGGCTCGACGTGCGGGCGCGGCTGAAGCTCGTGCAGCAGGTCTGCGCGGCCGTGCACTACGCGCACCAGAACCTGGTGGTGCACCGGGACCTCAAGCCGTCGAACATTCTCGTGACGGACGACGGCGTGCCGAAGCTGCTCGACTTCGGCATCGCCAAGCTCCTCGACACCGAGCCGTTCGGCGTGACGCTCGCGCTCACGCGCGTCCGCGAGCGGATGCTGACGCCGGAGTACGCGAGCCCCGAGCAGATCCGCGGTGAACCGATCGGCACGGCGACCGATGTCTACGGTCTCGGCGTGCTGCTCTACGAGCTCCTGACCGGCGCGCTGCCCTTCCACGCACCGAACACGTCGTATCAGGAGCTCGAGCGGCGCATCTGCGACGGCAATCCCGTTCCCCCGAGCGTACGGGTGCGAACGCTTCCCCAGGGCACGCCGCGCGCGCCGGCCACGAGCCGCGAGCTCGCGGGCGATCTCGACAACATCGTGCTGCGCGCGATGCACCGCGAGCCGGAGCGGCGTTACCCGTCGGCTGCCGCGCTCGCCGAGGACATCCAGAACTATCTCGATGGCCGGCCCGTCCGCGCGCGTCCGGACGGCTGGGCCTATCGCACCGGAAAGTTCATCCGCCGCAACAGGCTGCCGCTTTCCGGCGTCACCGCTGCGGTGGCGCTGATCGCGGCTCTCACGACCTTCTACACGCTGCGCCTCGCCGCCGAGCGCGACGTCGCCGAGCGCGAGCGGCAGACGGCCGCGAGCGTCGCCGAGTTCATGATCGACGTGTTCCGCCTCGCGAATCCCAGCGAGAATCCGGGAGAGCCCGTCACCGTGAGGCAGGCGCTCGACGAGGCGGCGGAGCGCATCGAGCGCGACCTCGCGCTCGCGCCGCGGCTGCGGCTGACACTGATGCGGGAAATGGCCCGCGCGTACAACGGCCTGGGACTCTGGGCGAAGGCGCAGGAAACGCTCGAGGCGGCAGTGAAAGCGGAGCGCGCGGAGTTCGGAGACCGGCACGTGGAGCTCGCGCGCACGCTCGCGGTGCTCGGCCACGTCCACCACAATCAGGGGCGCTTCGCCGACGCGGAGCGCCTGTTTGCAGAGAGCCTGTCCATCTACCGGTCGCTCGGCCTCGAGCACAGTGTGGAAGGCATCCGCATCCTGCACTCGATCGCTGCGAATCTGCGCTCGCAGCAGCGCTTCCAGCAGGCGCTCGAGTATCACCGGCGCGCCGAGCAGCACGCGCGCGCGCTGACGCCGCCCGATCCGGCGACGCTCGGCCTCGTGCTCATGGGCTACGGCATGACGTACTCGGAATCGGGCGATTACGCGAGCGCCGAGCGGTACACGCGCGCGTCACTCCCGCTGCTGCGCGACGTCGTCTACGAGGGTATCGATCTCTACGCGAACTCGCTCGCGACGCTCGCGAACGTGACGCGCCGGCAGTACCGCCTCGCGGAGGCGAAACAGCTCCACCGCGAGTTCGTCGACCGGCAGATCCGGCATCTCGGGAAGGATCACCGGCTCGTCGCGCGCGCCTGGAACAACTTCGCCGTCCTGCTGCGTCTGATGGGCGACCATACCGCCGCGGAGGAAGCGCTGCACGAAGCCCTGCGGATCTTCCGCCTGCACGAGAATGCGGAGCTCGACATCGCGATCGCGCATCACAATCTCGGCGCAACTCATCACGCGGCGGGCGACCTTCCCGCGGCCCGTGCCGCGCTCGGCACCGCGCTCGATCTCAAGCGCAAGACCGCGGGCGAGCGAAGTCCGCAGCTCGTGAGCACGCTCCTCGAGCTCGCAGCCGTGCGGCGCAAGTCGGGAGACCTCGAGCCCGCATGGCTCGCTCTCGACGAAGCCGCGTCGATCGCGGCGGAGAAGCTCGACGAGGGCGACGCGCGGCACGCCTTCGTGCTGCTCGAACGCGGCCGGCTGCAGCTCGCGCGCGGGGACCTCGAGAGCGCTCACACCTCGCTGCGCGAGGCGGTGACGCGTCTGCGTCAGGAAGAGGAGCCCGCGCGCCTCGCGGATGCGCTCGTTGCGCTCGGTGAGACATCGATGCGCGGTGGAAGGCTGGAGGAAGCGCGTGAGGCGCTGTCCGAAGCGCTCGCCCTGCGCGAGAGGATCCTGCCCGTGCAGCACCGCGCTATCGCCGAAGCGCGGAGCCTCCTCGACGAAGCGCTTGCCGTCGGCGACGGGTCCGCGCGAGGCGTGACCGGCTCGCTGTAGAGATCCTAGAGCGACTTGCTGTGCCGTGCGTACCAGTCGATTGCGTACTGCACGAGACGCGCGTTGGTCGAGAGATGGAGCTTGCGCTTGAGGCTCTGCCGGTGCGACTCGACCGTCTTGACCGAAAGACCCAGCGAATCGGCCGCTTCGCGTGAGGAAAGGCCGCGGCCTATGAGGCTCAGCACCTGCAGCTCGCGGTTCGACAGCCGGCCGATGGGATCGACGCCGGCGCAGCCGCCTTCCGCGCCGCCCGCTCGGCGCCGGCCGAGCGTCTGAGCGAGCGTTTCGCTCACGTAGACACCGCCGTCGAGCACCTGTCGGAGCGCCACGAGAAGCTGCTCGGACGCCGCCTGCTTCATGATGTAGCCGCTCGCGCCGGCCGCGAGAAGCCGCTCGGCGTAGATCAGCTCGTCGTGCATGGACAGCACCAGCATGGGCAGCTCCGGGTGCTGTGCGTGCACGTCGCGCACGAGCTCGAGACCGTCGCCCTGCGCGAGCGAGATGTCGACGATGACGACGTCGGGCGCGAGCTCACGGATCGCCTGCCGCGCCTCGCCCTCACTCTGCGCCTCGCCGCATACGACGAGGTCCGGCTCGGACTCGATCATGCGGCGCAGTCCCTGCCGCACGATCGGATGATCGTCGACGATGAGCACGCGCCGCGGTGAGCCGCCGTGGCGTCCGCTTCCAGATGTCCGCACCGCTTCGCTCACGTGCTCCGCTCCCGAAAGACGCGATTCGCTCTTGCGGCTCTCATCACAGCGCCCGTCTCGCACGCGTCTCACGCTCTTCTTCGGTTGCCGCCCCGAGCGGACAGACACAGCGCACCACTGCGCCGCCGCTCGCAGATGTCTCGAGCACGATATCGCCGCCCAGCATCTGCGCGCGGTAGCGCATGATCTTGAGGCCGAGCCCGCCGCTGCCGTTCGACGAGCCCGTGAAGCCGCGGCCGTTGTCCTCGATGGTGAGCAGCAGATCGTCCGCACGGGTCTCGAGCCGGATCGTCACGGCGGTCGCGTGACTGTGGCGGATCACGTTCGTGAGCGATTCCTGGGCGATGCGATACAGATGCGTGGCGGCGCTCTCGTCGAGCCGCAGCGGCCGCCTCAGCTTCGACCGGAAGCCGACGTTGACGCCGTAGCGTTCGCCCGCCCGGTTGGCGAGCGACTGCAGCGCCGCGACGAGACCGCCCTGCTCCGCGCTCACCGGCGAGAGGCCCCGCGCGAGCGCGCGCGTGCTCTCGATGGCGCTGTTCACGAGCCCGATCACGTTCTCGACGTCCCGCTGCAGCGGCGAGCCGATCTTGTGGAGCTCCGCCACGATGCCGCGCAGCAGCAGCGCGATACCGGTGAGCTCCTGGCCGAGCCCGTCGTGCAGATCGCTGCCGATGCGCTGCTGCTCGCGGTTCGCGATCTCGATGAGCGCGCGCTCGAGCCGCTTGCGCTCCGTCACGTCCGTGAGCGCAACGGTGAGGGATCGCACCGCGCCCGCGTTCACGACCGGCACGATGCGGAGCTCCAGTTGTCTCGTGCCTCCGCTGTCGACCGCATGCTCGACGTCGAGATGCGCCGGCTTGCCGTGGGCCAGCACGCGACGGCACTGCTCCTCGAGATTCGCGCGGTGCTCCGCAGGCAGAATCTGGCTCAGCGTGCGTCCCACCAGGTCCTCGGCGCCCCGTCCGCCGAACGCGCGGTTCACGAAGCGCACGCGCAGCTGCTCGTCGACGAGGAACAGCCAGTCGGGCGTGTTTTCCGTGACGGCACGCAGCACGGCCTCCGACTCGCGCAGCGCCTGCTCGGCGAGCTTGCGCGTGGTGATGTCGTACGCGGAGCCGATCATGCCCGTCACCGTGCCCGTCTGCGGATCGCGCACGGGCATGGTGTTGACGTGCAGCCACTTGCGCTCGCCGGTCACCGTGTAGACGACGATCTCGCCGCTCTGCGGACGCCCCGCGCGAATGCCCGCGGTGCGCTCGCGGATACCGGCCCTCGACTCGGGGTCGGTGAACGCCAGGAAACCGCCGAGCTTCTGCAGCTCGGCATACGTGCAGCCGAACACGTCCTTCAGACCGTCGCTGATCCACACCGGGACGAAGCGTCCGTCCGGCATGAGCTGCGACTCGAACACGTAGCCCGGTGTTATCGATGCGACCGTGCGGTACAGGAACTCGCTGCGCCGGAGGGCCTCCTGCGTCCTCACCCGGTCGGTGACGTCGACGGTGAAGCCGACGATGCGGAGCGCCTTCCCGGACGTGTCACGCTCGGAGGCGCGTGCGCGGTCGAGCACCCAGCGCCATCCGCCGTCTTCGTGTCGCAGACGGTACTCCGCCTCGCCGACCTGAACTTCCCCCTCGACCAGCCGGTTCATGAGGGCCGTCACGCGCGGCTCGTCCTCGGGGTGGATGCGGCTCACCCAGAACGTACGCGTGCTCGCATCGGCATCCGGCGAGAGCCCGAGCATGCGCCGATGGTATTCCGTGAGGCTGATCCGGTCCGTGCGCAGGTCCCAGTCCCACATCCCGCCGCGCGCGATCTCGAGCGCGACTTCCAGCCGGTGCTGATTGCGCCGCGCCTCGAGCTCCGACTCCTTGCGGGCGTCGATGTCGACGCACACGCCGACCATGCGCAGCGCCCGCCCGTCCGGCGCGCGCTCCACGACGCGTCCGCGCTCGAACAGCCAGCGCCAGCGTCCGTTGCGGTCACGGATCCGGTACTCGGCGTCGTAGAACTGCTGCTCTCCGGCGACGTGCTCCCGGAAGCGCCGCTCCGCTTCGGCGACGTCCTCGGGATGCACCGGTGAATCCCGGCGCATGAGGTGATGCGGACCCTCGCACGGATCGAGCTCCAGCCGGTCGCACCAGTCGCCGAACCAGCGGATCGTCCCGGCGCGGAAATCGAGCTCCCAGAGGCCGATCTGCGCGCCCCAGACGGCGGTTTCGAGCCGCGTCTCGGCGGTGTGAAGCGCGAGCTCGGCGCGCTTCTGCGCATCGATGTCGAGCGACACGCCGACGGCGAGCTTCGGTGTACCGTCCGCGGCCCAGTCGACGAGGCAGCCGCGCATGAGGATCCACTTCCACTCGCCCGTCGCGGTGCGGATGCGGAACTCCGCTTCGATCGACGGGCTGCGGCCCGCCGCGTGCTCCTCGAAGCGTGCGAAAGTGTGGTCACGGTCCTCGGGGTGAAGGCGCGAGAAGAGCGGGTCCGGCGAGCCTTCCCATTCGTCGCGCGAGTAGCCGGTGAGCGCGAACCACATCGGGCTCATCGAGAAGGCGCCCGTGCCGACGCGCCATTGCCACAGCGCCGCCCGCGCACCCCAGAGCGCGGTGGCGAGCCGCGATTCGCTGTCCTGCAGCGCGCTCTCCGCGCGCTTCCTGTCGTCGAACTCGATGCAGATGCCGGTCGCGCCGGCCGCGCGGCCGTCCGGTGAGCGCTCGAGCACGGCGCCCCGGTGCAGCAGCCACACCCACCGGTTGCCGGTCGCCCGCACGCGGTAGTCGACTTCGATGCGCTCGGCCCTGCCGGTTCTGAGATCCGTCATCCGGTCGCTCAGCCGGGTGACGTCGTCCGGATGCACGTATTCGAGCCACTGCTCGAGGGTCGCCGGCCCGTCGCCGGATATCAGTCCGAGGGAGCGCCGCCAGTGCGGATCGAGGTCGAAGAGCCGCGTCGAGAAATCCCAGTGCCACGTGCCGACGAGGGTGCGCTCGAGCGGCGTGCGACGCACCCAGAGCGAGTCGGTAGTGCTCACTGTGGCCGATTCCCCCGCGAATTGCCTGCGGATACCCCGCGTGCGGCCTGCACGCGCCGGGCCCCGCGGCTAACCTTTCCTTGTTATGCGCAACGATAACTCAAGAACTATGGGAGCCGGAAACGAAAACGGGCTGCCGTGACCGGCAGCCCGTTTTTTCGCATTCCCCGCGCGTGGCGGGAGTCAGTTCAGTCGTTGTCCGGAGACTGAGAGCTCGTTCCGGATGTGCTTTCCGGCTGCTGCGAGCCCTGCGGCTGGGGCGGCGAGGTAGTCGTTCCCGAGGAGCTTTCGCGCCCGGACGGCGCGTCGGTGGTCCCCGTCGTCGGGGAGGCACCCGACTGCGTTCCCGTGCCGCCTTCTCGCCCGGCCTCGGATCCCGTCACGCCGGGATCGTCGAGGCTCCGGCCGCCGCTGGTTTCCGGCTGGGTCGTGCCCGGAACAGTCTTCGTTCCGGAGGTGGCGGCGCTCTCACTCGCCGACTCTCCGGTGCCCGGCTGCTGCGCGGTGCCCGACTGCTGCTGCGTGCCTGGCTGCTGCCCGGTGCTCATCTCGGCCGAGCGCATGGTGCCGCCCTGCGTCCAGTACTGATCGGCTTCCTGCGACCAGGTGGAGCTCGCCAGGTTCGGCCACTCGCCGCCCGCGAACTTCGGTGCGTTCTCGAGGCGCTTCTCGTCGAGGACGATGGCGTCACCCTGCATGCTGGCGCTCAGATGTCCCCAGGGAACCGGCGTGAGACTCTGACCGAGCCCGAGCGTCCCGCCGTGAGCGACGATCCCGTGCGTGACCTGACCGTTCTGATCGAGGATCACGTCCTGAAGAGTCCCGATGCGGTCGCCGTCCGTGCCGCGGACCTCACTGCCGATGAGCTTCGATGCGCGCTTCGGCTGCATCATCGAGCCGCTGTCCGCGGCCGCGATCCGCGCGGAGCCCGATTCACTCCGCTGTCCGGCCGTGGATTCCTGCGCAGCGCCGCTCGAGGCCGAGGTGTCGGCTTCGCCTGATGTCTGGCCCGCGCCGGGAGAACCGGTGGCGCCACCATAACGATCGTCGCGAGACGCACCGCCGCTCGAGGTATCGCCCGTCTGCGGCGACATGTCGCGCGAGCCGGGCTCGCTCCGTTCCGTCGTACCCTGGCTGCCGGTGCCGGTCGTCGACTGACCGCCCGAGCGGCTTTCCATCGTGTCCTGGCTCGACGAGCTCGTGGTCGTGTCCGATGGGTCGCTGGATGGGGGCGGCTGCGTCGTCTGCGCGAAGACTGCCCCTGCCAGCCCCAGTGCCGCCACCAGGGCTATGGGCTGTAGTCTGGTCATGACTCACCTCGTGAACTGAAGAGAAGAAGTGCTCGATCTGCCATGCACTTCCCCCGCAATCCGTGTTCCCGCGAGAACACGCGATGCGCACGAGGTCAAGCCACACGTCAAGCCGCAGCTCGAGACTCGCGCACTCTCTCGCCCGTTCGCCGTGTCGTCGTGCCGCATGCGATGACGTCGCCGCACGACGACAGAATTGCCGCATTCACGGCGTTACGCGCAGAAAACGTCCCAAAGTCGCCGCAGGGCGACACATTTTTCAGGAACTCGCCGCGCGCTCGCGTGCTCAACTCATCAAAAGGGATGAGAAGGGAAGGAGTGAACGTGGCGAACAGGACGATCGGAAGACCCTGGCCTCCGGAGAGCGCGACAGTCCAGGCCATCGCGGCAGTGATGTGCTCGCATTGGGCCGCGGCGAAACGCGCGCGAGCCCGCCGGTTCTGGACGAACGACGCGAGGTGGCTCGACGTGAACGCGGTGCGCGCGCAGACGAGCCCCGCATCGCGCTACCACTTCACGACCGGCGGCAGGCTCATCAGATAGGCTTCGGGATCGGCGTCGGTGCCGAATCCGAACTTCGTGCCGCGGTCGTAGACGAGATTGAACTCGACATAGCGACCGCGCTTGTAGAGCAGACGGTCCCGCGCCGCCTCGTCGTACGGTGTGTCCTTGCGGCGCGCGACGATCTGCGGATACACGGACAGGAAGGCCTCGCCGACGGCGCGCACGAAGGCCACGTCCTTCTCGCGATCGCCGCTCGACAGCTCGTCGAAGAAGATGCCGCCCACGCCGCGCGGCTCCTTGCGGTGAGGCAGGTAGAAATAGCGGTCGCACCACTCCTTGTATTCCTGGTACGCGTCCGGCCGGTAGGCGTCGCACGCGGCCTTCAGCGCCTCGTGGAACTGGCGCGTGTCCTCCTCGAACGGAAAGGTCGGCGTGAGATCGGCGCCGCCGCCGAACCATTCCCGGCTCGTGCGCAGATACCGCAGGTTCATGTGCACGGCGGGGACGTAAGGGTTCATCATGTGCGCGACGAGCGAGATGCCGCACGCGGTGAACCGTCCCTCGGACTCCTCCGCCCCCGGGATCTGCGACCTGAACTGCGGTGAGAACGTGCCCCACACGTGGCTCACGTTCACGCCGACCTTCTCGAACACGTCCCCGCGCATCATCCGGCTCACGCCGCCGCCCTGCAGACGGTGACCCTCGGGACGCGTCCAGGTGCGCGTCTCGAAGCGGCTCTTCGGCTCGAAGGACTCGAACGCGGCGCATATGCGCTGCTGCAGGTCGCGGCACCAGCTCGCGAACTGCGTCGCGAAGTCGTTCGGGTCGGGCGTGGAAGTGCTCTTCAGGTCTGCATTCATCGACTGTTCCTCATCGCGCTCATCGGGCAGACGGTGCGCGCGCCGAGCGCTCGTGGACGTAATCGACGAGCCGTGCGACGGCGTCGGGATCGGTGTTCTGCCAGATGCCGTGTCCAAGATTGAAGATGTGTCCGGGCGCATCGCCTGCCTCGTCGAGCACACGGTCGACGTGGCGCTCGAGGTCCTCGGGCGAGGAGAACAGCGCGGCCGGATCGAGATTGCCCTGCACGGCCTTCTCGGGCCCGAGCACGCGGCGGACCGTGCCGAGCGGCGTGCGCCAGTCGACGCCGATCACGTCGACGTCGAGCTGCTTCAGCGATTCCATGAGGGCCGAGCCCTGGTTCGCGTAGTAGATGAGCGGTACATCGAGCCCGCGCAGCGCCGCCATCGTGCGTGCCGCCGCGCGCAGCGCGAAGCGCTCGAACTCGGGCGGTGCGAGCAGGCCTGCCCAGGACTCGAACAGCATCAGTGCCTGCGCCCCGGCCTGCGCCTGGGCGCGCAGATACGCAGCCATCGCATCGGCCAGGCGATCGAGCAGCGCTTCGGCCACCGCGGGCTGTGCGTAGATGAGCGCGCGTGCCGCCTCGAATTCCTTCGACGGCTTGCCGCACACCAGATAGCACATGAGCGTGAACGGTCCGCCCGCGAAACCGATGAGCGGCGTGTTGCGCGGCACGTTCGCGCGAATGAGGCGCACGGTTTCCATCACGAACGGCACGTCGCGCTCGGGCACGAGCGCCGGCAGCGCTTCCACCTGTTCCGCCGTCCGGACGGGTGTGCGCACCACGGGGCCCGGATCGAAGTCGAGATCGACGCCCATGCCCTGCAGCGGCGTCATGATGTCGCTGAAGAGGATGGCCGCGTCGAGCTCGTAGCGGCGCAGCGGCTGCAACGTCACTTCCGCGGCGAGCTCCGGCGTGCGCGTGAGCGTGACGAAGTCCACCTTCGCGCGCAGCTCGCGATACTCGGGCAGATAGCGGCCGGCCTGGCGCATGATCCAGATCGGCGTGTAGGGCGTCGCCTGCCGACGGCAGGCGGCGAGGAAAGGCGCCGTGCGCTGCGCGCCGCCGCTCAGCTCCGCAGCCATCGGGCCATGTCCACTGCGTAGTAGGTGATGATGAGATCGGCGCCGGCGCGCTTGATGCCCGTGAGCGTCTCGAAGGCCGCGGCGCGCTCGTCGATCCAGCCGCGCTCGGCCGCGGCCTTGATGAGACTGAACTCTCCCGATACCTGATAGGCGACGACCGGTACGTTCACCGCGTCGCGGACGCAACGGATCACGTCGAGATAGGGACCCGCGGGTTTCACCATGACGAGGTCCGCGCCTTCCTCGACGTCGAGCAGCACCTCGCGCAGCGCCTCGCGCACGTTCGGCGGATCCATCTGATACGAGCGCCGGTCGCCGAAGGCCGGCGCCGACTCTGCGGCCTCGCGGAAAGGTCCGTAGAACGACGACGCGTACTTCGCCGCGTACGAGACGATCGGCACGTGGCTCAGGCCCTCGCTGTCGAGGAGCCGGCGCATCGCGAGCACGCGCCCGTCCATCATGTCGCTCGGTGCGACGGCATCCGCTCCGGCACGCGCGTAGGTGAGCGCGACCTTCGCGAGTGTCTCGACCGACGAGTCATTGTCGATCTCGCCGGCGGGCGTCACGTGACCGCAGTGACCGTGATCGGTCGCGCTGCACAGACACACGTCCGTCCACACGACGAGATCGGGGCATTCCGCCTTGATCGCCTTGATGGTCTGCGGCACGAGTCCATCCGGGTCGAGCGCCGCGCTCCCGGCGGGGTCCTTGTGCGCCGGCGCGGCGAAGAGGATCACCGCGCGTACGCCGGCATCGAACGCCGTGCGCGCTTCGCGCACCGCCTCGTCGACGGAGAGCTGCGCGATGCCCGGCATGCTCGAGACCGGACGGCGCACGCCGCGCCCCGGCACGATGAAGAGCGGATAGACGAAATCGTCGGCCGACAGCGTGGTCTCGCGCACGAGGCGCCGCCACGTTTCGGTGCGGCGCAGCCGCCGCGGTCGCTGCAACGGGAATCCCATGACTAGTGTCTCGTCTGCATGATCCGGTAAGTGGTGGCCGCGAGTCCCTCGAGCGTCGGCGGCTCCGCCAGCACGGGCGTGCAGCCGAGCTCCGCGAGCGCCTCGCCCGTGGTGCGGCCGAGCACGACCGCCGGCGCGCGCGAGAGCATCCGGTCGAAGTCCTCACGGCCGAGTGTCTGCGCGAGCTCGATGGCCGCCGAAGGGCTCGTGAACGTGACGGCGCCGATGCGATCGCCGGCGATCGCATCGCGGCACGCGTTCACGTCGAGCGGCGCGCCTTCAGTGCGATACGCCTCGATCTGCAAGACTTCCGCGCCGAGCGCCGTGAGGCCCTCGCGGATCGTGGGCAGCGCGCGCGAGCTCGCGGGAAAGAGCACCCGCGCGCCGGCGCAGCCGAGCCGGCCGATTTCCGCCACGAGCTCGCTCGCATAGGGCTGCGCGGGCACCAGATCGACGCGCCAGCCG
Organism: Pseudomonadota bacterium; assembly: GCA_003242685.1. Classification (GTDB taxonomy): domain Bacteria; phylum Pseudomonadota; class Gammaproteobacteria; order Steroidobacterales; family Steroidobacteraceae; genus ZC4RG24. The sequence continues at coordinate 13,982 of QGVD01000009.1, read as the reverse complement.
CGTGCACGCAGCTCGCGCGCCGTCGCTTCGCCGACGGCAGCGACTCGCGCCCGCGTCGGCGACTGAGGATGGAGCGCGGTCACGGCCTCGACACCGTGACGGCTCGCGAAGACGATCCAGTCGAACGCTTCCGCGTTCTCGAGCGCTCGCCGCAGAGGCTCCAGGTCTTCCGGCGCGCCGATGCGCACCGCCGGCCACAGCAGCACGGGAAGCCCGAGGCTGCGCAGATGTGTGCTGAGCGGACCGTCGGGGCTCTCGTCACGCGTGACGACGACCGCACGCATTTCAGACGTTCCCGCGCTCATGGTGCCGCCACCTGCGGTCTGCCGGGGCGCTGCTGCGCGATGATGCGGTCCGCGCCCTGCGCGAGAAGATCCTCCGCGAGCCGCTCGCCGAGACGCGAAGCGTCGTCGACGCTCGCCGGCATCTCTCCTTCCGTCCTCAGCATCGTCGTGCCATCCAGCGTGCAGACGGCCGCATGCATGCGGAGCCGATCGACTTCCACGCGGGCGAGCGCGCCGAGCGGGACCTGACACCCGCCTTCGATGCGCCGGAGCAATGCACGCTCGGCCGTGGTCGCGATGCGCGTCGCGCGATCGTCGAGCGGCGCGAGCCACTGCATCGTTTCCTGGTCGTCGGCGCGGCAGCACACCCCGATGGCACCCTGCGACACCGCGGGCGGAAAGTCCTCCGCAGGCAGGTGCGCAGTGATGCGGCCGTCGAGTCCGAGGCGCTTGAGCCCTGCCGTCGCGAGCACGATGGCGTCGTAGTCGCCTCGATCGAGCTTCTCGATGCGTGTCGGCACGTTGCCGCGCAGCTCGATGAGCTCGATGTCGGGTCGCGCACGGCGCAGGAAGGCGCGCCGCCTCAGGCTGCTCGTGCCGACTTTCGCGCCGGGCGGCAGATCCGCGAGCCCGCGCACCTCACGGCACAGCAGCGCATCGCGCGGATCCTCGCGCGTGAGCACGGCGGCGAGGACGATGCCCCGCTCCATCTGAGTGGTGAGGTCCTTCAAACTGTGGACCGCCACATCGATCTCGCCGGCGAGCAGCGCGCGGTCGATTTCCTTCGTGAAGAACGCGCGCCCGTCCACGGCCCAGAGCGGCACGTCCGTGCGCACGTCGCCTTCGGTGCGGATGTGCACGAGCTGCGTCGCAGGCGCGCCGGGCAGCGCGGCGATCAGCGACGTCACCCGGTTCGCCTGCCACAGGGCGAGCTGCGAGCTGCGCGTGCCGATCCGAAGCGTGCGCGTCATGACTCGGGCTCCAGCAGGAAGCGGTAGCCGACGCCCCATACGGTGAGGAAGTGCTGGGGATTCGCGGGATCGCGCTCGAAGCGCTTGCGGAGGCGCAGCACGAAGTTGTCCACCGTGCGGGTCGACGGATAGACGTCGTAGCCCCACACGCGCTCGAGCAGATCCTCGCGCGAGACGATCTCGCCGGGCCGCTCGGAGAGCACCTTGAGGATCATCGCTTCCTTCTCGGTGAGCTCGTGCACCTCGCCGTTCCACGAGCGGCCGCGGAACGCGCGGAAGTCCACCTCGTTGCCGCCGAAGCGCAGCACGGCGGTCGCCGGCGTCGCCGATGCGTTGCGATACCACTCCCAGCGCCGCAGGATCGCGCGCACGCGCAGCAGGAACTCCTGCAGGTGGAAGGGCTTGGCGAGATAGTCGTCACCGCCCGCCTCGAGGCCGCGCACTCTGTCGGCCGGATCGCCGCGTGCGGTGAGGAACAGAACGGGCGTGACGACGCCGCGCTCGCGCAGCGTGCGGCACAGCGTGAAGCCGTCCATGCCGGGCAGCATCACGTCGAGCACGATGAGGTCGCAGCTCTCACGCTGCAGCCACTCGAGCGCGCGCAGGCCGTCGGTCAGGTGTTCTACCGTGTAGCCTTCGGCGCGCAGATTCTCCGCGAGGCCCGCACCGAGATGCGGATCGTCCTCGACCAGGAGCACGCGGAAATCGGATGCGACTCGGCTCATGCGGGCTCCGTCCGTACGTCGGGTTCGGTCGCGGCGCGCGGCCACACGAGCACGAACTCCGCGCCCTTGCCGACGCCTTCGCTGTGCGCGCTCACACGGCCACCGGAGAGCTGCATGAGTCGCTGCACGATGAAGAGCCCGAGGCCGGTGCCGAGGCTGCCGCTGCCGCCGCCCGGATGCAGGCGCGTGAACTTCTCGAACAGCCGTGCACGATCCGCGGGACGGAAGCCCACGCCGGTATCACGCACCGCGAGCTCGACTTCTCCGTTCGCGGCACGTGCGCGCAGCGTGATCGTTCCGCCTCCGACGGGCGCCACCGCGGCCAGTGCATTCTCGACCAGATTACGCACGACGACGTCGACCGAAACGGGATCCGCGAGTATGTAGAGATCGCGCGGCACTTCCGTGCCGATGCTGATGCGCGCGGCGCGCGCCCGCTCCTCCAGCTGCCCGACCACGCGCGCGACCGCGGATGCGAGCTCGACCGGCTCGCGCCGCAGCTCGACGCGGCCGCGCTCCAGCCGCGCGCTCTCGAGGATCTGCGACACGAGCTGCTCCATGCGCGCGATGTCCGCGAGCATACGCTCCGTGAGGCGCTTCGAGTGCTCGGCGGGCAGCTCGCGCATCGCCATGGTCTCGAGCGAGAGCTGCAGGCTTGCGAGCGGCGTCTTGAACTGATGCGACACGAGCGCGAGGAAGCTCTCCTGCTCTGCGCGCACGCGCGCCTCGGTGCGCAGTGCGCGCCAGATGACCGCGATGCACACGCAGAGCACCAGCAGGAAGAACCCGCTCTCCCACATGTACTGGTTGATGCGGCGGCGCTGATGCTCCTCGAGCGTTGCCAGCGCATCGGGCGAGATCCGCGCCTGGCCCGCTTCGATCACCACGTCGGGCAGCAGCTCTCGAACGCTCGCCTCGGGCACACCCGAGGCGAGCAGCGCCTGCGCGGCCTGCACCTGCTGCGCGTGCAGCGCCTCCACGTGCTGCACCGTCCGGGTCGCTTCGGAGCGCTGGTCGTAGAGCCACCAGCCCACCTGCACGACGGACACGACGACGAGCAGCAGCGCGGTGAGCTCGAAGATCCGCGCCGCCTTCGACCTCGTTGCGCCCGAGACCGGCATGTCCTCCCCTCACGGCACCTCGCGTGCCGCGACCGCGAGCGACTCGCGCAGCGCCTTTGCGAGCGTGCGCAGATCCTCCTCGGTGTGCGCGAGCGAGAGGAAGCACACCTCGTACGGCGACGGCGGCAGATACACGCCGCGCTCCAGCATGGCGTGGAACAGCGCGGCGAAACGCTTTGTCGCCTTCTCGCTCAGCGTTGCCGCGACGCGCGGCGGACCGGACTCGATGAGGCACGGCCAGAACATCGATCCGATGCGCACGAGGCGCAGCGGGAACGGTGAGGACTCGATCACGGGCGCGAGCTCACGCTCGAGCGCCTGACCGAGCGCCTCGAGCTTCGCCCACGCGGAGTCGCGCACGAGCAGCTCGAGCGTCGTGACACCCGCGGCCATCGCGACGGGATTACCCGAGAGCGTGCCGGCCTGATACGTGTCGCCGTCCGGCGCGAGATGGCTCATGAGCGCGCGCGCACCGCCGAAGGCGCCGACCGGCATGCCGCCCCCGATCACTTTCCCGAACGTGGCGAGATCCGGAACGATGCCGCAGGTCTCGGCCGCACCGCCCTGCGCGATCCTGAATCCGGAGATCACCTCGTCGAGGATCAGCAGTGCGCCGTGCTCGCGGGTGATATCGCGCAGGAGCCCGAGAAACTCGAGACGCTGCAGGAGCAGTCCGTGGTTCGCCGGCACCGGCTCGATGATCACCGCGGCGATGCGCGCACCCTCGCGCGCGAAGAGCTCGCGCACGGCAGCCTCGTCGTCGAGCGGCAGAATCCGCGTGCAGTCGACGAAGGCCTGCGGCACGCCCGCCGAAGACGGCCGCTGGAACGTCGCGAGACCCGACCCCGCGGCGACGAGCAGATGATCCGCATGGCCGTGATAGCAGCCGGAGAACTTCACGATGAGATCGCGCCGCGTCGCCGCGCGCGCGACGCGGATCGCGCTCATCACGGCCTCGGTGCCCGAGGACACGAAGCGCACCTGCTCGAGCCCCGGATAGGAGCGGGTGATCGCTTCCGCGAGGCGCACCTCATCCGGCGTCGGCGCACCGTAGCTCGTGCCGTTAGCGGCGGCACGACTGATTGCGGCGACGACCTCGGGATGCGCGTGTCCCAGGATGAGCGCGCCCCAGGAGCACATGAAATCGAGGTATTTGCGGCCGTCGACATCGAAGAGGTACTGCCCCGCCGCCTTCTCGATGAAGCGCGGCGTGCCGCCCACGGTGCGGAACGCCCGCACCGGGGAGTTGACGCCGCCCGGGATCACCCGGCAGGCGCGCTGGTAGAGCTCTTCGGATCGTTCAGCGCCGGACATCTCGCAGTTCTCTCACGTTCTATTCGGAAGTCTGAGCTGTATGGGATCCGCGGCCGAGCCGCGCTTCGCGGAAGAAGGCGTCGAGCGCCTCGGGGCTCGCGTACTCGGCCGCGGCACGGATGCCGCTCAACGGCAGGTGCGCGAGCCGCCGCGCCATGGTACAGGCCCAGCGCTTAAGGATCTCGCGCTGCCGTTCGTCGAGCCCCTGCAGCTCGCCGGACAGGAGCCGGTCGAGCTCGCTCGCCGCGATCTGCTCGAAGGTGCTGCGCAGCCCGTGCAGGCGCGGTCCGAGCGCGCGGGCGGCGAGGTCGGAACGCAGCCGCGCGAGCCGGTCGTCGATGGCCGCACGGACGGGCGCAAGCCGCATGAGGTGCCGCAGACGCTGTTCCTGCGCGATGCGCACGAGCTCCTCCATGCCGATGCGGTCGAGCCCGACGTGGCGCGCGGCGTCGGGATCGATGTTCGGCGGCAGGCCGAAATCGACGATGAAGGGCCTCGCGCCGCCACTCACGAGGCGGCGCAGCACGTCTTCTGCGAGCAGGGGCTCGCTGCCGCCCGCGGCCGCGATGAGCGCAGCGAGCGGAGGCGGATTCGCGCGGAACTCATCGAGCGGCATCGCCTGTGCGCCGAGCGTCGCGGCGAGCTCCTCGCCCGTCTCGCGGCTGCGGTTCACGACGAGAAGCGGCACGTCCTGCGCACGCAGCCGCTCGCCGCAGCGGCGCGTCATCGGCGACACGCCGACGAGCGCAACGGTGCCGGGCGAAGCACGCAGCCGCTCGAGCACGCGTTCCACACCGAGATCGGCAAGCGACGGCGCAGGCTCGGCATCGCCGAGGCGCTGGACGTGGCGCGCGGTGGAAAGTGCGTCGGCAACGATGCGATCGAGCACTGGACCGCTCACACCTGCCGCGCGCGCGTCGTCCCAGGCTCCGCGCACCTGCGCCAGGATCTCGCGCTCGCCGGCCTGCGCGGAATCGAGCCCGCAGGTCACGAGCAGCAGGTGTTCGACGGCAGCTTCGCCAGTCCACGCCCGCAGCGTCGCCACCGCCTCGCCCGGCGCGGGCTCACGGCCGCGCAGCAGCCGGAAGACCTGCGCCCGGCAGTCGCCCGCGGGAACGTCGTCGCGGGTCGCGAAGATGACCTCCACGCGGTTGCAGGTTCCGAGGTAGATGAGCTCGGAGACGCCGAGCGCCTCGCGCAGCTCCGGAAGCCGCGCGGGGACGTCCGCCTTGGGGATGGAGAACCGCGCTACCTCGTCCGTCGAGGCATGGCGGTAGGACAGACCGACGATCCCGATCTGGTGCATGGTGCAAGCAGAGCACGACCGCGGCCGGAATGTGTCATCGAACGGTCACGGCAACCCCCGACCCGCGTCCTCGGGGCCGTGACGGGTGTCCTTCCCGGCCGAGGCGCCCGGGGCCGGGAAACGCTGGATGCGTGGGCTCAGCCCTCGCGGCCGAAGAGCACCGACTGGATCGTGGGCCTGGCCTTGGGCGAAGCGGCCTGCTCTAAGGACTGCTTGTCGAGATCCTTGTCCTCGAGCTCCAGGGGCCCGGCCCGCTCCAGGATCTCTCTGGCGCGCTCGGTCTCGATGTCTCCGCGCGGGTGCACCGTGACCGCGGCTGCGCCGCCGCACACGCTCTCGGCGAGGAATTCCACATAACGCTGCTCCTCGGGCCGGTCGAAGAGCGTGCGGAAATAGTCCTTGAGCTGGTCGATCGCCTTGTCGGCCGGACCGACCGCGGCCACGCCTGGCTCCTCGCGCGCCGTGACCTCGACCCGATCCGTGGGGAAGCCGTCCATCACGAGCTCCGTCCGCACGCGTTCGGCGGTCGCGTGATCACGGTACAGCGCAACCATCAGTGCACTCATCGGTAATCCTCCTCCATCGGCGATTCAGGCAAGGCTGCGTGGATCAGGGCGCGCCGGAAGGCGCCTGGTACGTCACGAAAGCGCTCGAGCGGCGGGCACGCGGCAGATCCGTGAAGTGCTGAACGAACCAGTCGGTTGCGAGGCGAGCGACGTGATCGAGCGTGCCGGGCTCCTCGAAGAGATGCGAAGCGCCCGGAATGATCGTGAGCTGCTTCGCGCATGCGAGCCGCTCGTAGGCGTAGCGATTGACGTGAATGACGGGCTCGTCGAGCCCGCCGACGAGCAGCAGCGTCGGTGCGCGTACTCGCGCGAGTGATTCACCGGCGAGATCGGGCCGCCCGCCGCGCGAAACCACGGCTGCGATGTGATCGGGCAGCTCCGCCGCAGCCACGAGCGCCGCGCCGCCTCCCGTGCTCGCACCGAAGTAACCGATGGGCAGTCCGCGCACGAGCTCGTGGGTGCGCGCCCATTGCGTCGCGCCGACGAGGCGGCGCGCGAGCAGCGCGATGTCGAAGCGCAGCTCGCGCGTGAGGGCATCGCGCGCTTCTTCTTCCTCCGTGAGCAGATCGAAGAGCAGCGTGCCGAGGTGCGCGCCGCGGAACACTTCAGCCACCGCGCGATTGCGCGGACTCGTGCGGCTGCTGCCGCTGCCGTGAGCAAAAATTACCAGCCCCTCGCAGCGCTCCGGGACGGCGAGATCTCCGCGCAGCGTGACCGGACCCATTCCGATCTCGGCCGGCACTTCCGTGACGCGTGCACTCATCGTTCCGTCCTCCTTCCACCGCAGCGGGAAACGGCAACGTCGCAACGACCGTGCCACGCGGTGACGCGCGGTATGCGGCGCATGCGCAATTGCAGGACGCATGCCGCAGCCGCACGAAACTTGCTCGGACTCGACAGGCAACGGACGCGCGAGGAGAGAATCGAGTGCCAGCTCAACAGGAATGGCCCGGCCAGCACCCGCATTCCGCTCCCGATGAGCGCCTCGACGAAGGACGGGTACGCTTCAGGCCCGGTCCGTCGACGTCCGCGCCGCGAAGGCAGGGCCCGAAGGGCTACCGCCGGAGCGACGCGCGCATCGAAGAGGACATCGTGGATCGCCTGCGGCGCGCGGATCACGTCGACTGCGAAGACGTCTCGCTTCGCGTGCAGGACGGCATCGTCACGCTCGAGGGCACGGTTCCCGAGCGCTGGATGAAACATACGATCGAGGATCTGGCGAGCGATTGCGCGGGCGTGCAGGACGTCGACAACCGCATCCGCGTGCGCCGCGCGGATCGCGATTGAAGCACCCTGCCGCGCAACGACGAAGAGAACCGGGACCCGCCGGCAGCGTGCGCCGCCGGCAGGCCCCGATTCCGAGCGCGATCAATCGGCCTTTGCCGTTCCGCTCTGCGGACTACTGACGCTGCTTGCCCGCCGCTTCGCCGTCCGATGATGCCGCGATGCCGGTCGTCTGGATCGCGGATTCCTGAACGAGCGCACGGAGCATCCACGCGGCCTTCTCGTGCTTGGCCATGCGCTCCGTGAGCAGATCGGCGGTGACGACGTCGTCCATCTCGTCCGCGAGCTGAGTCGCTTCGCGGAACGTGCGCGCCGCCGTTTCGTGATCGGCACAGAGCATCATCACGGCCTGCTCCGCCGTCTGTTTCTCGTGCGGCGCTTCCTTGATGTCGGAGAGCTTCAGGAACTCCGCAAACGCCCCCGGAGCCGGAGCGCCGAGCGCGCGGATGCGCTCCGCGAGATCGTCGATCGCATCCGCGAGGTCTTCGTACTGCTCTTCCGTGAGCTTGTGGATGCTGTAGAACATCGGACCGACGACGTTCCAGTGGATCGCCTGAGTCTTCGTGTAGAGCACGTAGGTCTCGGCCATCGCCTTGGAGACCGCCTGAGCGAGCCGCTGGCGATCGGTCGACTCGATGCCCGTCCGCACCGGGGCCATCCCCGTCTTGCCGGACGTCTTGCCCTGAGTACTCGTCTGCGTGGTCGTCTGCGCCATGGATACCTCGTTCTGGTTCGCTGCCGATCGGCCGCCGTGTGCCGACCGATGTCCAAATCCTTCTTCAGTCTCTGCGATGCCCGCTGCGCAGCATGCCGGTGAGCAGCATTCCCGCCACGAAGCCGATGCCGAGCGCCCACATCGTCGCCCGCGCCGGATCGGTCTCGACACGCCGCTGTATTCCGCCCCACTGTGAGCGCGCCCATTGCCGCGCATGACCCGAGCGGTCGCGCACCCACGCCTGAGCCTGGTCCGCCCGGCTGCGCACGGCTTCGGTCGCCGCCTGTCCCACGTCTTTCAGGTGCTCCTTGGCCTGCTGCACGTGCGCGTGGGAGGTCTGGGTCGTCTTCTGCTCACCGTTGGAGGCGCCGAGATTGGTGTTTTCAGCCATCGCCGTCTCCTTCATGCCTGTCCCGGCCGACTCGTAGCGTGTCAACGGAAGCGCAGGTCAAAAGTTCCGCGAGCTCGACCGTCGGGCACGGCGAGCTGGCGCTGAAGCTGTGCGGTGGGGTGCGCCGCTATTCGCGGGCGGGTTCCGTCGGCTGGCCGGCGGCCTGCCACGCGCTCATGCCGCCGCCGAAGTGAAGGAGAGGACGATCGATACCCATCGCTCGCAGAACCTCGATGGCAAGACGCGAGCGGGTACCGGATTGACAGTAGAAGACGATGTCGCCGTCGGCCGGCAGCTCGCCGGCACGCGTGCCGATCTGATCGAGCGGGATGTTGATCGCGCCGGGCAGATGACCGGCGGCGAACTCCTGCGCGCTGCGCACGTCGATGAGCGTGAGTCCCCTGCCCGGCTCGCGCGTGCGCTCGAGCAGCTCCTCGACCGTGATCTCGATCATCGTCGGCGCGCGCGTCGGCTCGCCGGTTGCGACCGGCTGAGCCGCGGCCGCGCCGCGCACCGCGAACGGTGCGGCAGCGAGAGCGAGAACGAGCAGCGCGAGGAGCCGCACGGAGCTGCCGCCGTTCAGGGCATCAGTGCTTGCCCGGCGCGAGCTGCACGCCGCGGCGCTCCCAGGCGATGTAGGAGAGGAGCGCGATCATCTTCGGATCGTCGGCCGCGAGCGGCTCGCCCTCGAGCGGATTGCGCAGGCACCAGTTCACCATCTCCCAGAGATTGGCGACCCGTCCGAGCTGCTTCTGGAACTTCGGGTAGGTTTCGGGGTGAGTGTTGGCCGCGTTCGGATGGCACTGCGCGCAGGCCACGCCGTTCGTGCCCAGCGAGCCGCTGGTCCACAGCTCCCGGCCCTGCTTCACGACGGCCTGGAACTGCTCTTCCCAGCGCTTGAGGTCCTGTTCGGTGAACTCGTCCGCAGCGGCCGGCAGGCTCACGAGCAGGCCGGCGAGCAGGATCACGCAACGCATCGGTGACATGTCGGGTCTCTCCAATCGGTCAGTAGTGCGTCTGCGGCGGAATGCGCGCATCCGGCGACTGATACTGAGTGTCCTCGGGCTGCCCGGTGGCCTCGTTGTACGCGACCCTGCGCGCCTTGTTGTTGTAGAGGTTGTAGTTCACCGCCACGCGCCCGGAGTACACGTCGATGAACTGCCAGCCCGTCGCGTCGCGCTCGAAGAACGGATCGGCGCGGTTCATGTGCACCGTGAGCTTCGGCAGGTACGACTCGACCTGCGCGTACGACTGCGGATAGGGCCACGGCCAGGCGGTCGCCATCGCCGAGGTGAACACGATGTTGCCGATCTTGTTGTACTGGATCTGGTGCACGTGACCGTACAGCACGGTCACCTTGTCGAACGGCGCGAGGAGCGCCTGCACCTCCTCGGCGTCCTCCGTCCAGAAGTTCCAGCCCTTGTAGATCTTCTGCAGCGGCGAGTGCGAGAGCACGACGATCGGGGTGTCCTTGCGGACCTTCGCCAGATCCTTCGCGAGCCACTCGCGCTGCTTCTCGCCGACCATGAAGGGCGAGCCGTTCGGATTGTCGAGCCCGGCCATCTCGAGCATGCGCTGCTCGGCGGTCGGCCAGCGGTTGTACGTCCAGTCGTCGTACGTGAGGATGCTGTTCAGCACGACGAAGTGCACACCCTTGTGGTCGAAGCTGTAGTAGTGCGGGCCGAAGAGCTTCGACCAGTACTCGCCGAGGTCGAGGTAGTAGTCGTGCTCGCCCATCACGCAGTAGAGCTTGCCGCGGAGCCTGCTCAGGATCTCCGCGCCGTGATCGAGCTCTTCCTTCGTGCCGAGCTGCGCCAGGTCACCTCCGAAGAACACGAAGTCGGGACGCGGATCGAGCAGGTTCGTCTCGGCCACCGCGCGGATGAGCCCGCGGTCCCAGTTGCGGACGAACTGGTTGCCCTTGATGTGCTGGATGTGCGCGTCCGAGATGTACGCGAACGTGAAGTTGCGCGACGACTGGCCGAACGCGACCTCGACGAGCGTCATCGGCAGCGTGCCGGCGGCGGTCGCGAGTCCCGCCGTCTTGAGGAAACTGCGGCGATCGAAATTCCTGCTCATGGCGTGGCTCCTTCGGTCGCGGCGGCCGGACCGGCTGCGGTCGCGGCGCCCGCGGCCGCGGTCGTGGTCCGCGACGGTTTCACGAGGCATGCCTGCGGGTTCATTGCCATGCGCTGCGCCTGCAGAGCGGCGAAGCGCGGACTCGTGAGCGATTCGAGGAAGGCCACGAGGTCGTTGATCTCCTGCTCCGTCAGGTTCAGCGGGCGGATGCCCCCGCTCAGGAAGTCGTTGACCGGATCGTCGGGATTCGAGACGCCGCCGTTGTTGTAGTGCTCGACCACCTCGCGCAGCGTCTTGAGGCTGCCGTCGTGCATGTACGGCGGCGTCACCGCGACGTTGCGCAGCGTCGAGGTCTTGAACGCGCCGAGATCATCGAGCGAGGTCGTGATCGCGAAGCGCCCGAGCTCGGACACGCGCGGGTCGGTGAGCACCTTCTCGTCCACGTCGACACCCTGCGACCGCGCCTTGAGGAAGGCGGGCGCAAGCTTCGGGATGTCCTTCTGGATGCGGTTGATGCCGACACCGATGTTGTGGAAACGGTTGTCGGTGAAGAGCGCGTGATCCTGCTCGATGGTGTGGCAGGAGACGCAGCGGCCCTTGTTGAGGAAGACGTCGAAGCCGCGGATGGCCGCCTCGCTCATCGCGCTCTTGTCGCCGCCGAAGTACCAGCGGTCGAACGGCGAATCGCCTGCGATGAGGGTGCGCTCGAACGCGGCGATCGCCTGCGTCACCTCGCGCATCGTCACCTCTTCGCCCTTCTTGCCGAACACCTGCTCGAACGCGGCGACGTATTCAGGGTCGGTGCGCACGATCTCGAGCACCGGATCGTGGTTCGGCAGACCCATCTCGACGGGGTTGGTGATCGGCAGAAGCGCCTGATCCTCGAGCGTCTGCGCGCGGCCGTCCCAGAACTGGGACGCGAAGTACGCCGCGTTCACGACGGTCGGAGCGTTGCGCGTTCCCTTGAGCTTGTTGATGCCCTCCGACGTGGTGAGCGGGCTGTCCGTGAACGCCTTGTTCGGGTCGTGACAGTTCGAGCAGCTCACCTCGCCGGTGAGGCTGAAGCGCTTGTCGTTGAAGAGTTTTTCACCCAGCTTGACCTTCTCCGGCGTCTGCGGGTTGTCCGCCGGGACCGGCACCGGCGGAAGGCCGAGAGGTCTGTCCGGCTGCTGCGCGGACGCCGCGAACGATGCGGCGATCAGGACGAACGCGGGCGCCGCGACGAGAAGCGGGCCGCTGCGCGTTTTTGGCATGACTTCCTCCCTCTCATTCGGCCGGGATACATGCCGCCCCGGCCGCACGAGTGACCAACTCTGGAATCGGTTTAGATCGAGTCTAATCTCCGGGCATGCGTCGGCAATTGATATCGTCAATAAGCGCCTCCGCAGGCTCGGCAGCAGCCTCGCGCGCTTCGCAGGGAGACTTCCCGCAGGTGCCGCGCATGCGGGCACGGCGGGCGACGGCGACGATCTCGTCGGCGGCGCGAACGATGGTGCGCGCGAGCTCCAGAACCTCGCGCCCCTCCGCGGTGAGCGCGACGTGCGTGCGGTCGCGCTCGAAGAGCGTGACTCCGAGGTACTCCTCGAGCTTGCGCAGCTGGATGCTGAGCGTGGACTGAGTGACGGCGCAGCGCTCGGCCGCGCGGGAGAAGTTCAGGCACTCGGCGAGCGCCACGAGATAGCGCAGTGCTCGCAGGTTCATGATCGCCTCGCGGGCCGCGCCCGTGCATCTGTGACGCGTGGAGACACCGCGCCCTCCCTTCTCGATCGACGCTCCCGGTCGACCACTCCGTCTGGTCCGCCCCTGAAGATAGTCTTGGCCGGGGAAGGGCTTCAACTTCGGCAAGCCGCAGGGGGCCGCGCACGGGAAGTGACGCGGCGCGCCGGAAGTGAGCGCAGCTCGGCATCACGCAGCACCAGCGCGGCCCACGCGAAGACACCGAGATAGATGCCGAACATCGTGTGGCTGAGCAGCGGACTGCCCGCACGCAGATGGCTGGCCATGGCACCAGCGAGAAGCCCCCTCAGGAGCACGGCGCCGAGCGGACTCGTGCGCATCGGCAGACGCCGTGGCTGCGGCGTTCGAGCAAGGCGCACCGCCCCGCGCCGAGGTTCAGTGCACCGCTCGCTGCTGGACGCTCTCCTTGGTCGCGAGACTGAATCGGGGCTCGGGCTGCTTCAGCTCTCCGCTCACGAGATCAGCCGCGTAGCGCCCGATCGCCGGGCCGTGCTTGAAGCCGTGCCCCGACCCGGCGCCGACGAGCCAGACGTTCTCCCACGCCGGATGCCGGTCGATGAGCAGATCGCCGTTCGAGCTGTTCTCGTACTGACACACGCGCGCTTCGTTGAGCGGTCGTCCCGCGAGCGCCGGGAAGCGCCGTCGCATGTAGTCGCGCACGTCCTCGAGCGCCTCGGCACGCGGCTCGCGATCGCCCGTGTCCGGATCGATGGGCGGACCGTGCCTGTCGTGCGCGATCTTGAAGCCGCGGCCCTCGAGGTCCGGGAAACCGTAGTAGATGTCGCCCTCGTTGAAGTCCGCCCATCCTGGAAGACTCCCCGGTGAAAAGCGCGTGTCGCCCGGCTCGGGCGCGAAGAAGAACACTTCCTGACGCGTCGGGAAGATGCGCGAGCCGAGCACGTCGGGAAACAGCTTCGGCAGCCAGGGACCGCACGCGAAGACGTATCCGTCCGCCCGCAGTCGCGTGCCGTCGGTCGTCACGATGTGCGTCAGCGCATCTCCTGCCGGCGGAGGCTGCACGGCCGCGCGCCGGAACTCGCCGCCTGCGGCCACGAGCTCACGCACCAGTGTCTGAACGGCGCGGCGGGCCATCAGCACGCCGAGCTCCGGTTCGTAGATTCCGAGCTCGACGCCGTCCCATGCGATCTGCGGAAAGCGGCGCAGGAGCTCCGCGCGCTCGAGCGTCTGTGTGGGAAGCCCGAGCCGCGCGTGTACCTCGAGCGTCTTCTCGAGATACGGCTCCCGGCGCGGGAAAAAGAAGAGAACGCCGGTACGATGGAAGACGGGGAGCCCCGCGCGTTCGGAGAGCCACTTCCACTCGGGCAGCGACTCCCAGGCCATGCGCGCGTAGATCTCGTCGGCGCCGTATGCCGTACGCGTCATGCGCGACTCGCCACCGGAGGATGCGCGCGAGTGCGCCGGCTCCCACGCATCGAGCAGCAGACCCGCCCTGGCCCTTATTAAAAACTCCGAGGCCAACGAAACGGAA
>QGVD01000008.1 GCA_003242685.1 Pseudomonadota bacterium | reverse complement strand
GTTCACGGCGCGCCGCCGTGAACCGCGCTCAGCGCCTCGAAGCACGCGTAGTCGTCGAGCCAGTGTCGCGCCGATTCGACGAAGTGATGGAACGCGGACGAATCGGGACGCGGGTCGTCGGGCGGCTCGTCGCGGTCGATGAACGAAGGATTGCCAGCGAAGTCCGAGCGCACCCAGTACGGTGAGCCGTCGGCGCCGGTGGGGCCGAGCGGCAGGAACTGCCAGACGGTGAATCCCGCCTGAGCGAGCCAGTCGATGAACGCACGTCCGCTCGCGCCGAGCGCTCCCTGCAGGGAGCTCATGTGGAGCAGCACGCCGGCGCGGCGGCGATCGAGAACGGGAAGGCGCATCCTCGGTGAACCGCTTCCGGTATTCAGCCCGCGTGCGCCCGGCGCATCACACCGCCGTGCTCCGGCGCACCGTGACCGACCGAGATGGGCTGCGAGAGGCTCTGCGGCGGCTCGAGCTTCAGCATCCGGTACAGCGTCGTGAGCTGACGGCGATAGAGCCCGTCGAACTGCCTGACGGCATCCTCCGGGTTGTAGTCACCGAACCACCAGAACCAGTCCGAGCTCTCGCACAGCGCGAGCTGCCGTTCCGCCGCGCGCTGCTCCTGCGGATCGAGCCTGCCTTCGGCGATCACCCGGTCGTAGGCGAGCTTCGCCTCACACAGCAGATCCCAGCCGGCGTTCTTCGCGGGATCGCCCATCCACGTGGCGAGCGTCCCGTGGACCCAGCTTCCGGCCACCACTTTCGGCAGCGGCTGCGACTCGATTCCGCGCGCGAGAAGCTCCGACGGCGTCGTGAGCTCGAGCAGCGGGTGATCGGCGAGCGATTCGTACAGCGCTCGCAGGAAGTAGTAGCCGTTGAACGGGTAATGCTCCCACGCGTTCTCGCCGTCGAGCGCGATGAGGACGACGTGGTCCCGCGATCCGGAATAGGCACGGGCCAGCTCGGTGAGCTCGTGCACCAGGTTCTGCGCCGCGTGATCGCCGTGCCACGTCGCGTACGTGAAGCCGACGAGATCGGACAGCCTGTCCTCACGGAAGAAGCAGGCGAGCCGTCCGTCTGGCAGATGGTAGGGCCGGTTGTAGACACCCGGATGGTCGTTCGCCTCGATTCCGCTCGCGATGAGGCTCGCGCGCAGCACATTTGAGCTCGAGGCAGCCCAGCGGAAGCCCGAGCGTTCGAGGAGCTCCAGAGTCGCCTTGCTCACCGCTCCTTCCGACGGCCAGCAGCCGCGCGGTCTGAATCCGAAAGCGTCGGTGAAGATCCGGATCGCTTCGCTGACGTGCCAGGCGGCACGCTCCGCGCCGCCCGGATACCGGGAATGCTGCGGAAGCCGCGAAGCCGGCAGCGACTCGCGGACGGCGTTGAAGTCGATGAGCAGCGGCACGATCGGGTGCGAGTAGGGAGAGACGGTCAGCTCGCACTGGCCGCGCTCCGCGAGACGCCGGAAGCGCGGAATGACGGACTCGACGAGCTCGCCGACGATCGCGAGCAGCTCGCGACGCTGCTCGGGCGTATAACCCCTGCCCTGCTCCGAGAGCACCGCGACGCGCCTGTCGCTGCGCCGGACCGTCTCGCCGAGCCACGCGAGGTGGTACCACACGGCGAGATCGTGGATGAGCTGATCCGAGGCGTAGCAAGCCTTCTCCGGAGTCGCGAGGCTCTCGGCGAGGACCGCGAGCTCGTGGAACGCGGGGAAGCGCTCGATCATGTGCTGCCGATGCGCGCGCAGGCAGGCGCGCATGAGCTCGAGCCGCTCCTGCGGCGCGTGCGGAACCGCCGCGGGTCCGAGCAGCGCGAGCAGCGGATCCGGAAGCGGATCGCCGCACGTCAGATGATCGGCGATGCGTGTGGCGAGATCCTGGAGCTGCTCGATCAGCACCGGCGTGAAGTTCACCACCGCACGCGCCTTCGGATGCGCCTCGAGATGCGCGGCCATGTCGGTGTAGTCCTTCATCGCGTGCAGGTACGTCCACGGCAGGACGTACTCGCCCGTGAGGGCGTCGCGATACTGCGGCTGATGCATGTGCCAGAACAGGACGACTGGCAGGCGGGCGAATCGGGTCATGGTCGGTCCGTCGACTCTCTCATGTGATGGTGGGGCTTCGGGTGGTGGCGCGACTTCAGGTGCCGAGCCTGCGCAGCATGTCCGCGGTGACGAGGACGACGCCCTGCTCCGTGACGTAGAAGCGCTGCGCATCGAGGGCCGGATCGTGGCCGATCTGCATGCCGTCGGGGATCTCGCAGCCCTCGTCGATCACCGCGCGCCGGATCGTGCAGTTGCGGCCGATGGACACGTGAGGCAGCACGACGGCGCGCTCGATGACCGAGCGCTCCTCGACCCGCACGTTGGAAAAGAGGAGCGACTCCCTCACGACCGCACCGGAAATGATGCAGCCGCCGGAGACCATCGAGTTGATGGCCATGCCGCGCCTTCCGTCCTCGTCGAGAACGAACTTCGCGGGCGGCTGCTGTTCCTGGTACGTCCAGATGGGCCACTCCTCGTCGTAGATGTTGAGCTCGGGATTCACGTGCACGAGCTCGAGGTTCGCGTCGTAGTACGCGTCGATCGTGCCGACGTCCCGCCAGTAGCTCTGCGCCCGTGTCTTCACGTCCTGGAACGGATAGGCGAAGACCTGCAGGCTCCCGATCGCCTTCGGAATGATGTTCTTGCCGAAATCGTGCGACGAGGTCTCGTCCTGGGCGTCCTCGGTCAGCAGGCGCTCGAGGAGCCGCGTATTGAACACATAGATGCCCATCGAGGCGAGGATCGTGTCCGGCCGGCCGGGCAGCGTGTCGGGCTCCGCGGGCTTCTCCGCGAACTTCGTGACCCGGTTCCATTCGGTGGCCGTCAGCACGCCGAAGCTGCGCGACTGGCTCGCCGGCAGCTCGACGACGCCGACCGTGATGTCAGCGCCCTTCTCGACGTGGTACGCGATCATCGGACCGTAGTCCATCTTGTAGATGTGATCGCCCGCGAGAACGAGCACGTGCTTCGGCCTGTGACTCAGGATGATCTCGAGGTTCTGGTACACGGCGTCGGCGGTGCCGCGGTACCAGATCTCGCCGATCTGCTGCTGCGCGGGGATCACCTCCACGAACTCGCCGAATTCGCCGCGGAGGTAGTTCCAGCCGCGCTGCACGTGCGCGATCAGCGACTGCGCCTTGTACTGAGTGAGGATCGAGATCTGCCGGATGCCGGAGTTCACGCAGTTCGAGAGCACGAAGTCGATGATGCGGAACTTGCCCCCGAACGGCGTGGCGGGCTTGCACCGGTGAGCGGTGAGCGCCTTGAGTCGCTCACCGCGCCCACCGGCCATGATGACGGCGAGCGTGCCGCTGGTGAGCCGGCTGACGTAGCGTCCGGATGAAGTTCGGGCGGGCTGGCGCGCCATTCTCTCTACCTGCAATCTGCGGCCCCTCACCCGCGCTTCGGGCTTCAGCTCTCCGCGCCGCGGAGAGCAGCTCCGGGTGAAGGGAAACTACAACCCCTTCATCAGCCCGAGCTCATGAGGATGTGCCAGGAGCTCGTGCCAGGGATATACGCGGATCTCTGTACCGAATTGTCCGCATTCGGGAGGCGTCGCGTCGAGTGCGAAGACCACCGCGCCGTCCGCCTCGCGCTCGCCCGTCGGCACGAGCTCCGCGCGCCACAGACCCTCGGGCCTGTGACCGCGATACGAGCAGAGCGGCGGCGGCTCGCAGTCGGCCTCGGGCAGGCGCCGCCGCGCGACGAACTCGACCCGCACGTCGGAAGGCTCGAGCCCGCCCAGGACCGCCGCGACCTTCACGCGCACGCGGTTGCCTCTCTGCACCTCCCGCGGCAGGGCTTCGATCGCCCTCAGGGCGACTCCGGGCCATGCCTGACGCACGCGGTGCTTCCACTCGGCGAGCAGGCGCGCACCGGCGAACCCGTCGGCCGACAGGCGCGCCGCCTGCCGGGCCGCCGGGTAATAGAGACCTTCCGCGTAGTCCTGCAGCACGCGCCGCATGTTGAACGAGGGGATGACGGTCATCATGGCGCGCTTGCTGCGCCGGACCCACTCCTCAGGCACGCCCGACTCGTTGCGGGCGTAGTACATCGGCACCACCTCTTCCTCGAGCGTGTCGAAGATCAGCTCCGCCTCGAGGAAGTCGCGCCGCTCGGGATCCTGCACGTTGGCCGGCGGAATGCCCCAGCCGTTGTCCTGCGACCACCCTTCCGCCCACCAGCCGTCGAGCACGCTCAGGTTGAGCCGCCCGTTGACCGCGGCCTTGATGCCCGACGTGCCGCTCGCCTCGAGCGGGGCGATGGGATTGTTGAGCCACACGTCGACGCCCGAGACGAGCCAGCGCCCGAGCTGGATATCGTAGTCCTCGAGGAAGACCACCCGGCCGACGAACTCCGGCTCGAGCATGAGCTTCTTGATCTCGCGCAGCACCGCCTTGCCGGGCTCGTCCGCGGGATGAGCCTTGCCCGCGAACAGGAAGAGCACGGGCCGCTCCGGGTCGTTCACCAGGCGCGCGAGCCGTGCGCGATCGCGCAGCAGGAGCGTCGCTCGCTTGTAGGTGGCGAAGCGGCGCGCGAAGCCGATGGTGAGAATGTCCGGTCGCTGAGGATCGAGGCGGCGCACGACGTGCCGCCACTGCGCGGGGCTCAGTCCCTTGCGGCTGTACTCACGCTGCAGTCTCTCGCGCACGCTGGCGATCATGCGCGACTTGACGTTCTGCGCGGTGACCCAGAACTCCGAGTCGGGCACCTTCTCGAGCGCGCGCCAGAACTCGGGATCGGAAAGGCGCTCGCGCCAGTTGGCGTCGATCGTGCGGTCCAGGAAATCCGCCCAGACCTGGTGCATGAACGTCGGCACGTGCACGCCGTTGGTCACGTAGCCGACGGGATTCTCCTCCGGCCGCAGCTCGGGCCAGTGATCCGCGCACAGTCGCGCCGAGACGGCGCCGTGGATGCGGCTCACGCCGTTCACCCGCCGCGCGCCGTTCAGCGCGAGGCGCGTCATGTTGAAAAGCCCCGGAGCGGAAGGCGCACGGCCGAGCTCGAGAAAGCGCTCCACGGGAATGCCGAGCTCCTGCACGAAGTCGGCGAAATGCGTGAGCACCAGATCGTGGCCGAACGCGTCGTGACCGGCGGCCACGGGCGTGTGCGTGGTGAACACGCACTGCGCGGCGACGGCTTCGAGCGCGGCCTCGAGAGCGAGACCGCGCGCGAGATGCTCGCGCAGCAGCTCGAGGATGAGGAACGCGGCATGGCCTTCGTTGAGATGCCACACTGCCGGCTGCAGCCCGAGCGCGCGCAGCGCCCGCACGCCGCCGATGCCGAGGATCATCTCCTGGCGGATGCGTGTCGATTCGTCGCCGCCGTAGAGGCGATGCGTGATGTCGCGATCCGACGGCGCGTTTTCCGGGCAGTTGGTATCGAGCAGATACACGGACACGCGGCCGACCTTCGCCTCCCACAGGCGCGCGGCCACGTCGCGACCGGCGATGCGCACGCCGACCTTGAGCCACTCGCCCCCGCGCCGCACCGGCTCGACCGGCAGGTCGCGGGGATCGTGCTCGCGATATTCGGCGTGCTGCACTCCGTCGTTGTCGACGGTCTGGGTGAAGTACCCCTGACCGTACAGCAGCCCTACGGCGACGAAATTCTGCCGTTCGTCGCTCGCGGCCTTGCAGTAGTCGCCGGCGAGCACGCCGAGACCGCCGGAGTAGATCGGAAAGCTCTCGTGGAAGCCGTACTCCGCGCAGAAATACGCCACGAGCGGAGACTCGGCGCTGCACGGAGCCGAGAGATAGGCGTCGAACGTCTCGAGCACGCGCCGGTAGCGGTCCAGATAAACGGGGTCCGCGGCCGCACGGTCGAGCGCCTCCTGGCTGAGACAGCGCAGCAGGACGCGCGGATTGCCGCCGGTCTGATGCCAGAGCTCAGGGTCCAGGTCTTCGAAGAGCGCCCGGGTCGGGCGATGCCAGCCGAAGAAGAGATTCGCCGCCAGCTCCGGTAGACGAGAGAGTGCCTCCGGCAGTACCGGCGTAACTTCGAGAGACGGGTCTTGCATGCTTATTCGGGTCCTTCCGCAGCAGCGGGCAGTTTAACAGGTCATCGAAGGGCAACAGCGCGACGCACCCCTCGATCTTGGACACGTCTCCGGCGTGTGCTGCGGGTTAGACTTGAGCGCATGCCCGTCCACCGTACCGTATCGGCGCTCGCGCTCGCAGCCGTGCTCACCGGTTCAGGCTACGCTGCGAGCGCTCCGCATCAGAGCACACACGCGCCACAGGGGTGCATCGCGACGGGAAACGGTTTTCTGCGCGCACGCATCCGCGGTGCGCTCGATCTCGACATCGACTTCCGCAACTCCGAGCTGGAATGCGACGGCAGCCCGCGACCCGATGGAAGCGGCATACGGTTGAGCTTCGCAGGACCGCTGCGGGCCGATGGACGGCGCGTACGCATGGTGTTCGGCGTCGGCTCCATCGGTGAGGGCGCTGCCGGCCGTGCGCTTCCGACCAACCTCACCGTCATCTTCGAGGGCGAGGACCGGCTCTTCGCCACGCGCGGCGATGCCAACTGCACGGTAGACGAGCTGCGGCAGGAGCGCATCGGCGATCTCGCGGGCCCGCGACGCACCTATCGCGTCGTCGCGCGCGGATTCTGCGTGAGCCCCGCGAACGCCATCAGCCGCGACGAGCGCATCCTCGTGAGCAGCTTCGATTTCGCGGGACGCGCGACCTTCGAAGAGGAGCCGCCGTCGCGCCCGCTGGAGGACACCCGTGAGCGCTGAGCGCGTGACCCGCCGCAACCTTCTGATGCTCGCGGCCGCCGGGATGGCGGCGGTCGCCGGCGCGCAGATCGCGCCGATCGAGGATCTCACGCGCTTTCCGCGCGCGGTGGTCGAGATCGAAACCCGCGATCGCGTGCATCGCTTCGACGTCAGGATCGCCGACACGCCGGCCCGCCAGGCACAGGGCCTGATGTTCGTACGCGACCTGCCCGCCGACGAGGGCATGCTCTTCGTGCACGAGAAGCCGCGCCCCGTGAGCATGTGGATGAAGAACACCTACATCGAGCTCGACATGCTCTTCGCGGGCGCGGACGGACGCATCGTGCACATCGCCGAGCGCGCCCGTCCGCACTCGCTCGACACGATCGGCACCGACGTGCCCGTAGCGGCAGTGCTCGAGATCCGCGGCGGTGAGGTCGAACGGCGGGGAATCCGCGTCGGCGACCGACTCGAGTGGCGGCGGGTCGAATGACTCACGATCGGGCAGGCGCAGCTCCTGCCCGCGGTCCCTGCAGCCGGGCTTCGCCCCGCTCCCTCCGTTGCCGGCTCACCACGCGCCTCATGCAGGCATGTGGCGAGTCCGCAACGGCTTCCTTGTCCCCGGTCTGGACGACGTCCCACTTCCCTGCAAAACCGCTGTTGCATCCCGGCAAATCGCTTCCGCGCAGCAAGCGTCGCTGTTAGTATCGCCGCCACGCCAGCCAGCCTTTGATCTCCAGCAAAGTCATGGATTGGCAGGGGGTAGCGCAGACCGGCGAATCGAATTCGAACAGCCGGTTCCACACCCAAGAAGAATCTCAGCCCTTTTGCAGGAGGAACCCATGACCCGCAACAGCAGAATTGCGCGCGCAGTGCACCGTGCGCTCGTAACGAGCGCGGTTGCTGCGGCGAGCCTGTCCACCCTGCCGGTATCGGCACAGGATCAGGACGCCGACGTCCAGACCGTCACGGTCACTGGCACGCGCATTCTCAAGCGAGACGCCATTGCCGAAAGCCCGCTGCTGACGGTCGGCCAGGAGGAAATGATCAACAGCGGCTACGTGACCGTCGATCATTACCTCAACACGCTGCCTCAGGTCGTCCCCAGCGTCAGCTCCCAGTCGAACAACCCCAGCCTGAACGGGCGCGCGCTGATCGATCTTCGTGGTCTCGGCTCCACCCGTAACCTCGTGCTGCTGGACGGCCGCCGGCCGATGGGCGGTTCGAGCGGCGGCTCCGTCGTCGACGTCAACACGATTCCCGCTGCGCTGATCGAGCGCGTCGAGGTGATCACCGGCGGCGCGGCCATGACCTACGGCCCGGACGCGGTCGCCGGCGTCACCAACTTCATCCTGAAGGAGCGGTACGACGGATTCGCGATCAACAGCAGCTATCACCTCACCGAGGAAGGTGACGGCCAGGAGTGGGGCGCGGACCTCACCTTCGGCGGTAACTTCGCCGACGATCGCGGCAACGCCGTCTTCAACGTGAGCTACTTCAACCGCGAGGATCTGTACAAGGACGCCCGCGCTTTCTCGGCGCAGGCGAGCAACACGACCTCGATCTTCCCGGGCGGTTCCTGGTCGCCGGGCACGAACACTCCGTCGCAGGCTGCCGTCGACGCGCTCTTCGGCCCGAACCAGTGCAACACGAACGGCGGCTTCGCGGGATTCGGGTTCAACCCGGACGGCTCGATCTTCTGCACGGGCGTGCAAGGTGATCCGACCCGCAACGCAGTCGGCTATACCGGACCGGACTCGCACATCGCGCAGCAGTTCTGGCCGGACATCTTTTCGTACAACTTCGAGCCCGACAACATCCTCGTGCTGCCGATGGAGCGCTGGAGCCTCTACTCGCGCGTCGGCATCGACATGTCGGACCACTTCCGGCCGTACGTGCAGGCGATGTACACGAACTACAACGCCCTGCAGGAGCTCGCACCGACACCCGCCGGCGGTACGACGGGCTTCACCATCCCGGTGACGAACCCGTTCATTCCCGCGAGTCTCGCCTCCCTCTTAGCCTCTCGAGACAACCCGGACGCGCCGCTCGCCTTCTCCAAGCGTTTCAACGACCTCGGCGGCCGCACGGGATACAACACGCACGACGTCTGGCAGGTGACGACGGGTGCCAAGGGTGACATCGCCGGCAGCTGGACCTACGACGTATACGCGTCCTACGGCCGCTCCGTCCTGAACGAGATCCAGGGCGGCAACGTCCGCCGCGACCGCGTGCAGGAGCTCCTCGATGCTCCCGACGGTGGCGCCTCGATCTGCGCGGGCGGCCTCAACCTCTTCGGCTCCGCGCCGATCAGCGACGCGTGCAAGGACTACATCAGCCTCGAGGCCAAGAACCTCACGGTGGTCGAGCAGAACGTCATCGAGGCCGTGTTCAACGGCGATCTGTTCGAGCTGCCGGCGGGCACGGTTCAGACCGCTCTCGGTATCGGCTACCGCGACCTCAGCTTCGACTTCCGGCCGGACAGCGGTCTGCAGCCGGGTATCGTCGCGGGCTTCAATCAGCAGCTTCCCGTCTCGGGTGAACTCGACTACACGGACGTGTTCGCCGAGTTCTCCATCCCGCTGCTCGCCGGGAAGCCGGGCGTCGAGCGACTGTCGCTCACGACCGGTATCCGTCTGACGGACAACAACCTGTTCGGCTCCAACGAGACCTGGAAGGCGACGCTCGACTGGACGTTCAACAGCTGGGCACGCTTCCGCGGCGGTCTGCAGCACGCCGTGCGCAGCCCGAACATCCAGGAGCTCTTCGCGCCGCAGCTCAACAACTTCCCGACGGCCACGAACGCGGATCCCTGCAACACCACGGGTGCCATCGCAGCTCAGTACCGCAACGGCCCGAACGGTGCGCAGGTCCAGGCGCTCTGCGCGGCGCAGTCGGCGGTTGCCGGCAGCCCGACGTTCGTCCAGCCCTCGGGTCAGTTCAACGGCATCACGGGCGGCAATCCGAACCTCAAGCCCGAGACCGCCGACTCGTTCACCCTCGGCTTCGTCCTGAGCTCGCCGTTCGAGAGCCCGATGCTCGAGCGCCTGACCTTCTCGATCGACTACTGGTCGATCGAGGTCGAGGACGTGATCGCGGCCGTCGGCGCGGTGACGATCGTGCAGCGCTGCTACAACCGCGATAACGCCAACCCGACGTACGACATCAACAACGAGTGGTGCCAGCTCTTCAAGCGCGACCCGAACAACGGCGGCGTCATCGAGCTGCAGCAGCTCTCGCGCAACCAGGCCGTGTTCGAGACGAGCGGTATCGACTTCTCGGTCGACTGGGGCTTCCCGGTCCGCGAGCTCGGTAACCTCAACTTCCGCCTCGTCGCGACCTGGCTCGAGAAGTTCGAGCAGCAGACCTCGTCCGCCGACCCGGTCTACGACTTCGCCGGATCGATCGGCCAGACGACGGGCTCCGCATCACCCGAGTGGAAGGGAACGCTCATTACGACGTTCTCGCGCCAGAATCTGATGGTGCAGCTGACGACGCGGTACATCGACTCGATGATCCACGCCAACGTCGTCACCGGCAGCTCGCCGCTGCAGAACACCGGCGTGCCAGATACGTGGTACTTCGATCTGACGAGCCGGTACAACCTGACGGAGAACATCTCGTTCCGTCTCGGCGTCAACAACCTGGGCAACCAGAGGCCGCGGCTCTACACGCCGAACGTGCAGGCGAACACCGATCCGTCGACCTACGACGTGCTCGGTCGCCGGTACTTCATCGGCTTCGAGGCGCGGATGTAATCCGTCACTCCTCACCGGTGGCTGCAGGGGCGGAAGACTCGTTCTTCCGCCCCTTTTTCTTTGCGCGTTTCTCCGCACGCGTGCCATCGGCGGCAGCGGGCATCGCTGCTGTAGACTTTCCGCAGTTGCTCGCTTCGGTCGGGATCCCGGACATGGATCTGCTCACACCGTATTTCCTGCTGCTCGCTGCCGCGGCGGCATCCGCCGGGAGCGATCCGGTGCTCGAGTGCCGTGCGGTTCATGGCGACGACCCGCCCGCTCACATCGCCTGCCTCGAGGCGGCGCTGCGGGAGCGGATGACGGCGGGAGCGGCTTCCGATTCATCCGCCGCTCAAACGCCGGAGCTCGGCGAAGAGCAGCTGCGCAGGGCGCAGCGTCAGCGCAGCCCGGCAGAGACGGCAGTGGAAGTCGAGATCGTCTCCGCGACGTATGACGCGCAGGGGCTCGGCGTCTTCCGGCTGGCGAACGGCCAGGTGTGGCGCGAAACGGTTGCGTCTCCTTCCAACCAGCGGCTCGCATCGGATCGCACGTACAGGGCCCGCATACAGAGGGGGAAGCTCGGCGGATACCGCATGTACGTCGATGGCATCCGGTGGATGCTGACCGTCAGAAGGATCGAGTGACGCAGCGCCGTCCGAGCGTCGGAGGATCTCGAAGCAGTCGAAGCAACGAGTCACGTGATCCGCAAGTCGTCGTTGTATACAGGCAACGACTGCACCCTCGAATCGATATCGTTTCCCCGGGAACGCGCCCTTTGCCCTTCCGATCCGCTGCACGAAAGCATTTGCAACGACGTTCGTCGGTCGGAATCTCTGCCCGACAGACGGTCCATGCGTTGTTGCTTATTTGCAAAAAAGCTTCCGCGGACTGCGGCCTCACTATAACATCGGCGCCACGCGAGCTTGGCGGTCGATGCCATCGGCTTCCGAGCCTCGGCCAGATCGGGGTACGGCTGGCGTCTCCGCGTCGATTCGCCGGCTCGAGCAATTTCCAAACGGTCCCAAACGTTCAAGGAGGAATCCTCAGATGACCCGCAATCACGAGATAGGACGGGCGGTACGCCGTGCTCTGATCATGAGCACGGTCATCGCCGCTACGGCGAGCCTGCCGGTCCTCGCACAGGATCAGGACAGCGCGGATGAGCTGCAGACCGTGACGGTCACCGGTACCCGCATCGCATCTCCGAACCTGGAGTCGATCAGCCCGGTGACCGCAATCTCCGCCGAAGCGCTCACCTCCACGGGCAGGGTGCGCGTCGAGGACATCATCAACCAGCTGCCTCAGGCCTTCGCCGCCCAGGGATCCAACATCGCCAACGGCGCGGACGGTACGGCGACCGTCAACCTGCGCGGCCTCGGCTCGGAGCGCACACTGGTGCTCGTGAACGGCCGCCGCCTGATGCCCGGCGATCCGGACGGTGGCAACGCAGCCGACCTCAACAACATTCCCATGGCGCTCGTCAAGCGCGTCGACGTGCTGACGGGCGGTGCCTCGTCGGTGTACGGCGCCGACGCCGTCGCGGGCGTCGTCAACTTCGTCATGGACACCGAGTTCCAGGGAGTGAAGCTCGAGGCCAACTACGGCTGGTATCAGCACAGGAACGACAGCGAGGTGGCCGGCATCGTTCGCGAGAGCGGCTTCGATCTGCCGAAGCGCAACGTGGACGTCGGGTACACGCGCGACATCACTTTCGCTCTGGGACTCGGCGGCCCCGATCAGCCCGGCCACGCCGTCTTCTACGCAACGTACCGGAAGGTCGACGCCGTGCTGCAGTCGCAATTCGACTACAGCGCCTGCGCGTTCGACTCCGGCGACGTGTTCACGTGCGGCGGCTCGGGCACCAGCGCCGCGGCGCACTTCTTCGTGGTCGACCCCGTCGGTATCACCCTCGATCCCGATACGGGCAACCCCGTGCCGCCGGGCACCATCGTCAGCGACCTGGTGGTCGATGCCGGCGGAACTCTGCGGCCCTTCACGGCCGCGGATCAGTACAACTTCGGCCCGCTCAACTACTATCAGCGGCCCGACGAGCGCTACACGGCCGGCCTGTTCATGGACTACGACCTCGGCGAGCGCACCGAGGTCTACGGCGAGCTGATGTACATGGACGACCGTTCCGTCGCGCAGATCGCGCCGAGCGGCTCGTTCTTCAATACCGTCAACGTGAGCTGCAGCAATCCGCTGCTCTCTCCGGATCAGGTGCAGGAGTTCTGCACGCGGTTCGGTCTCGGACCGGATGACACCGGCGTCGTGCTCATCGGCCGTCGCAACGTCGAGGGCGGCGCACGCCAGGACGACATCGGCCACACGGCGTTCCGCGTCGTCGCCGGCATCCGGGGCAGCATCAACGACAACTGGCAGTACGATGCGTACTTCCAGCACGGCAGGACGGAGCGCGCGAGCACCTATCTGAACGACTTCTCCATCGTCCGGACGCTGCGCGCGCTCGATGTCATCCCGCATCCCGACACCGGCGAACCCGTGTGCCGGTCGGTCGTGGACGGCACCGATCCGAACTGCGTGCCGTGGAACATCTGGGTGCCTGGTGGCGTGACGCAGGAGGCGCTGGACTATCTGCAGACGCCGGGTCTCATCCGCGCCGATCACATCCAGCGCGTCGCGAACGCGAACGTGACGGGTGACCTCACGAACTACGTGAAGCTGCCGACCGCGGAGAGCGGACTGGCGATCAACGTCGGTCTCGAGTGGCGCGAAGAGCAGACGGAGTTCCAGCCCGACCTGGCATTCTCCACGGGTGACCTGGCCGGACAGGGCGGTGCCACCCTGCCCACCAGGGGCGGCTACAACGTCAAGGAGATCTTCTTCGAGGGCCGCCTGCCGCTCGTCGAGGGCAGGCGCGGTGCCGAGGCGATCACGGTGGAGGCCGGTTATCGTTATTCCGACTACAACGTCGGGTTCGAGACGGACACCTACAAGTTCGGCGCCGACTGGGCACCCATGCCGGGCCTGCGCTTCCGCGGCAGCTACGCGCGCGCGGTGCGCGCGCCGAGCGTCGGCGAGCTCTTCTCTCCGGCGACGGTGCTCCTCGACGGCACCACGGATCCGTGCGACGGCACGCCGACCGCCACGCTGGAGCAGTGCATGCGCACGGGCATGACGCCGGAGCAGTACGGCAACGTGCCGGAGAATCCGGCGGCCCAGTACAATGGTCTGCTCGGCGGCAACCCGAACCTGCAGCCCGAGTCGTCCGACACGATTTCCTTCGGTGTCGTGTTCCAGCCGAGCTTCGTGCCCGGCCTGTCCGTGTCCCTCGACTACTTCGACATCGAGGTCGAGGACGCGATCAGCTCGCTCGTGGGCGGCAACGCGAATGCCTACATCAACCAGTGCATAGCGACCGGCGATCCGATCTTCTGCGACAAGATCCACCGCGATGCGTCCGGCTCGCTGTGGCTCACCCCCAACGGGTACATCGAAGACACGAGCGAGAACATCGGCTTCCTCGGTGTGAAGGGCATCGACATCCAGGCCAACTACACGTTCCGCTTCGGCGATGGGCATCGCCTGGGTCTGAACATGGTCGGCACTCGCCTCAAGGAAGCCGTGACGGAGCTCGTGAAGGGCATCGGCACGTTCGACTGCCTCGGCCTGTACGGCGGCACCTGCGGCATCCCGACCTTCAAGTGGCGGCATCAGCTGCGCGCCGACTGGCAGACGCCGTGGCGTGGTCTGGACGTGTCGGCCACCTGGCGCTACTTCGACTCGGTGCGGGTGGAGACGACCAGCCCCAACCCGCAGCTCCAGGGTGAAGTTCCGCGGACGGATGCCCGTTTCGGCAGCGTCAGCTACCTGGACGTGTCGGCGGCCATGACGTTCATCGACAACTACACTCTGCGCATCGGCGTGAACAACCTGCTCGACAGGGATCCGCCGCTCGTCGGCCAGGACAACTGCCCGGCGGGTAGCTGCAACGGCAATACGTTCGCGCAGGTGTACGACGTCCTGGGACGTCAGTGGTTCGCGACGTTCACCGTCAACTTCTGATCCCGGGTGTCAGTGCACTCATGGACAACGGCGGGCTTCGGCCCGCCGTTTTTTTTTGAAAGAACGGACGTGGCAGTATGGTGAAAATGACTCGAGGGAGCGCACGACGATGCGATGGCTGACGTCTCTCGCGGCGGTGATCGTGCTCGGCGCATGTGCATCGCAGGCTCCGGTGGCGCCGGAGGGTTCGACCGACACGACCAATGGTCAGACAGGCGACGGGAACCCGACGGCAGCGGTGTCCGGTCACGGCGACGGTGACTCAATGGCCGGCACGGCAGATGCCGGAAAGAGCGAAACTCCGGACTCCGACGCGGAAGGCCGCATTCTGTCGACGAGCGATCCCGAATTCATCCGGATCGCGAAGACCTACGAAAAGGAACAGAGGGATGGGCAGACGTTCTATTGCCGCAGGGAAGCCCCGCTCGGCAGCCGGCTGCCCGTCCGCCAATGCTTCACGGAAGATCAGCTCCTCGCGCGGATCAGGCACGAACAGGAGCTCAGACGAAGACTCGGAGGACCGAGAGCGAGCCCCTGCGGTTCGAAGATAACCGGCTGCGGCAACTGACACGGATCGTCCGGCGAAGTTGCGTCGGCGGAACCGACGTCACGTCGCGCGAAGGGACCGCCTCTCGTTCAACGCACGCGCCTGACGCGCGCGCTGCGTCCGCTCGGGGTCGACAGCCGGAACGAACCGAGCGCACCACGGGAAATCTTCACGGCGTCGCCAGGCTCGAGCAACAGCGAACGATCTTCGAGCTGCTGCCACGCCTGGCCATTGTCGAACTCGAGCAGCCAGCCGCCGTGCCGAAGCGGCTTCACCGATACGACGCGCGCGGTGATCTCTTCGAGCTCCACACGCTCCACGGGGCTCTTCGTGCGCTCTGCGGGCGAGGCAGCCGACCCTCCGCTCAGTCCGAACATCTCTTCCGCCGAAGGCGCGATCGCGTCCGATCCGGCGTCCGCACCCGCTGCGATTCTGGCAGCGAGGCGGTCGTAACAGGCGAGCCGCTCGGCGTCGTTGCGAAGCGCCGCGCAGGTGAGCAGTCCCGCGGTCGCCGCATCCGCAGCGGCGGAAGCATCCGCAGCGCGAGAGCCCGGCGAGCACATCACGAGGACACCCAGAATCGCCAGTGCACGGGCAGCCGCGTACATCGAAGGTCCATTGACATGTCGGGAGTCAGGCGCGAGTTTAGCGGCAGGGAAGCCGCGGTGCGACACGCAGGCACTGCCGCACGGGGAAGCGGACCGCTGCCGGAGGGCGTTGCGTCATCTGCTGATCGCGTCCCGGGCTCGCGCTCAGGAAAATCCAGGCATGCTGCAGATCACGCCTTTCTTCGCCGTTCCATTCGGCTTCGACCGTCTGGAGAACTGCGAACGCCTCAACGCCGAGCTGCGGGCACTCTTTCTCGAGCGGGAGGCCCAGGGCTCGAAGTACGCGAACCCGCGACCGCTGACCCAGCGCAACGCTCAGGTCTTCGAGAGCGAGTTCCAGATCTTCCGCTGGCCGGAAAGCTGCGTGCAGCGGCTCAAGGAATTCTGCTTCCGCAATCTCCTGCGTCTCATCGCCGAGCTCAACGGCTACGACGAGGCGATGATGCGCCGGATCCTCATCTACTGTGACTCGTGGTTCCACATCACGCGGCGCGGGGGCTTCTTCGCCCTCCACAACCACCCGATGGCAGCGTGGTCGGGCGTGTACTGCGTGAACCCCGGCGTGCACGACCCCGACAAGCCGGACAGCGGTCTGCTCAGCTTCGTCAACCCGGCCATCGCGTCCGCGATGTACATGGACGTGTCGACCGCAGGGATCCGCGGACCGTTCTCGTACAACATCCGCCACATACGCCTCGAAGCCGGCCAGCTCGTGCTGTTCCCGTCCTGGGTGCTGCACGACGTCAAGCCGTTCGAAGGAGAAGGCGAACGGATCACCGTCGCCTTCAACTGCTGGTTCTCGCTTAAGGATCAGTAGACCGCGACTTCCTACCTCACTCCGCGGTGATCGCCATACCCTCGTCGGCGTAATACTCCTTGATGCTCTGCACGGCCGTCCGGACGAGGGCACGCTCCGCTTCCGTGAGACCGGGATTCCAGACGTCGAAGATGAGGATCGCGCGGATGGTGTCGCTGTCGTTCCAGGCCTCGTGCTCGATCGTGTCATCGAATACCCAGGCCTCTCCGACGCGCCATTCGCGCGTCTCCGATCCCACCCTGAAACGGCAGCCGGGTGGCACGACGAGCGGCAGATGCACGATCAAGCGCGTGTTCGTCGCCCCGGTATGCGGCGGGATGCGCGTCCTGGCATCCAGTATGGAAAAGAATGCCGTGGGCGCGTAACCCGGCACGTCCACGCGCGGTATTCTCCGGAGGAGCTCGGCGGTCTGCGGACAGCGCGCCAGATGCTCCTCCACGGGCTTGCCGTCCTTCCACAGGAAGTACGCACTCCAGCGGCGTGAGTGATTCAGCTCGGCCCATTGATCGAGCGGGGCGCTTTCCGGGTATGCGATGTAGGGCCGCAGCCCGCCTGCATCTTCCGCGTACACCCGTTCGAATTCGGCACGGATCCGCTCCGTGCCCGCCTCGATTTCCTCGAGCCACGGAAAGTCTTCACGGGGATGGAACTCGAGCGGCGGAAGCTTCGGAAAACAGAGGAACGTCGGCTTCGGCTCGTAGATCCGCCGCTTCCCGAGGAACGCATCGATGCAATGATCGAAGCGGTCCTGCTTCTCCGAGGCATGCTGCCTGCGCACGTCCTCCAGCCGAGTCGCGAGGAACGCTTCGAGTGCTGCGTCGTTCCTGCGAACGGCGTCGACCGCCCGCTGAATGGCAGACCGCAGGTTCTGCGGCAGCCGCGCACCCCGCGGGATCGTCTGCAGGGCGTTGTGGTAGACCTGTGCCGCCATCTTTCTCTTGCCCTGCAGCTCGAGCAGAGAGGCCTTCTGCAGAAGGGCGAGCAGGTGGCGCGGCTCGAGGGCGAGCGCACGATCGAGCGCCCTCGCCTCCTCCGCCTGGAGCCCGAGCCGACGGAAAGCCGTGGCGAGATTGAGCCAGAAGGCCGGGTTCCGGCCGTCCTTCTCGATCGCCTTTTCCAGGAGCTGACGCGCGGCCGACGCGTTGCCTCTGTGCAGCTCCTCGATACCCGCCACGTTGAGAACCAGGGGATGCTCGGGCGCGATGGCCCGCGCGCGCTCGAGCAGACGACCGGCCTCGGATCGCTGCCCGGCCGCCTGTGCGCGCTCTATCGCCTGCACGATCGCAATGACGTCGGCATCGCCGGCGTTCGCCGCCTCGACTGACATTGAAACGTTCCTCCCTTCGGGTCTCTCGTGGACCCGTTCGTCGTGTTTGTAATGTTTGTAGCGTCTGTCGTTCTTGTAGTGTTTGTATCGCCCGTGCGCTGCCTCAGGCCTCCGCTTCCCTGGGCTTCCAGGCCTGCATCAGCTCCTGCTGCCTGCGGACAGGCGCGGGATCATGATGGCTGAATTCCATCGAGTACGTACCCTCGCCACCGGTCAACGCCTTGAGGCGTGACTGATAGTCGGTCATCTCGGCGAGCGGCACGAGCGCGGTCACTCTCGCGCGCTGCCCCGGCAGTGTGCTGTTGCCATTGATACGCGCGCGCTTCGTGGCGAGATCCCCGGTGATGTCGCCGATGCTGCTCGACGGCGCGGTGATCTCCACCCGCACGATGGGCTCGAGCACGATGGGACCCGCCTTCTGTACCGCATCGAGGAACGCCTTGCGGCCCGCGGTGACGAACGCGATCTCCTTCGAATCGACGGGATGATGTTTGCCGTCGTAGACCACGACGCGCACGTCCTGGATAGGAAAGCCCGCGATCGCGCCTTCGGCCAGCGCCTGTCGCACGCCCTTCTCGACCGCGGGGATGAACTGTCCCGGGATCGCACCGCCGACCACCTCGTCGACGAACTCGAAGCCTGCACCGCGCTCGAGCGGCTCGACGCGCAGGAATACCTCTCCGAACTGGCCCGCGCCGCCCGTCTGTTTCTTGTGACGATGGTGTCCGTCTGCGGCGCGCGTGATCGTCTCGCGGTACGGGATGCTCGGTGGATGCGTCTTCACCCGCACGCCGTAGCGCTCGGCCATGCGCTCGAGCAGGACGCGCAGATGGAACTCTCCCATGCCGTACAGTACCGTCTCGTTCACCGCAGCGTTGTGCTCGACGCGCACGCACGGATCCTCTGCGGTCAGCTTGTGGAGCGCGTCGGCGAGGCGTTGCTCGTCTCCGCGCCGCTCGGGCTCGATGGCGATGCCGAGCATCGCGGGTGGGAACACTATCGACTTGAGATGGAACTCGTCCTCGTCGTGCGAATCGTGCAGCACCGCGTCGAAGTGCAGCTCGTCCACCTTCGCAAGGGCACAGATGTCGCCGGGTATCGCCTGCGGAACCTCGACGGTGTCCTTGCCCATGAGGCGATAGAGATGCGCCACCTTGAACGGCTTGCGCGCATCGCCCACGAAGAGCTGCGCGCCCGTCCGGATGGTGCCCTGATGCACGCGGATCACGCCGAGCTTCCCGACGTACGGATCGATGCTGATCCTGAACACGTGCGCCACGACGTGCGCCGACGGGTCGGGGCTCACGCGCACACGCACGGCCTGCTCGCCGCTGCCCTTCATGAACGGCGGCGGATTGCCTTCCATGGGATTCGGCATGAGCCTCTTCAGCACCTCGAGGAGCTGCGGCACGCCGGCGCCGGTTTCCGCCGACACGAAGCAGACGGGCACGAGGTGCCCCTCGCGCAGCGCCTTCTCGAACGGATCGTGGAGCTGCTCCGGCGAGAGCTCCTGACCCTGCTCGAGGTAGAGAGCCATGAGCTCCTCGTCGACTTCCACCACCTGATCGACGATCTGCGTGTGCGCGCTTTCGACCGACGAGAAATCGGTCGGCACGTTCTGCGGACTGAAGAAGCAGTCGACGACGCTGCTGCCGCCCTGCGACGGAAGGTTGATCGGCAGACATTCGGACCCGAACCGTTCACGCAGCTGCTCGAGCACCGCCTCGGGATGCGCGTCGCGGCCGTCCATCCTGTTGACGATCACGAGCCTGCAGAGCTCGCGGTCGCGCGCGAACTCCATGTACCGCTGCGTCATGGAATCGACCCCGGTTGCGGCGCTCACGACGATGCCCACGGACTCGACGGCCTCGAGCACCGAGAGCGTCCGCCCGAGGAAATCGGGATATCCGGGCGTGTCGATCAGATTCAGATGAACGTCGCCGCAGTCGAAGCTGCAGATCGCGGAATCGAGCGAATGCCGCAGCTGCTTCTCCTGCGGATCGAAATCGCTGACCGTCGTGCCCCGCTGCAGGCTTCCCTTGCTGCGGATCGCGCCGGCCTCGAGCAGCAGCGCTTCCGTGAGCAGCGTCTTTCCGGAGCCGGCCTGACCGACAAGTGCTACGTTGCGGATGCCCTGCGTCGTGTAGCCCATGGCGGATGCTCCGGCAAGGTTGCGCGCACCTGCTCGCCCGAAAAGCCTACTCCCGGGAGTGCATCCGCGGCTACCCGTTCCCCGGGCACGCTGCACGGCGACAGCCTGAACGCACACGCCGTTGCAGCGACAGCTCGGCAGTTCGAGCCATGAAGGTACTCGTTCGGGCGGGACCGTATCGTGCTCCTCCTGCAGGCACGCCCGTGCAGAGGAGCATCCATGGAAGGCACCGAACGCAGAGCGCCCGGCAGAGGGCCTTCGCGACCGGCCGGCACGCCGGATCCCGATCCGCGCAAGCAGCCGCCCGAGCACGATCCGACGACGCCCGAGCCCGACGACCCCCGCAGGCACGAGCCGATGCGCGATCCCCCCGCTCATCCGGCCCGCGACGCCGCAGGCTGGCAGGCGTGGTCGGACGAGGACGACGATGAGCCGCAGGACCCTGCGAACCGCATTCTCTTCGACGAGAACCGCATGCCCGGCTGAGAGGACCACCACATGAACGAGCGCAGGAAAGCGGACCCGATGGACGTTCCGCACACACCGACCCGGGCCGAGGGTCGCCACAAGGCCGTGCAGCGCAAACTCGATGAGGCGCTGGAGGAAACCTTTCCGGCAAGCGATCCCGTGTCCATCACGACGTCGCAGGCCGAAGAGGACTGGGGCGCGGAGCCTGCGGACGCCGCGGCCGAAGAGCGCAGGCGCGGAAAGGAGAATGCGCAGCGGGAAGAGCTGCGCTGAGCCGGGAATCCGGAGCGCGGCGGCTCAGGACGCGGTCAGCTCGAGTCCCGACCCGTTCTGATCCACCGTACGCAGCAGCACGGGCCGGCGCCACACGCGCTGGATGTACTCGAGCACCTTGCGGCTGCGCTCGATGTCGAGACCGCGTCCGTCGGTCTCGTGATCGTGCTCGAGCTCGAGCGTTCCATCGACGCGCACGTGAGTGGCGCGCACCGTCGGCGCGCCGAAGTTGTACTTCGGCGCGAGCAGACTCTCGTGGAGCGCCGGCAGATCGTGCTCGAGCACCTTGATCTGGCCGTTGCCGCGCACGCTGAAGCGGAAGAGCCCCAGCTCCTCGGCCAGGTCGCGCGTGAGATAGTTGCGCACGAAACTGAAGTCGTCGTCGAGCTCCATGATGCGGCGCGCCGCCTCGAGTCCCTGATCCTCGATGATCTTCTCCCACATGGAGAAGCCGAGGTGGTAGGGATTGATGCTGAGCGCGATCTGCTGATCCGCCGCGATCGGACGCACGACGTCGGAGTGGCACTTGATCGCGTCCACGTACGCCTGCTGCGGAATGAAGTCCGCTTCGCGCAGCAGCCGTGCGTGCCAGTACGACGCCCACCCCTCGTTCATGATCTGCGTGGCGAACACGGGATAGAAGTAGAACGACTCCTCGCGCACGGCGAGGAAGATGTCCCGCTCCCAGCTCTCCATCTCCGGCGCGTAGTTCGCGATGAACCACAGCAGATCGCGCTCCGGGTGAGGAGGAACCGGTGCGCGCCGGCGCGTCTCCGTGCCGGTATCCGCGCTCACAGGATCGAGCGCGGCGAAGCGGCGGCGGAAGTCGTCGTCGACGGGCGGCTTCGGCTCCTCGAGGTACTCGGGATAACGCTCGCGGCGCAGCGGCAGATCGATGTCGATGTGCTGCTCGAGCGCGAGCGCCGCGTCGAGCACCGTCTCGACCCGGTGCATGCCGTACAGCTCGATGGCCTGCTGGATCTGCCGCGCGTGGCTCGCGGCGTGCTCCACGATGTGCTCGCTCACCTGCTCCTGGCAGCGCCTGAACAGGAGATTGTTACGCGAGAAGTCCGCGTGCCCGAGCACGTGCGCGGTCACGAGCACGTTCTCGGCGAGGCCGTTGCTCTCCGAGAGATACGCATGACCCGGATTGCCCGGGAAGACGACCTCGAAGAGCCGCGAGTGGCCCATGTGCCGCTGGATGAGCTGATAGATGTAGCGGACCCCGAACGACCAGTGCGGCATGCGCACCGGAAGCCCGTAGACCGCGATCTCCATCATGAAGCTGTCGGGAACGGCCTCGAAGTCGACCGGGTGGAACCTGAGCCCCTCGCTCGTGGCGAGCTCCTCGAGGCGCTTGACGTAGTCCTGCCAGGAACCGCCGCTCACGCCGTTCCTCCGATGGCCTCGTTTTCGGCCGTGAAGAAGTGCCGCACGGCGCCCCATACGTCGTCGTAGTCGTTCAGCACGTAGCTGCCGACCGGAAGACCTTCCGATGCGATCTCGGAGAAGAGCCGTCCGGTCTCGGTGGCGAGATGGCGCGACAGCCCCGACGACACCTCGACGTACCCGGAGAAGCACGCGTCGCGCGCGATGCTCTCGAGGAGCGAACGCGCCTCGGCGTGGTCGCTCACCGAGTTGTCGCCGTCGGATGCGTAGAAGAGATAGATGTTGCTGCGGCCGGGATTGAAGCGCTGGTCGATGATCTCGCGCACCTTCGCGAGACCCGTCGAAGCGACGGTGCCCCCGGTGCCGGTGACCTGGAAGAACTCGTTCTCCGAGAACTCCCACGCCTCGGTCGTGTGCGCGACGAACACGGTCTCGAGCGAGCGGTAGGCGCGCCGCAGACCCTGCACGACCCAGAAGAAGAACGTCTTCGCGAGCTTGCGATCGCGGTCCGACATGCTGCCGGAGACGTCGAGCAGAAAGAACACGACCGCGTGCACGGCGGGCTGCCGGCGCCGCGCGAGCTGCCGGTAGCGCAGGTCCTCGTCGGTGAACGTCTGCGGCGAGCCCGGCACGCCCCGGCGCTTGACGAGCTCCTTGAAGGAGCGGCGCCGATCGAGGCGGGAACGCGCGCCCCGGCGGTCCCAGCCCTCGCGGATCCAGTCCGTCTCTTCCGAGGGTCCGATGCGCGCCTTGAGATTCGGGAGCTGCATCTCCTCCCAGAGCCAGTCGACGATGTCGTCGATCTTGATCTCGAGGAGGAGCTGGATCTCGCCTTCGTCGCGCCCGCCCGGCCCCTTGTCGTGGCTGCCCTGATCGCGGGACGGGTCGGCCAGCACGTCGCCCGGCTTGGCGTTGCCCTGGCCGACGCCCTGCGCTTCCTCGGGACGGCGCAGCCGGAAGTGGTAGTGCTCCAGCATGCGCACCGGCACGCGCACCGTGCGCGCGCCGTGGTTGATGACGTCGGCTCCGGCGATGATCTGCGGCAGGTGCTGACGTACCGACTCGCGCACCTTCTCGTCGTGCCGCAGCCAGTCGCGCGCGCCGCGCGAGAACAACTCATACCACTTCGATAGCCCGAAGGCGGATGTGTTGTTGTCGCTGCGCTCGCTCATGACTTTCGTCTCTCCCGCGAGCCGGTGGCCGAGCTACTCCTGCGCGAGCAGCGTCGTCACGTAGCTCAACGCTTCCTTGGCACTGTGCTCGTCGTAACCATATTCGTTGATGAGCCGCTGCTGCACCACCGAAATCTTCTGCCTGGCTTCGTCGTCCGGGCGCGTCGTCGAGGTGACGAGGCGGAGCACGTCGCGCCGCTCCTCGAAGAGGTACTGCTCGATGGCCTCGCGCATGCGGGCGTGGCTCGAGAGCTTGAACTTCTCGCCCGCCTTGAACGCGACCATCGCCTTGCGCACGACCTCCTGACGGAAGGACAGCTTGCCCGAGTCGGAAACCTTGATCTTCTCCTCGACCGAGCGGAGGAAGCGCTCGTCCGCCGGGCGCGTCTCGCCCGTGATCGGGTCGGTCACCTGCCGGTGATCGAGCGCCGCCTCGACCTCGTCCAGGTACTTCTCGAGGAGCTGCTGCGCCTCCTCCTCGAAGGAGGCGAACATCGCCCGGTGGACGTCCTCCTTGACCCACCGGTTGTAGAACTCCTTGCGCGCCGTCACCAGGTGATCGATCCACACCTTCTTCTGCTTGGCGTCGATGCGGGCGTCGTTCTCGATCGCGTCCTTGAGCGCGAGCAGCAGGTCCATGCTCGTCAGGCTCTGCACGTTGCTGCGCGTGATGGCGTTCGAGATCGCGTTGATGACGAAGCGCGGGCTGACCCCGGTCATGCCCTCGTCGGGCGCCTCGGCGCGCAGCCGCTGCGCTTCAGTCTCAGGAACGCCCTCCACCGCCTCGCCCGCGTACAGGCGCACCTTCTTCGGCAGGTCGAGCCCCTCGCGCTCGGGCTTCGCCAGGCGCGTCAGGATCGCGAACACGGCCGCGAGATTGAGCACGTGCGGGTCGAGGTGCACGTTGCGGAACGCGGGCGCGCTCGCGACGAGCTTCTGGTAGATCCGGGCCTCGTCCTTGTACGACAGCGCATAGGGGACCTTGATGATCACCATGCGGTCGAGCAGCGCCTCGTTCTCCTTCTCCTGAAGGAACTTGTGGAACTCGGCGAGGTTCGTGTGCGCGACGATGGTCTCGTCCAGATGGATCAGCGGGAAGCGCGAGACCTTGACGTTCTTCTCCTGCGTCATGGTGAGCAGCAGGTAGAGGAACTCGCGCTTCACCTTGAGGATCTCGATCATCTCGAGGATCCCGCGGCTCGCCGCGTAGACCGCGCCCGACCACGACCAGGCGCGCGGATCGCCCTCGTCGCCGATCTGAGCCACCTTCGCCAGGTCGACCGAGCCCACGAGGTCGGCGATGTCCGCCGTCGTGGGGTCGTGCGGAGCGTAGGTGCCGATTCCGACGCGGGACGCCTCCGACAGGAAGATGCGCTCCACGGGTACCCTGAGGAAGTCGCCGTCGAACTCGCGCTCGACGAAGTCCCGGGCCCAGGGCGAGAGCTCGCCGGTTATCTCGATGCCGTAGGTGTCCCGGAATTCCGCGCGGAGACTGGAGGGGATGAGGTTGAGGGGGTTCTCGTGGAGGGGGGAGCCTTTGATCGCGTACAGCGCGCCTTCGTCGGTGCGGCTGTACTCCTCAAGTCCACGCTTGAGCAGTATCGCCAGCGTGGACTTGCCTCCGGACGGCGGGCCTAGCAGCAGCAGTAGCCGCCTGCCGACATCGGATCCCGCCGCGGCCGCCTTGAAGTAGTCGACGACCCGCGAGAGCGGCTCGT
This sequence comes from Pseudomonadota bacterium, assembly GCA_003242685.1. GTDB lineage: Bacteria > Pseudomonadota > Gammaproteobacteria > Steroidobacterales > Steroidobacteraceae > ZC4RG24. The sequence goes on along the minus strand of QGVD01000008.1, from coordinate 44,004 downwards.
CGATGCCGAACAGCTCGCGGCGGAACAGCTCGCGCGCCTTGACGCTCTCGCTCGCGTCCGGGGATGCGGCACGCCCGTGCCAGCGGAGCATGTCCCAGATGTACTCGTGACTCGTGCGGGCCAGCGCTGCGGGGTTCTGCGGCAGGATGTTCTCGAGGAACTCACCGAAGGTCCCCTCCCAGCGCTGTGCCCGATGCAGCTTGCTGAAGGAGCTCAGTGACTCGAGGAAATCGGAGCGGCGGACCGGATCGACTTCAGTCGGCTGGCGCATCGTCCTTCCCTCCCGCGCATGGAGCTCGTTTCGCTCGCGGCGTCGCCTTCGCGAGCCTTGTCCTTAACTTAAATCCAATCGATATCACGGAGCGTGACGGTCCTCTAGTTTGTGCCGGGATCTTCTCGTTAAGACGATCACAACGCCGAATCGTTCAATGAGGCAAAGCAAGATGCATACCCGTTGCACTCGACCGCTCTCGAGGCGTACAAGTTACTGATTCGGGTCGGCTCGTCTTCACGTCCGGCACCCTCATCGGTTGAGCAGGTCCTTCAGCCTGTCACCGAGCTTCTTTTTGAGCTCTTCCTTCTTCTCCTCCACCCTTTCGGTCACTTCCTTGCGCACGCGTTCCTTCACGAGCGAGGCCAGATCCGGGCGCACCGACATGTCATCGAGCGTGCCCGTGATGGTGATCGGTATCTCCGCGGCCTTGAGGTCCGTCATCTCCGCGCCTGCACCTTCGGAGGGCAGCCTGTAGACCTCGGCCACGAGGCGATAGTCGATGGCCTTGCTGTTGAGATCGATCGTGCCCTTGCCGCTCGCGCGCAGGATGTCCGTCTCGACGCGCAGATCGTCGTTGCGCATCACGCCCTGATCGAGCACCGCGCTGCCCGAGAGAGTCCTGAACGCGGTGCGCGGCTCGCCGCCCGCGCGCGCCGGGATCGGCTCGCGCTTCCACAGCGCGTATGCACGCCGCAGCTCGTACAGCAGATCGACGCCGTTGAACGCACCTTCGCGCACGTTCGCCTCGATTCTCCCGCTGAGTGAGGCGAGAATCGCCGCGTCCGTATTGCCCACCGCCTTCAGCACCGCGCTCGCGTCGCCCCTGCCGCTCACGCGGTCCGTTTCGAACGCCGCCTTCATGAGCGCACCGATGTCGATGTCGCGCGCGCGCTCGTCGAGCGACAGACGCGCCTGCGCCTGACGGGCATCGAGCACGATGTTGCCGCCGTACGATCCGCCGAAGAGACGCGCCTGCGTCGGTCCGACCCTCACCAGGCCGCCGCTCGCCGACAGCGGCAGACGGATGTCGCTGAACTCGAGCCCCGCGAGCACCGCGCGTCCGATCGCGAGCGAGCCCTTGGCGTTGAGCTCGCGCAGCGCATCGAGGGGCAGCTCGGTCGGTTCCTCCGCCTGCGCGGCGCCGCCCTTCGAGGCCTCCTCCTTCTCGGGCCCGAGGTAGCGATCGACGTTGATCGCGTCCACGTTGAGGTCGAAGGCGAGCGCCATCTTCTCGAGATCCTCGATGCCCGCCGAGCCTCGGACGCGTGTGTCGTCGAGCAGAAGATCGAGCTGCGGGAGCCGCAGCGCGGTCTCGGTGAGCCGGTAGCTCCCCTTCAACTCGAACTTCGTCAGCACGGACGGATCGGCCGTTTCCGGCAGCTCCACGCCGAGCTCCGGCAGCGCCTTGCGCAGCGACATGCGCGGGATGGAGATCTCGCCGGTCACGACCCGCTCGGAGAAGAGCTTCTCGCCCTGCGCCGTGACGGTGAGCGGCACGGAGCCGACCCGCAGCTCGAGCGAAGTGGGTGACAGCGTCTCCGCTTCCCAATCGAGCACGAGAGACTCGGCACGCACCGAAATGGGGAGCGCCTCGCTGGAGCGCCCCGCCGCGCCGCCAGCCTCTTCGGGTGCACCGAACCACTCCGCATCCGCGCTGAGATCGCGCAGCTCGACGTGCGATGCGCCCGCGGGCAGATGCGCGATCGTCTTCAGCTTCACTCTCGCGAGGGGCTGCGGCTCGCCCTGATCGAACGCGAAGCTCGCCGTCGCATCCACGGGAGCACCGCCGCCGATCGCTCCGGTGTGCAGCTCGAGCTCGGACAGCCGCAGCACGCTGCCTTCCGCTTCGTCGCGATAGACGATGGTTGCGCCGGTGACATCGATGCCGGCGATGCGTGTCTGCGGGGCTTCCCCTTCCGCTGCCGGCTCTTCTTCATCGGAGCCGCCGAGATCGCTCCAGTTGTTGACTCCCTCTCCGCGGCCGATGAGCGTGACCGACAGGCCCTCGACTGCAACGCGGCTCACTTCGAGATTCCTGCGCAGCAGCGGCAGGAGCTTGACGCCGACGTTGGCACGCGCAACGGTGAGAAAGGGCTCCTCTCCGAACTGCGGGGGATTGCCGAGGCGCACGTCCTCTACGCGCAGAGCGAGCCACGGGAACACGTCGAGATCCATGGAGCCGCCGATCTCGAGCGGGCGGCCGGTATGGCGTTCGACGAGCTGCTCGATGTCGTCGCGGTAGTCGTTCGGATCGACCCACAGCACGAGCGCGATCACGCCGAGCACCACGATCGCGACGAGGGCGGCGAGCACGCCGCCGATGATCTTCAATGCACGCATAGCCGCTGCCGAAGGCTCCTCGCTGCGGCACTCCGGTGTGCCGGGTCTACAGCTTACTACCGCGGCCAACTCACCATAAGTCGACGCGAAACGCGCGCCCGTTCCGGTTTCACGAAATGTCGTCGCGGGTGGCCGACACGTGCGTCTCGTTATTGTGAACTGCCGCAAGGCGGGGGTCGGCCCGGTCACTATCCTGCAGGAGGGCGAAGGCGTCCGCGCAACGCGGGCTCCGTTTTCGTGCAGGCGGTCCGAGTCCTTTCCGCAGCGGTGGATCGTGTCCGGACCGTCATCCGGACAGGGAGAAGCGCTGTGGCCAATCCAGCATCAGTTTCGGTCTCTCAGCCGCCGGAATCCGGCAACGCGCCCCGCACGGCCGCCCCCGCGACTTCGGCGCGACCCGTGGCCGAGGTGATCGCGCTCACCGGCCGGGACGATTTCCTGCTCGAGTTCGGCGAGGCGCTGGGCGGCCAGGTCGCCGTGCATCCCGTCGACACGCTCGACGCGGCGCTCGAACAGCTCTCCGACGCGCGGCGGGTGCAGCTTCTCGTCATCGATGCGCGATCGACACCGGACGTGCGCGCGGCAGTCGACGCCGTGCAGGCGCGGTCGCCCGACACGACGATGCTGGTATTCGCGCCGCAGGGGGCCGAGCAGAAGATCGCATCGGCCGTGAAGGGCACCAACGTCTTCGCGCTGCTGCCCATTCCGGTCGATCTGCGCAAGACGTCCGCGGTTCTCGAAGGCGCGATCGCTCATGCGGTTTCCCGCCACGAAGCGGCGCACGCCGATCCGGAGGCGAAGTCGCGCGGCAGGAGCGAGCGGCAGACTTCGTTCGCGGCCGCACCCGCCGCGGCACACGTTCACGACATTCCCGCAGCGGACGCCGGTGCGCCCGAGCGGCGCGGACCCGGCACGATGGTTCTCGCGGCCGCAGGTCTCGCCGTCCTCGCGCTCCTCGCGGGAGCGGGCTACTGGTTCTTCGCCCGCGACGCGGCTCCAGGTGCAGAGCAGCGGGCGGGCACGACTGCTGCGAGCGCCCCGCAGTCCGACGAGGACGCGACGCTCGAGGCGCTCGGCGCGGCGGTCGATCTCGAGCCCACACCGGTGGCGGAAGACACCGTCGCCCAGGGCACCGTGGACGAGCTGCTCGAGAAGGCGCGTCTCGCCATGCGCGAGCGGCGCTACACGGAGCCGGCGGGCGACAACGCGCTGCTCTACTACCGCTCTGCGGCCGCGGCGGACCCGCAGAACGGTGAAGCCGCCGACGGACTCGCGCGCATCGGTGCGCTGCTCGTCACGCGATTCGAAGAGACGCTCGGCGCCGGTCAGCTCGAGCAGGCGTCGCTCGCGCTCGCTCAGTTGAAGCTGGCGCAGCCGGACGATGCGCGGATCCCGACGTTCGAGTCGCGGCTCGTTCAGGCGCAGGTCACCAGGGCGCTCGCCGACGGCAACATCGAGCGCGCCGCCGCGCTCGTCCGCGTCGCGCAGCAGTCGGGATCGGTTCAGGCCGATCAGATCGCGAAGTGGCGTGCCGAGATCGTCCGCCGTCAGGACGAGGCGCGCGTGAAGCGCCTGCTCGATCTCGCCGCCGATCGCATCCGCGACGGACGCCTCACCGAGCCGTCCGATGACAGCGCCAAGTACTACGTGCAGCAGCTCCGCGAGATCGCGGGCACGAACAGCGCCGTGCAGCGCATATCGCGCGATCTCACGGCCGCCTATCTGCGCAGGGCGCGCGAAGCCGGCATCGCGGGCCGTAACGCCGAAGCGGAGCGCTGGGCCGCGGAGGCCCGCGCGGCCGGTGCGAGCGCCGCCGATCTGAGCGCGCTCCAGCGCGACATCGCGAACGCGCGCGCACGCGCGGCGAGCGCGGAGAGCGACCGCATCGCGCAGCTCGTGCGCGAGCGCCTGCAGGCCGGCATGCTCAGCGAGCCCGCGCAGGACAGCGCCGTGCACTACCTCACGCAGCTGCGGGCCACCGACGCCGACCATGCGGCCATTCAGCCTCTTTCGCGCGAGCTCGCGGAGCGGCTCGTCGCTCGCGCCGCGAGCGCGGCGCGCGAGGGCCGCAGTGCCCAGGCGGAAGCCGACCTCGAGCTCGCGCAGCGCTGGGGCGCCGACGCCCGCGCGGTCCAGAACGTTCGGCAGCAGCTCGCGGCCGCGCGCGCTCCCGCGAGCAGCTCCGCGTCGAGCACCGGCGGTCGGCGGCAGACGTTGCTCCAGAACCGCCTGAAGCGGACGCGTTACGTCGCGCCGGAGTACCCCGAGCGCGCGCTCGCGCGGGGGCAGGAGGGCTCGGTGGTCGTCGAGTTCATCGTCGACGTCAACGGTCAGACGCGCGACGTACGTGTCGTGTCGTCGGATCCGCCGGAAGTTTTCGACCGCGCCGCCGTCAACGCCGTGCGCCGGTGGCGATACGAGCCGGTGATCGAGAACGGCGTGCCGATCGAGGTCCCCGCCCGCATGGTCATCAACTTCAAGGTGCCGGATTGATCCGGCCACTTCAGGGAGAGCGCTGCATGAGCGTTTCGGGCGCCGACCGCACTCGCAAGCTCCTCACCGTCGGTGTCGGCACGGTACTCATCGTCGTGATGGGTGCCGTGCTGATCGCCGGTTTCCGCCTCGCGACGCAGATGAACGCGAACGTCGCGGCGCTGCAGACCGCGAGCATGCTGCAGACGTACCCTGCGGCGCTGGCACAGCACCTCACTTCGCTGCGCGACCGCCTCGAGGCGCGCGCCTACGCCGGGCAGGCCCTCGCCGACCTGCGCACGACCGTCGAGAGCTTCGATCGCGACCTCAAGCGGCTCGCGTCGGGCCCGGCCGAGGGCCCGATGCAGATCGACCAGGCGATGATGCTGTGGCGGCAGTACGCGCCGGTGCTCGAGCCCGTCCTCGCGTTCAACGGTCAGCCCTACATCGATACCGACGAAGCGGGCAGCGTGCTCTCGAAGGAGGGTCTCGAGCATTACGCGGACGTCAAGCGCGCGCACCTCTTCGCGCGCGAGAACGCGGACCGTCTGCAGGGCATGCTCGCCGCCGTCGCCACGGGACTGCAGCAGCAGGCCTCCGCACAGGCGAACCGCCTGCGGCTCCTGCTGTCGGCCGGTGTGATCGCCGCGCTGGTGCTCGCCGTCGCGGCCGCGTACTTCCAGATCACCCGCGCGAGCCACGAGCGCGCGGCCCGCGAGGCCCAGGAGCAGACCCGCGACATCCTGCGCACGGTGAAGGAAGGCTTCTTCCTGCTCGACGCGCAGTACAGGATCGGCTCGGTGTGGTCCGACGCGCTCACACGCCTCTTCGGCCGGCAGAACTTCGCGGGTCTGCCGTTCGAGGAGCTGCTGAAGGATCTCGTGCCCGCCTCCACGCTCGCCACGGCGATGAAGTACATCAAGCTGCTGTGGGGCGACCGCGCACACGAGAACCTGATGAAGAGCATCAACCCGCTCGGCCAGCTCGAGGTGCAGGTCGACAACGGCCGCGGCGGGCGCGAGACGCGGTATCTGCAGTTCGACTTCCACCGCGTCATGGGCCCGAAGGGTGTCAAGCACGTGCTGGTCAGCGTCTCCGACATCACGTCGAACGTGCTGCTCGCACGCGAGCTGCAGGAATCGCAGGAGAACGCCAGCAACCAGCTCGACATGGTCCTCGGCGTGCTGCACGTCGATCCCGTTCAGCTCTCCACGTTCCTCGACGCGACGGAGGCGGGCCTGCAGCTCATCAACGCGATTCTCAAGGAGCCGGCGCGCACGGACGCCGAGTTCCGCAAGAAGCTCGACGGCCTGTTCCGCGAGCTGCACTCGATCAAGGGCGAGGCGTCGGCGCTCAACCTCATGAGCATCGCGACGCGCGTGCACGCGCTCGAAGACGCGGTGAGCGAGCTCAAGAAGCGCGCCGAGCTCTCCGGCAACGACTTCCTGCCGCTCGTGCTCAAGCTCGACGAGCTCATGGCGCACATCAAGACGGTGCGCGAGCTCGGCACGCGGCTCGCGACGCTGCGCGAGAGCGCGCTGCCCGCCCGCGGAGCCTCGCAGGGCGGCGGCGTCGATCCGAACGAGGAGATCTCGCGCACGCTGCACTCGCTCGCGGACCGTCTTGCCGCCGAGCACCACAAGCGCTTCAAGCTCGCGATCAACGGGCTGTCCGAGATGCCGGCCGCCTACCGCGCGACGATCAAGGACGTGCTCATCCAGATGCTGCGCAACGCGGCCGTCCACGGCATCGAGCCCGCGGAGGTGCGGCGCGCGAGCGCGAAGGACGACATCGGCAACGTCCGCGTCGACTTCCGGCGCGTGTCGGACGGCTACGAGCTCGTGTTCGAGGACGACGGCGTCGGCCTCTCGCCCGAGCAGCTCAAGGCGGCCGCCGTGCGCCGTGGGCTGATCACGTCGGACGAGGCCGCCGAAATGGACACGCGCGCAGCGATGGCGCTCATCTTCCGTCCGGGCTTCTCGACGAAGGACGACGTCTCGATGGACGCGGGCCGGGGCGTCGGGATGGACGTCGTCGCGCGCAGCATCTACGCGCTGGGCGGCAGGATCGGCGTGAGCACCCAGCCGGGGCGCTACACGCGCTTCAAGATCGCGTTGCCGGCGACGGAGGAGCATGCAAGCACCGCCGTCGCCTGATATCGGGACTGGAGGAAGGAGCGGATGACTACAGCGAACGGCACTGCGTCGGCCGCGGGGACGAAGCGATCCTTCAAGCTGCTCATCGTCGACGACTCGAACATCATGCGCCGCCGTATCGAGCGGTCGCAGCAGTTCGACGAGCTGGAAGTGGTCGGCTCGGCCTCGAACGGACTGGAGGCGCTGGAGCTGTTCAAGAAGACCGACCCCGACCTCGTGACCATGGACATCACGATGCCGCACATGGACGGCATCGAGTGCATCCAGCGCCTGGTCGAGCTCAAGCCCGAGGTGCGCATCCTCGTCATTTCGGCGCTTGCCGACAAGGCGACGGCGGTGGATGCGATGGAGAAGGGCGCGAACGGTTTTCTGCACAAGCCATTCACGGATCGCCAGCTCAACGAGGCGATCGCCGAGCTCATCCGGGGACTCTAGGATGCTGCAGGAACACGAGCTCAAGACTTTCGTCGAGGGGACGACGAACTACTTCGAGGTCGCGGCTCAGCAGCCCGCGACGGTCGGCTCGCCGTACCTGGTGACGGACGGCACGCCGGCGGTGCACGACTACACCGGCATCATCACCATCACCGGGAAGCGCGAGGGCATCGTGTACTTCACGGCGCCGCGCGCGATGCTCACCGTGCTGCTGATGAAGATGCAGGAGAGCGACTTCAGCCACGAGAACATGCGCGACCTCGTGGGCGAGGTGGCGAACACGATCTCGGGCAATGCGCGACGCGACTTCGGCAGCGAGTTCATCATCTCCGTGCCGAGCGTCGTCTCGGGCGAGAAGAGCGAGATTCCGCTCGCGCCGGGCGCGCGCTCGTTCGTCATCCCGATCAACTGGCGCAGCCACTCCGCGAAGCTCGTCGTCTCGCTCAAGTAGCCGCGGCAACGCTCGCGTCCGAGGTCGGCGCGGCGCGGAGCCTTACGCGCGCCGGCAGGAAAAGGGAAAAAGTGTGCGGCAGTCGCCATCGGGAGACTCCCCCGCCGCGCGCGACTGCTGCTATCTTCACGGAGCGTCGCACGCCACTTTCGGGGGTCTGATCAATGGACATGACGATCCACGCGCTCGTCGAGGCGCTGCCCGGTCTCCTGCGTGCTCTCACGGCACACGGCTTCGATCCTTCCGTTCCCGGTCTCCTGCTCGGCACGCTGGTCGGCTGGATGATCACCGGCTCACTGCGCCAGAGACGCCTGAGGAAGCAGGAGCAGGAAGTGGTACGCCGCACACGGCGCGACTGAGACGGGGCTTCCGGCAGCGGCCGGCGCGCCGCAGGAAGCTCTCGAGCGATACGCTTCGTCGAAGATGAAACTCTCGGCTCTCATCTACTCTCTGGTGAACGATCTCGGGACCGTGCGGCCCGACGACGGAGATCTCGCCCTCGCGTCCATGCTGTTCGGCATGGCTCTGGCGTGGGCCGTCATCCATCTCGTCCAGCAGCGTCGCGCGCGGCGGGCGTCGTCCGCATCCTCACCGGCGACCCGCACCGATCGCAGCCGCAGGCTCGACGCGCATCAGGCTCCGGGCTGACTTCCGTCGCGCGAGTGCGCGGCCGGAAGCGGCGCGAACACGTCCGCCGATTCCGGGTAGAGCTCGATCAGCACCTCCCTCGCGGCCGATGCGATGAGCGGCGCGAGCCGCTCGGCCACGTGCTCCGCGGACGCGCCTTCGCTCGCCTCCGCCCAGACGTCCTCGAGCGCGTCACGCCTCCGCGAAGTCGCCGCCGCGATCTTCTCTTCCCAGTGCCGCGGCGCGGCCCCAGCGACGAACTCTCCCCGGCCGCGGCCGAAATGCGCCACGGCGAGATAACGCACCAGCGCGGCGGCGAAGCGCGCGTTGAGGAACTCGGCCGACCAGCGCACGCTGCCCTGTTCGGCGCCGCGAGCCAGGTTGTAGGCCTGTGCGAGTCCCCGCGCACCGAATGCGCCGAGAACGCCGCCGAGCAGTGCCCCGGCACCGAAAGTGAGGCCCCCTGCCGCGAGGTCGGCGGCGAGCCCCCCTAGCGCACCGGACAGCACGCCGCCCACGACGCTCGCCTTGTCCGCATCGGCGGGCCGACGCACGGCGAACTCGCGTCCCATTCCGCTCAGCACCTCCTCCGTCGCGCGACCCACGAGCCCGTGCAGCCGGACGAGCTCCTCGGTCGCGGCGCGTATCTGCGCATCGAGCCTGGAGGCGAGTGAGCGCTGCGCCCGCTGGAGCTCGACATCATCGCTCCTGCCGCCGGGAAGGAGCGACGCGAGCCAGGCCCGCGCTTTTTCCCGCAGATCGCGCGGCGCCAGCAGCTCCCGGTCCGTCGCGACGACGGCGAGCTGGCGCGCAAGCGCCTCCATCGAGCGCTGGAAGACTTCGAGATTCCGCACGCGCCACGCCTCGCGCAGCCGCGCATACGCCGGCTGCAGCTCGGGTGGAAGAAGCGGCTGGACGTGCGCGAGGAGCACGCCCTCCTGCACCCAGCAGCGCGCGAACGCGTCGAACGGGAGGACTGCACGGACGAGAGGGAAGGACGCCAGATGCGCGCGCCACTGAGCGACGTCGGCCTGCACGCGCTCGCTGTCGCGCGGCGGCCCGAGCTGGTTGAGCAGCAGGACGATGGGCTTTCCGATCCAGCCGAGGATCTGCATCTCCGCTTCCACGTACGCGGCCGATGCCGGTTCCTCCCCCGCGTTCACCACGTACAGGATGACGTGGCTGTCCTCGCGGGCATTGCGCAGCGCCTGCTGGCTGCACCAGAAGGGTCGGTCCGTAAACCGGTCCCAGACCTGAGTGAGAATCCAGCCGAGAGGATTCTCCGACTGCTTCAGGCGTTTGAGGAGCCGCGCGCTGTCGCCGAAGCCCGGAGTGTCCCACAGCATCAGGCGGTCGCCGTGCGGGGACTCGATCAGCAGGTGACGCTCGGCGACTTCGGTGACGTGCGCGCGGTCGCCCACCTCGCCGATGTCCTCGCGCAGCAGTGTGCGCGCCAAGGTCGTCTTGCCGACGTTCGTGTGCGAGATGAGCCCGAGCTCGATCGTCGCGGGTGCGGCCACCGCGCCTTCCACGGGTGCCGGATGCGTCGTCACGGGTTCCCGGGTCATACGGCGACGCGCTGACCCGGCGTCCACAGCGCCGCACGCACGGAGTCGCGAACTCTCGTGTCATCGGCGGCGAGGTGCGCGAGATCGAAGATGCACGCACGCAGCCCGTATCCCGCGACGAAATCGCTCCAGACACGCCGGCGCTCGGCGAGCCGCTGCTCGAAGGAAGTCTCTCCGCGCATGCGTGCAGCGTACGGCGATTCGTCGATGAGGACGAGCAGCGGCACGGCACGCTGCGAGCGCGCCAGCCAGTCGCGCACGCCGGCGATCACCGCGCCGTGATTCTCGGGTTCGGGTGTCGAGGCAAGGCTCATGAGCAGCACGTTCCAGTCCGACACGCGCGCGACGCCGCGCGACAGCCGGTCGATCAGCTCGTCCTCCTCGCCGTAGCGGATGGGAGCGCGCACGTCGAGGCGCACCGTGCCGCCGAGCGCCGCGCCGAGCAGGGCCTCCGCACCGCGCAGCGATTCGGGACCCGGATCGTACGCGTACGGCGTGATGCTCGCGATGTCTCCTCCCGTGCCTCCCGCACCGAGCAGGATGCCGCGCGCGTAAGGGACGAGCGACGGCGGCAGCTCGGGTGCACGGGAGAGAGCCCGGAGCCGCAGCGTCGCGAGCAACGCGAGCAGCAGGCGCGGAACGATGATGTACAGAGCCGCCGTCACGGCGATGAGATGAATCCACGTCGCGGCGTCGCCGCCTCCCGAGTCACCGGTCCAGCGCAGCGCCGCGACGTCGTCAGGAGTTGCCGGCAACGCGATTCGCGCGAGTGCGGACGCGGGACCGTAGAGAACCGCAAGGAGCGCTTGTACCTGCGGCGGCCCGAGGAAGGTGCTCTCCCAGCCGGCCTCGTACTGCAGAACGATGCCGCGCACATAGAGTCCCGCGACGAGGCCGAGCGCTGCGCACGCAGCGGAGAGGTGCAGGAGCCTGCGCGCACGCGCAGCGAGCAACGGCAGGGCGATGGTGCTCCACTCCGACGCGAAGCGCCGCAGACCCGCGGCGAGCGGTGCATTGAACTGCGACGCGCGCTCGAGCAGCGCTCTCGCACGCCAGTCGATCCAGCGTCCGTACAGACGTGAAAGCGGCGGCGCACCGCTCGACGCGCGCGAGCGGCGACGGATCCACGCGATACCCAGCGCCGCGTACACAGAGAGGTTCCAGACGACGAGACCGAGCAGCGGAAACGCCAGGATGTTGATGCGCCGGCTGCCGTCGAGCGCGGACAGCGATATTCCCGAGACGAGCGCGAGTGCGAGCAGCGCCGCACCGATCCACGAGGCGCCACCCGACAGTGCCAGCACGTGTGAGACGACGGGCGAGCGCAGCTCGACGTGCTCGAGCAGGCGCTCGGCCCGCCGTGTGAGGAAGCGCTCGACGCTGCGCTCGAGCGCGCCGCTTCTCATCGCCTGCCGCGCTTCAGGCTCGTGGCGCAGCGCCGCGCGCGTTGCATCGGCGCGGTCGGCGAGCGGAATCACCTCACCGTCGCGGTCGCTGTCCTCGATGGCCTGAATGAGGAGGACGGTACGGAGCGAGCTCTCGTGCATCGATTGTCGTGCCGCGTGCGGCGCGGAACTCCCGGCCGTCCGGTGCACTCTATCGCGCCCACGGTACAGCTCCAAACCGCGCATGCGCGGCTGCGCGACTTCGGCGCGGCCCGGGCCGGTTGCGGTTCCCATCGGAATCGGGTCGTCGCCGGAACGACTTCAAATCGCGACGAAGCGAATAAACGCCCCGCCCCTCTCGTGAATCAATACACGTAGTCGAACGCGCCAGGGAGACGAAAGGGTCGCTCCCGCCGACGACGTCTTACAGGAGAGGGTCGCCATGAGTTCCGGGATGCTGACGCGAGTGCTGTTTGCAGGAATCGCTTTCATGGGTGCGGGCGTGACGGTGGGCGCACCACAGCCGGAGGCGGTGCAGGTAGTCGTGGACTACACCGATCTCGACCTGTCCAAGCCCGAAGGCGCCGCCACGCTCTATCGCCGCATCAAGGCGGCAGCACGCACGGCCTGTGGACCGAACCCCGATCCGCATCGGCTCCACGAGCGGCGTCTGTTCGAGCAGTGCTTCGAGCAGGCCGTCGCGAAGGCCGTCGAAAAGGTCGACCGCGCGACGCTGACCGCGCTTCATCGAAGCCGCGCGGGACACGACAAGGTCGGCTGAATGCCTCGCGGGCTCCGCGTCGGACGCCGCACAGCGGCGCTCCGGCGCGGCCTCCCCTGCCCCTGTGCCCGGGCGTCGCGGTGCCCCCGGGCTCCGCATCCGCATGAGCCGATTCGCCCGGCTCCTGCGCATGTAGGGGCGAACGACGCCGGGCGCGTCACGGAGACGAAGAAGTCGCTCCACCGCCCGGTTGCCATGCCGGAGGACCAGATTCGAATACCGCTCACAGGAGAGGGTTGTCATGAGCTCGAAGATGCTGATGCGAGTGCTGTTTGCAGGAATCGCTTTCGCAGGCGCGGGCGTCACCGTCGGTGCGCCGCAGACGCAGGTCGCGCATTCCGTGATCGTGGGATACAGCGACCTGAACCTCGCGCATCCCGAAGGCGCCGCCGCGCTGTATCGCCGTATCAAGGCAGCTGCGCGCACGGCGTGCGGACCGAGCCCCGATCCGCGCAGGGTCAACGAGGTCCGTCTGTACCAGAGCTGCTACGAACAGGCGATCGCGGAAGCGATTGCGCAGGTCGATCGTCCCGCGCTGACGGCGCTGGCACGGAGCAGTGCCTCGCAGGCGGACGCCGGCTGATCGTGCCGGACCCCGGAAATCTGCCGCCTCCCGGTCGCCGAGCTCGTAGCTCAGCACGCACTGCAGGGCCGAGCCCAGCTCACCTTCGCGCTCGAGAAGCGCGCTACGGATCGGCGGTGCCAGCGGCAGCGGATCGCCTGTGCCAGAAGCTCGCACATCCGTGCCCTCAGCATGGAATCGACGAGGAGCAGCGCCGGACGATCGTCGAAGCCCGACAGCGTCACGAGCGTGCAGAGCCTGCGCAGATTGTCGAGCCCGAGCAGCACCAGTGCCCGATGCAGCGTCCGCACGGTACGCGGAAGGTTGTAGAAGCTGGAGTTGATGCAACGGAGGAACCGGTAGCTGATGCCGAGGTCGCGCGCTCGTCGCCGATCGCGCACCGGTAGAGCAGCTCGTAGCCCACGACGCGCATGTCGGAGTCGAAGATCGGCTGCCGCGCCAGCAGCGCGGTATCGCCGGCCTGCTCACTGGGAGACGAGCTTCTCACCGATTTCGGCCCGCGTGTCGGCCGGAACGGCCCAGGCGCCGCACTCGCCGTCGTCGGAGCGTTTCGCGAGGACGACCCGATTGCGGCCGGCGCGCTTGGCCGCGTACAGCGCGGCGTCGGCCGCCTGCAGCAGCGCCTGGCTCGAGGTGCCGTGATCGGGAAAGACCGCGACACCGATCGACGCCGTGAGCGCACCCATGATCACGCCGCCGCGCTGAACGACGGCAGTTTCGGTGTGAGCGCGCAGCTTCTCCGCCGTCGCGAGCGCCTCTTCGGTTCCTGCATCGGGAAGCAGAACCGCGAACTCCTCGCCGCCGAACCGGCAGACGACGTCGCAGCCGCGCACCGTTCGCTGCATGATCGCGCACACCTCGCGCAGCGCGACGTCTCCTCCCTGGTGACCGAAGGTGTCGTTGAAACGCTTGAAGTGATCCAGATCGATGAGCAGCACGGACAGACGTCCGCGCTGGCGGATCAGCCGACTCAGCTCCCGGTCCAGCCATTCGTCGAGGAACCGCCTGTTGTAGAGCCCGGTGAGCGGGTCGCGGATCGACTGCGTCCGCAGCGCCTCGCGCAGCCTCAGATTCGCGATCGCGAGCGCGCTCTGCTCGGCGATTGCACGGAGGATCTGCGCGAGGGCACGGCGCGCGGCTGCGTCCTCGGGATCCGCGCTGCATGCGTGAAGAACACCGATGATCTCGCCCTGCGCCACCATGGGCACGCAGACGCTCAGGGACTGCCTGTCGGCGTCGTGGGGACAGCGAGGCTCGTTGCCCGAAACCGTCGCGACATGAATGCGGCTGCGGCGCAGCGCCCAGCAGTCCGGCGGCTGGAAGGATTCCGGCACACCGTCGGTGGTTCCGCCCCACGTCACGACACGCTCGGCGATGACGCGCGAGCTGTTGAGCAGATACAGCGCGCCGCGCGACTGCGGGTAGAGTCTCGCGACCGCCTGCGCGATGAGCGGGTAAGCCTCCCGTTCATGAACGCAGCACTGGAGCAGCTCGCCCGTGCGCGTGAGCTCGCGCAGCTCCTCGGCGCGCCTTCCCATCTGCTCGACACTCGCCTGCAGCTCGCGGTTCGCATCGACGAGCGCCTGGCGCGTCCGCATCTGCTCGGTGACATCCCGGACGATGCACAGCACCACGCGCTCGTGCGGCGTGTCGATGGTGCTGAGACTCACTTCGACGGGCAGCTCCGCGCCGTCCTTGCGGCGCGCGAGCAGCAGGCGTCCGCTGCCCATGGGCCGCACGGTCGGCCTGGCGGCATACTGCGCGCGCGCCGCGACGTGCGCCGAACGCAGCCGTTCCGGCACCAGCACCTCTACCGATTCGCCGCAGAGCTCCGCCGCGGTGTAGCCGAATATTTCCGAAACGCGGGAATTGGCGAACCGGATCGTGCCGTCGTCGGCGACACCGACGATGGCCTCGGGAGCGGCGTCGAGCAGCATCGCGAACTTGCGCGCCTCGGAGAACAGGGCGCGCTGCGTGTATCGCACCACCAGCAGCCACAACGTCGAGATTCCTGCCGCGATCAGAAACACGCTCAGGAATCCGAAGCGGACTTCGCGCAGCTGATCGGCGTAACGGATGACGCCGGCCGTCGCCAGCGCGACGAGGCCGAAGAGGACCGGCATGGCGCTCGGTCCCAGCCGGGCGCGAAGCGTGGCGAGGACCGACGGCAGGTGTGCCCGGATGGGCCCGGTCATGGCGCACCCCTGCACCGGCCGCCCGTCCCGGGACGCGGAGCGGACGGCCTGCCAGGCGACTGAGCTCTTGTCGTGGTTCGTGCGATCACGGTGCCTCTTTCGTTGTCTCGAGGAAGAGCCGCCGGAAGCCGGGCGCACGGGCCCCGCGCCTTGCGGCGACGAGCGTGCTTCGGCCCGGTTCGAACGGAGTGTGCGAGCTTTCCGGTACAGGCGGGGTCGCGGCCTGTCGGGCCCCTGCGGTCGGCAAGATCGACCGAGCAGGCGGCGCGGATGGCGGGGCGCCGCCGGGGCGAAACGTGTGCTCCCGGATTATCGGCAGCCGCCCATCGGGGGTGAAGGTCGCCTTCGTGTTCTGAGAGCGGCGTCATGCTCGGATACGCGCGGATCCGGCGTATGACGCGTGCTTGACATTCGTCACGGTGGCCGGAAGTATTGACGGCGGCGACGACACGTCCTGCCGCTGCGTGCGATCGAGACACGCGGTCGACATGCATGCACCGGTGCCCCCCCAGAACCCGCGGGCGCCGTTCCACGGATCCGGATTCCATTCCTCATGACGATCGCCGCGCGTCCTTCGGGCCGCACGGCTGTGGGCCGAAGTGTCCCGAGAGACAATGCGACTTACGGCGGCAGCGAAGGGGGTGCGCCGTCGCCGCGGCGGTTCACGACCGGCAATGCCGGGGGGAGCGGCTGCCGAGTCGTGTCGATCTGGACGCACGAACGATAACGACAGCGAGCTTATGGGCAGGATCGCACCGACATCCGTTTCATCGAGCCCTGCGGCAGCGACCGGACCGCGTTCCGATGCCGCCGCACCGTCGCCCACGATTCTCCTCGCCGACGACGATCCGCTCATCGTCGCGACCCTGGGTCACGGACTGCGCAGCGCGGGCTATCAGGTTCTCGTGGCCTACGACGGAGCGCACGCGCTCGAGATCTGTCTCGAGTCGAATCCCGCGCTCGCGATCGTGGATTACGCGATGCCGGGTCTCACCGGTGTCGAGCTCGCCCGCCAGATCGCGAAGCGCACGTCCACGGCAGTGATCTTCCTTTCGGCCTACAGCGATCAGGCGATCGTCGGCGGGGCAATCGACGCCGGCGCGATGGCGTATCTGGTCAAGCCGGTCGACACGGAGCAGCTCCTCACGATGGTGCGCACCGTGCTGCAGCGATCGCGCGAGTTCCGCGCGCTGCAGTCCCAGGCGGAGCAGCTCAATACCGCCCTGCAGATGAGCCGCAACGTCAGCGTCGCGACCGGCGTGCTCATGGAGAAGTTCGGCATCGATCAGCAGGAAGCGCTCGAGCGTCTGCGCCGGCAGGCTCGCTCCACGCGCACGCGGCTCGAGGAAGTCGCGACTCAGCTCCTGCGCATGACCGACGAGACCGCCCGCCTCTACGGCGCACTGGGCCAGAGGTCCCAGGTGCGCAGCCGTGACGGAGACACGAAGCCGTGAGCGCAGGCGGCTCCGAGCCGGCCGCCGTTCGGGATGCCGCGACCGCCGAACCGCTTCCGCCGGATCTCATCGACTGCATCGCGCGATCGCACGTCATCGGCTGGTACTGGCCGGACTGCTCCCAGTCGCGGATGTGGATACCGCCGTGGACGCTCGAGCTGCTCGGTTACCGGCCCGGCGATATCGAGCAGACCGTCGATGCCTTTCTGGCGCTCGTTCATCCGGAAGATCGCGGTGCCGTCGAGGCGCGCACGCGTGAAGCCGTGGTGAGCGGCAGGAACTGCCACTTCTTCGACGACTACCGAATACGATCCAGCAACGGCGTCTATCTGTGGCTGCGCAGCCGCACCGACGTCGTGCGCCTTCCCTCGGGCACCGTCGCCGCGTTCGGCATGCTGTGTCTCATCGACCGCGAGCAGCAGCTCGAGCACAGTGCCCTGAAGTTCACCGAGGACGCTCTGCACACCGTCCTGAACGAGATCGGCCATCCCGTCGTGCTCATGACTTCGGACGGCCTCGTCGTGCAGGCGAACGAGGCCACCGCGCGGCTCGTCGGCTGGAGCACGGCGAGCTCGCTCACGATGCACTACTGCCCCTTCCTCCACGAGACGGACGGCTCTTCGGTGATGCCGGGGTTCCTCGATCAGGTCGTGCGCACCGGGTATCGCGCCGAGCGGGAGCTGATGCGCTTCGGCCGGTGGTGGCGCGTTTATCTGGTGCCGCTGCGCATAGGCGAAGAGGTTGCACGGATCCTGCTCCTCGCGCAGGACATCACGGCCATCAAGGAAGAGCAGGCCGCGCAGCTCGCGCGGGAGAAAGCGCTCACGCGGACGCTCGTGCGCGAGGTCCATCATCGGATCAAGAATCACCTGCAGGGCCTGGTCGGACTGCTGCGCGCGTACTCGCATTCACACCAGTCGCCGCGCGAAGCAATCGATGCGGCAGTCGCGCAGATACTCTCCATCGCCACCGTGCACGGGCTCCTGGCGAAGAACGGGCAGGCGTCGGTCGAGCTGTCCGAGCTCGTCTCTCAGATCGTCGCTACCGTGCGCTCCGTCGCGCCCATACCGGTGCAGTGGACGACCGATCCGGTCCGGTGGCAGCCGACCTCGCTCTCGCAGGAAGAAGCGGTCGCGCTCGCCGTCGCCATCGGCGAGCTGCTCACCAACGCCGTCAAGCACACGCGGAACGAGAAGGGCGCACGCGTCGAAGGTTGCCTGTCGCGGGTCGGAGAGCGCATAGAGCTCACGATCGTCAATGCTCCGGCGCGGCTGCCGGAAGGCTTCAGCTCGTCAGGGAGAGGGCCTCATTCCGGACTCGATCTGGTTCAGGCCCTGCTCCCGCGCGACCGGTCGCAGCTCGAGCTCTCTCAGCAGGGCGATTCGGTCGTCACGCGGCTGCTGTATCTTCCCGAGAAGCCGCTGGGCGACGCGACACCGCAGGCGGAGAACCGCTGACCCTGTAGCGGCTCATGGTCGCATCGAGCGCCCGAGCCTGATCGGCCATCGCCGCGCTCGCGGCGGATGCCTGCTCGACCAGCGCGGCGTTCTGCTGAGTGAGCTCGTCGAGCTGCATCACGGCCTTGTTCACCTGCTCTATACCCGCGGACTGCTCGCGGCACGCAGCGGCGATCTCCGCGACGATGTCGGCAACCTTCTTGATCGAAGTCACGATCTGCTCGAGCGTCTGCCCGGACTGGGTGACGAGCTCGGCGCCCTCGTCCACCTTGCGCACGCTGTCCTGAATGAGCTCCTTGATCTCCTTGGCCGCCGCGGCCGAACGGCTGGCGAGATTGCGCACTTCGCTCGCGACCACCGCGAAGCCGCGGCCCTGCTCGCCCGCACGCGCGGCCTCGACCGCCGCGTTGAGCGCGAGGAGATTCGTCTGGAACGCGATGTCGTCGATGACGCCGATGATGTCCGCGATCCTCTTCGAAGCATCGTGGATCTCGGACATCGCCTTGACCGCCCTGAAGACCACGGTGCCGCCCTTCTCCGCCTGATCCCGCGCCGCCATCGCGAGCTGATTCGCCCGCGCGGCGTTGTCCGCGTTCTGCCTGACCGTGGACGTCATCTCCTCCATCGAGCTCGCGGTCTCCTCGAGCGACGAGGACTGCTCCTCCGTGCGCTGCGCCAGATTGGCGTTGCCCGCGCTGATCTCCTCCGCGCCGCGGCGCACCTCGTTCGCCGCCGCCGCGATGCTCCGGATGATCGCCGAGACGTTGTCGAGCAGCTCGTTGAGGCCGCGCCCGAGCACTTCGAAGAACCCCGTCTTGCCCTCGAGGTTCACTCGCCCGCTCAGATCGCCCTCGAGCGCCTGCTTCACGATGGCGCTCACTTCCTCCTGCGAGCGCACTTCCTGCGTGCGGTCGAACCACTCCACGACCGTTCCGATCCGCCTGCCGTCGGAGTCGTTCACCGAGTTCACGGCGATGCGCATCGCGCGGCCGCCGATGCGCATGTCCGCCACATGGGTCTGACGCAGATCCTCGAGCAGCCGGCGGTGACGGGCAGGATCGCGATGGAACGCATCCATGCAGCTCCCGACGATCCGCTCGGGATCGAACGCCGGTATGTCCTTCCGGAAATCGCTCTCCGCCTCCCGGAAGAGCCTTCGCGCCGCCTCGTTCGCGTAGACGATGGTGAAGTTCTCGTCGGCGACCATGACGCTCGAGCTCGTCCGGTCGAGCGCCTGACGGATGAGAGAGTTCTCGCGTCGTGCCTCGGCGAACTGATATCCCATGCGCGTGCGCAGCGACTGAAGGGCGCGCATCAGCCCCGCCACCTCGTCCTCTCCCTCGGCGACGAACAGGCTCTCGAAGCGGCCCTGCACGAGCTCCTCCACCTGAGCGGCGGCCTTCCGCAGCGTTCTCGTCGCTTTCCCTGCGAGCCGCACGCCCGCCGTCACGGCCGCCGTTGCGCTCGCCGCGACGAGCATCGCGAGCGCCAGGCGGACGCTCGCACGCGCGGGCGGCGCGAGAAGCGCAGCGAGCGCGACGAGAGCGGGAAGCCCGAAGAGCGCACACACTGCCACACACTTCTGACACAGCGTGGCGCGCGCGACGATGGAGGCGAGGCGGTTCGCGGCGGTCAGTCGCACCACGCGGCCCTCGCGGATCGCGTAGCCGGCCGCGCGCTTCTCGCGGAACATGCGATAGGTCTCTTCGGCCGCGGCGACCTGCTCGCGGGTCGGCTTGGTGCGCACCGACATGTAACCCGTGACCCTGTCGCCCTCACGGATCGGGGTGACGTTGGCGAGGACCCAGTAGAAGTCGCCGTTCTTGCGGCGGTTCTTCACCAGTCCGGTCCAGGGCCTTCCGGCCTGCAGCGTGCGCCACAGGTCCGCGAATGCCTCTTCCGGCATGTCGGGATGGCGCACGATGTTGTGCGCCTTGCCGAGGAGCTCTGCCTCCGCGAAACCGCTGACCTGCACGAACTCGGAGTTGACGAACGTGATCCGTCCCTTGAGGTCGGTGGTCGAGACGATGAGCGTCCCGTCACGGAGCGGGTATTCCTGCGTTGTAACGGGCAGATTGAGACGCATGGCTGCTACCGCTGTTCAGTCGCCGATGGAGAAGCCGGAAACGGAGAACCCGCCGCACGGTGTCGTGAGCACCAGAGGCGGAGGAATCGACGTCAGGCGGGGGCTGGGCCCGGAGGTTCGACTTGCCGCAGAAGGGGCGGCGCAAACGAGCGTGGGGCTCGGCATCGCTCGACGCCCAGCGGGTGCGGAGACGGGCGTTCGATCGATGCAGGAGCGATCCTAGGGCATCGTTTCAGACCTAACCTGTGAAGCAGGTAGGCGTCCGGCGCCGCGTCATGCGAATCAGTTCAGATTTTCGGACGCGCTCGACATCGCGCCGCGCGCCGGCAAACCCGAAGAGCTGCCGAGTGAACGCGGCCGAGCGAGGCGGAGCGGCACGCCCTCAGGGCGTGCCGCCGCGTTCGCCCGCGAGGCGGGAAGGATCGAGGTCGCCGACGTAGTAGTCGACCAGCGTGCGCTGGAAGAGCAGGTTGTAGCGCGCGCTGACGAGACTGCTCGCGGCGCGCACGTGTGCGGCACGCGCCTGCGAGAGCTCGACGAGCGTCGCGGCGCCGACGTTGTAGCGCTCCTGCGTCGCCTCGAGTGCGAGCTCCGCGGCCTGGAGCTGCGTCTCCGCGACCCGGAGCTGTTCCTGCGCGGCCTCGTAGTCGAGGACCGCACGGCGCACCTGCAGTCCCACCTCGTGCAGCAGGTTCTCCAGCTCGAGGCGCGCGTTGTCCTGCGCGATCTCGGCCCGGCGCGTGGCGATCGCGACGTTTCCGCGGTCGAAGAGCGGAATCGTGAAGTTGATGCCGATCGAGCCCCCGCGCCGCTGATCGAGCTGCTCGGAGAACGAGACGTCGCTCGCGCTGTTGTAATTGCTGCTGTAGCCCGCGCTCAGCGACACCGTCGGCCAGCGGCCCGCCCGCGCGATGCGCACGCTCTGCGCCGCCGCGTCGAGCCGTGCCTCCACCGCCTCGACGTCGACGCGCTGCTCGAGCGCGCGCTCCACGAGGCTCGCGAGCTGAAGCCGTTCCCCTGCGACCGTTTCGGCGCCGAGCTCGGGCACCACGAACTCGTAGACGCCGCGCGGATCGAGCTGCAGGGTCTGCATCAGATCGACCTCGGCGAGCTCCACCGCGCGCTCGGCCTCGACCACCGCGAAACGCGCGCTCGCGACGCTCGCCTGCTGCTGGTAGAGATCCGCGATCGTGCGCCGGCCCGCGTCGACGAACGAGCGGATCTGCCGTTCGAGCTCGAGCTCCGCTTCGAGATTCTCGCGCTGCACGCGAAGCTGCTCGCGCTGCTGGATCAGCGCGAGGAAGTTCGCCGCCACCGTGAACACCACGGTCTCCTCGGAGCGCTGCAGATCGAGCCGGCTCGCCTGCTCGGAGAGACGCGCCTCACGGTAGGACGCGACGTTGCCGAAGCCGTTGAAGAGCACCACGCTCGAGTTGAGTCCCATGTTCACCGAGCGCGTGGAGCGGTCCAGGATCCGGCCCTCGATGTCGCTGAAATTGCGGCCGAAGCTCTGTGCCCCCTGAGTGGAGAAGCGCAGGTCGGGCAGGAAGCTGTTGCGCGCCTCCTCGACCGCGATGGCATCGAGCTCCGCCGTGTTCTGCGCCCTCCTCAGCGTCGCGTTGCGCTCGAGCGCGATGCGCACGGCATCCTGGAAGGTGATGATGCGCGTATCCGGCTGCTGAGCGATCGCGGGCCGTGCGGCGGCGAGCAGCAGCCCTGTCGCACACGCGAGCAGGGCCGCGAGCCCTGCGGTACGGGATGCGCGCGGTCGTGCCGCGCGGGGACGGTGCGGGTAGAAGATCATCGACTCACTCGTAACGCAGCGCCTGGATCGGATCGAGCGCGGCCGCCCGCCGCGCCGGGTAGTAGCCGAAGAACACACCGATCGCGGCGGAGAAGCCCACGGCGATCAGCACCGCCTCCGGCGGCGTGGACGTGCTCCAGCCGGTGATGCGGCCGAGGATCGCGGCGCCGGCATATCCGGTCAGGAGCCCGATCAGGCCGCCGATCATGCTGATCGCGACGCTCTCGACGAGGAACTGCGTCAGCACGTCGGAGCCGCGCGCGCCGATCGCGAGGCGTATGCCGATCTCGCGCGTACGCTCGGTCACCGACACGAGCATGATGTTCATGATGCCGATGCCGCCCACCAGCAGCGAGATGGAAGCGATGGCCGCGAGCAGCAGCGACATCACCCGCGTCGTGCTCTGCGCGGCCTCCGCGAGCTCGTCCTGGTTGCGGATCGTGAAATCGTCGTCGTCGTTCGAACCGAGCCTGTGGGATTCGCGCAGGATGCCGCGGATCTCCTCCTGCGCGGCCGGGATGTCCGCCGGCGAGTACGTGCTCGCGAGGATCTGCCCGATGCGCGACCAGCCGGACAGACGGTTCTGCGCGGTCGTGTAGGGCATCAGGATCACGTCGTCCTGGTCCTGGCCGCCTGCGTTCTGACCCTTGCGGGCGAGCACGCCGATCACCGTGAACGGCACGTTGCGCAGCTGCACCTGCTGACCGACGGGATCCACGTCACCGAAGATGTTCTGAGCGACGGTTGCGCCCAGCACCGCCACCTTGCGCATGCTGCGCACGTCGCTCTCGGTGAAGAACGTTCCCGAGGCGACGGGCCAGTCGCGGATGATCTGGTACGCCGGCGAGACACCGTTCACGACGGTTCGCCAGTTCCCGCGCGGCCCGATGGCCTGCAGCCGGGTGAAGATGACCGGCGAGACGGCGGAGAGCAGCGTTCCCTCGCGCACGAGCTTCTCGTAGTCGCCGAGCGTCAGGCTGTTGAAGGTGCCGGCGCCCTGACTCACGGCACCCTGGTTCAGCGCGCCCGGCATGATGACGATCATGTTGGTGCCGAGCCCGCGGATCTGCGCCTCGATGCGCGACTGCGCACCGTAGCCGACGGCCACCATCACGATGACCGCGGCCACGCCGATGACGATGCCGAGCATCGTCAGGAACGTGCGCAGCTTGTTCCTGAGGATGCTCTGAGCGGCGACCTTGATGAGGACGGAGACTCTCACGACACGGGTCCCAGCGCGCGCAGATCCTCGGCGGCCGAGCGGCGGTTCTTCACGGGCTCGTCGCGAAGGATGCGACCGTCGCGCACCTCGATGATCCGCTTCGCATAGCTGGCGATGTCGGGCTCGTGAGTGACGAGCAGGATCGTGATGCCCTGATCGTTGAGCTCCTGGAACAGAGCCATGATCTCGATGGACGTGCGGCTGTCGAGATTGCCCGTGGGCTCGTCGGCGAGCAGCAGCGTCGGCTTCGTGACGAGCGCACGCGCGATCGCCACGCGCTGCTGCTGACCTCCCGAGAGCTCGCTCGGATGATGATCGAGTCGCTGGCCGAGCCCCACGCGCTCGAGCGCCTCGGCGGCGAGACGCTTCGTGTCGAGACGCCGGCCGCTGCGATCGTAGAGCAGCGGCAGCTCCACGTTCTCGAGCGCGGTGGTACGCGGCAGCAGATTGAACCCCTGGAACACGAAGCCCAGCTTCTGGTTGCGCAGATCCGCGCGCTGATCGCGCGTGAGATCGTTCACGCGAATGCCGTCGAGGATGTACTCGCCCGACGTCGGCGTATCCAGGCAGCCGAGTATGTTCATGAGCGTGGACTTGCCGGAGCCCGACGCACCCATCACCGCGATCATCTCGCCGCGCCGCACGTCGAGACTCACGCCGCGCAGGGCGTGAACCTCGTTGCTGCCCATCCGATACACCTTCGTGATGTTCCGGACGGAGATGACGATCGGCGCTTCGGATGCGTCGGGTGACGCCGACTCCGCAGCCGGCGCACGCTCGTCCCGCAGCTCCGCACCCGCTCGGACGTGCATCAGAAACCTCCCGGCGGTCCCGGTCTGAATCCGCCCGGCGGACGCTGCTGGAACGGGCTGCCGCCGGCGCTCGTACTCTGGCTCTGCGTGACGCCGATGATGACGCGCATGCCTTCCTTCAGCCCCGGTCCGCTCACCTCCGTGCGCTGTCCGTCGGTGATACCGACGCGCACGGGTATGGTGCCTAGGCGGTTCTTCTCGTCGACGTACCACAGCACCGCCGTGTTCTCCGGGCGCTGTCCGCCGGCGCGGAAGGCCGCACCGTTCGGCGGTCCGCTCGAGCCCATCATGCTTCCCGCCGCGCCCGGGGGTGGCGCGCCCTGCCGCGACCCGTTCCCCTGCGCGCCCGGCGCTGCCGCTCCGTTCGCTCCGCGCTGCGCGCGCAGCTGCGCGAGCATCTGCTCGGTCGGCCGGAAGCGCAGTGCCGCGTTGGGCACGGTGAGCACGTCGTGTGCCGACGCGGTGAGGAACTCGACGGTCGCGGTCATGCCGGGAAGCAGCTTCCCGGCAGGGTTCTCGACGTCCACCACGACCGTGTAGCTCACCACGTTCTCCGTCGTGGTGGACTGCAGGCGCACCTGCTTGACGCGGCCGGTGAAGGTCTCGTCGGGATACGCCTGGACGGTGAACCGCGCGAGCTGGCCCTCGCGGATGAAACCGATGTCGCTCTCGTCGACCGAGGCGAGGATCTGCATGCGCTCGAGATCGTTGGCGATGAGAAAGAGCTGCGGCGCCTGCAGACTCGCGGCGACGGTCTGTCCGACGTCCACGTTGCGCTCCACCACCACGCCGTCGATCGGCGCGTAGATGGACGTGTACTCCAGGTTCTGCCGCGCACGATCGAGCGTCACGCGCGCGGACTTCACGTTCGCCTGCGCGAGAGCGAGCGCGTACTGCGCGTTCTCGAACTCGATCTCCGTGAGCACCTTGCGCTCGAAGAGCTGCCGGCTGCGCTCGTACTCGCGCTGCGCCTGGGCGAGCTCGGCCTGCGCGCGCTCGAGACCCGCTTCGGCGTCGCGCACCGCCTGCTCCTGCAGAACGGGGTCGATGCGCGCGATGAGCTGACCCTTCTTCACGGCGTCGTTGTAGTCCGCATAGATCGCGACGATGCGGCCGGACACCTGGGTACCGACCTGCACGGTGGTCACGGCGGAAAGCGATCCCGTGGCGGAGACGGCCGACTCGAGATCCATCCGCTCCACCGTGGCGAAGCGATAGGGGAGCTGGTCGGTGCGTGCGGCCTGCCGGTAGACCCACAACCCGGCCAGTGCCGCGACGATCGCCACGGCAACTGCGATGATCGGTTTTCTCTTCATGTAATCCTCGCCCAGCCTGCCCCCGATCTTAGATTCTTTTCCAGATCCGCGGTCCCGACCCTGTCATGAGGTGCACCCCGGCGTAGCGAACTGCCCTGCCGGACTGCCGGACGGCCCCGGTTCCGTCCCGGCTTCCGGAAATCGGCGAGCAGCCGGTCGCTCGGGGAAAACAGCTCGTGCCGCCGGCCGTGCCGTTCAAGACTCGCCCTTTGCGGCCGTCCCACCCTCCTGCCTATCCTTCCCCCTGTGAACGTCCAGGCCGCCAATGCGCTTACATCGCCGCCCGCCGTGCAGACGGCCGCAGCCGCCGGCGGCAGCGAGCGGAGCGAGGTCATGCCGCTGCGCCGCCCGGAGCTCCTGCTCATACTCGGGTTCTGGACGTTCATGGCGCTGCTCACCGCGGCGAACTCCATGATCGACCCGATGGGTCGCGGCCTGCTGCCGATCTCCTCCACCTCACCCATCGCGATCGCTGCCGCGGAGTCTCTGGCCTGGGCGCTCCTCACACCGCCCCTGTTCTGGCTCACGAGCCGGTTGAGCCTCGAGCGGGTGAGCTGGTCGGGATGGCTCTGGCGCGTGCTGCTGCTGCTCCTCGTCGGCATGGCGATCTCGATCCTCGTCGACATCTTCACGGGCTGGACCCGCATCAAGCTGTACGTGCCCGCGCGTCCGGATCCGGGACCGCTCGCGCGCGTTACGCGCTTCTGGTTCATCAACGAGTTCATCGTCTATCTCGCGATACTCGCCGCCGGGTTCGCGCGGCATTACTTCCTGCGCTACCGCGCGCGGCGCGAGGAGGCCATCCGCCTGCAGGCCCACGCGGCGCAACTGCAGGCGCAGCTCGCGGACGCGCGTCTCGCGGCGCTCCGCAACCAGCTCGACCCTCATTTCCTCTTCAACACGCTGCATGCCATCTCCGCGCTCGTCGAGCGCGATCCGCGCGGCGTGCGCCGGATGATCGCCCGCCTGTCGGAGCTGCTGCGGACCACGCTCGAAGGCGCGAAGGAGCAGGAAGTGCCGCTTTCGCAGGAGCTCGCGTTCCTCGACCGCTATCTGGAGATCATGCAGATCCGTTTCCAGGGACGGCTCGAGATCGTGCGTCACGTCGACGACGACCTCCTCGATGCGCTCGTGCCGAACCTCATCCTCCAGCCGCTCGTCGAGAACGCCATCAAGCACGGCATCGAGAAGCTCGACGGTGTGGGCCGGATCGAGATCCGCGCCCAGCGCGACGGCGAACGGCTCGTGCTCTCCGTGCGCGACAACGGTCCCCAGCTCCTCTCGTCGTTCACACCGCCGCGCGAAGGCGTCGGACTGCGCAACACGCGCGCGCGCCTCGCGCAGCTCTACGGCACGAACCACTCCTTCACGCTGCGCAATGCGGAGGGCGGCGGTCTGCTGGCCGAAGTGACGCTGCCGTATCACACGCGCGCCGACCTGCGCACGACCGGCGTGACGACGGTCGAGAGCTGGACGGCGGTCGAGAGCTGAAGGGAGCGCCGGCGTGAACCCGCTCCGTGTGCTCATCGTCGACGACGAATCCCTTGCGCGGCAGCGGCTGCAGGATCTCCTCGGCCGCGAGCCCGGCGTCGAGATCGTCGGTACCGCCGCGAGCGGTGAAGCTGCGATTTCCGCGATCAGGAACCTCTCTCCTCAGCTCGTCTTCCTCGACGTGCAGATGCCCGGCAAGACCGGGCTCGACGTCGTGCGCGAGATCGGCCCGGAGCGCATGCCGCCTACGATCTTCGTCACGGCCTACGACCAGTACGCGCTCAAGGCCTTCGAGCTCGCCGCCATCGACTACCTCGTCAAGCCCTTCGACGACGAGCGCTTCGAGCAGGCCTTCCGCAGGGCGCGGCGCATGATCGAGCTCGAGGAAGTCGGACGGCTGTCGGACCGGCTGCGCGAGCTGCTCGCGGCGGGAAAGTCACCCGCTCAGGACCAGAGCGCCGCTCCGGCGCATCGCGGCTATCTCGAACGCGTCGCCGTAGAGATGCGCGGCCAGGTGCGCGTGGTGCCCGTCGAGCAGATCGACTACATCACCGCGAGCGGTCCCTACGCCGAGCTCCACGTCGGCGACAAGACGTACGTCATCCGCGAGCGCATGCAGACCCTGGAGGAACGGCTCGATCCCGAACGCTTCTTCCGTGTGCACCGCTCGGCCATCGTGCGCCTCGAGCTCATCGAAGCGCTGCTGCGCGATCCCGGCGGCGACTACGCCGTCCGCCTGCGCAACGGCGTGCGGCTCGACGTCAGTCGAAGCCGCGTGGAGCAGCTCGAGCGGTGGATGGGGCTGACTCGCTGAGCCTCATCCGCTTCCTGCGGCGCCGCTCCAGATACAGCATCCAGCCCGTCACGGTGAAAAGGGGCATCGCGAGACTCGCGAACATGAACAGCACCGTGCCCACGATTCCGAAGTAGCTGCCCGAGTGCAGCGGGAAGATGCTCGCCACCAGCCGCGCACCGAAGGGCCGGTCCGCGTAGCGATCGTGGCTCTGCACGGCGCCGTCCGCCGCGACGCGCAGTGTGTTGAAGGCGCGCTCGTGACGCGGAGCGGCGTCGAGATAGCGGATCTCGATCGCGTTGCCGTTCGAGAGATTGAGCGTTGCCGTGCTGAATCCGTGGCTTTCCGTCTCGCGGACGAACGCATCCCAGGCGCGCGAGATGTCCGTGACGGGTTCGCCTCTCTCCGCCACCGGCACACCGCCGCCGCGCTGTCCCTGCGGTCCCTGCTGAGGTCTCTCCGTTCCGGTGAGCGCGTAGAGCCCGTCGCGGTACCACTCGTACGACCAGTAGAGCCCGGTGAGCCCCATGATCAGATAGAAGACCACCACCCACGTGCCGGCGACCGCGTGCAGATGCCACAGGAAGCGGCTGCCCTTCATGCGGGGATTGAACGTGAGCCACACGCGCCAGTCGCGCGCGCGGCGGTGAGGCCAGCGCAGGTAGATTCCCGACACCGCGAAGAAGATGAGCGCAATGGTCGAGGCGCCGACGATCTGCCGGCCGATGTCGCGGTCGCCGATCCCGCCGACCATCAGCCAGCGATGGAGCTGCATCGCCGCGCGGAAGAAGGCCTCGCCTCGATTGCCGGCGCCCGGGATGAGCTCGCCGGTGTACGGATCGACGTAATGCGACTCGCCGCGCGGTCCGCGACCTGGCGGCCCCTGCTGCGGCCGCTCCCCGGCCTCGCCCTGGAAGGCGAACGTCACGCGCGCCGACTCGTCCGGCTCGCCCGAAACCACGAGGCTGAGGATGCGGCGGTCCGGGTGCGCGCTGCGGATGCGCTCGAGCAGCTCCGGAGGCTCGAGCGGACCACCCGGTCGCACGGTCACCTTCTTAACGTCGGCATTGAGGAGGTCGAGGATCTGGTGCTCGAAGGAGAGCACCGCCCCCGTCACGCCGACGATTGCCAGCACGACGCCGGCCGTGATGCCGAGCAGCCAGTGGAGCTGAAAAACGACGTTACGCATCGATGGAGCTCGCTGTTGGAGCCGTGGCGGCCGGGGCCGCGACGACGGCGCACGCAGGAAGAACCGGGGGCTACCTTTCCAGCGGCGGGCGACTATAATTGAGAGTCATTCTCATTCGCAATACGGAATACCATGTCCTGGCAGCCGGCGTTCTCGGTGCACGGATCAGTCGGTCTGGGCGGAATGGCCCGGCGGGCTGTCTCGTGGCTCGCGATCGCGCTGCTGCACGGTGGAGCGTTCTACGCTCTCTCCACGGGCATGTCAGTCCGTGAATCTACTATCGAGTCCACACCGATCGAGGCCGTGCTGCTCACCGAGCGCGAACCGGCACCACCCGCTCCGGTGATCACCGAGCCCGCGCTCGTCTCGCTTGCTCTCGACGTAAGGCCTCCCGACATCGAGCTCACGATGCCCGCGGAGGCTCCTGCGAGCACGGCGATCACGCTGCCTCCTCCTCCGCCGCCCGCGCAGCCCGTTCAGGCAGCCGCGCGTACGCAGGAACCGAAGCTGATTTCGGAAGTCGTCTACGTGCGACCGCCGCAGCCGCGCTATCCGCCCGAATCGCGCAAGGCGCGCGAGGAAGGTCTCGTCGTGCTGCGGGTACTGATCGACGAGCGCGGACGCGCGATGCGCATCGACGTCGAGACCTCGAGCGGCTACCCGCGTCTCGATGCGGCTGCGCGTGCGGCGGTCGCGAACGCGCTGTTCACGCCTTACGTCGAGGACGGCGTGGCGCGCAAGGCGCTCGTCATGATTCCCATCGAGTTCGGTCTGCGGCACCGCTACGCCGCGGCGAATCACTGATCACACACGCAGCCGCCGGACGAGCTGTGGGAGCACCAGCCCGGCAGCGAATGCGGCATACACGAAGAAGAGCGCCGTCCGGCTGAGCTGCTTCTCGAATCCTGGCCGCAGCCGGCGCGGCGTGAGCCGGTAGTCGACGAAACATGCAAGGGCCGACGTGAGCGCTCCGGCGGCGAGCGTCTGCGGAACGCTCCCGGTCGCAGCGACTCCGCCGAAGAGCCGCTCGTGGAGTGCCGCCCAGAAGGTCGACATCAGGTGATGGATCGCGTAGCCCGCGGCGGTGTGTTGCAACGTCGCGCGGCGCTCGAACGCTGCCTGCTCACCCCACAGCCACTGGCTGGGACCGTTGTTCGGCCCGACGGCCGTTCCCTGCTCGATGCGGCCGCAGATACCGAGCGCGGCCGTGGACAGCAGGCTCGCACTCGCACCCGTGAGCCATGCGTCGTGCAGAGACTCGCGCCAGGTTCTCAAATTGCGCCTCCCCGGTCGATCGGGCGATGTCCGGCTTGCGTGCTCCAGTCGACTAACGGTATGGATCGGCCTCGGTTCCCGCACGGCGACATCAGGGAGGCGAGTTGGTCGTTCTGCTGACCGGCGCGACGGGATTCATCGGCAGGCGGCTCCTCGAGGCGCTCGTGGCCGCCGGCCACGAGATCGTCTGCGCGGTCCGCCGTGCGGATCGCGTTTCCGTGAACGATCCGCGCGTGCGTTTCGTCGCAGCGGATTTCGCGCGGGATCGCGCGCCGGCTGACTGGCTGCCAAGGCTCGTCGGCGTCGACGTTGTGATCAACGCCGTCGGGATCTTCCGCGAACGCGGCAGTCAGACGTTCGACGCCATCCACGTCGAAGCGCCGCGGGCGCTCTTCTCGGCGTGCGTGGAAGCGGGCGTGCGCCGGGTAGTGCAGATCTCGGCGCTCGGCGCCGACGAGAGCGCCTCCAGCCGCTATCACCGGAGCAAGGCGGCCGCCGACGACTTCCTCGCCGAGCTGCCACTCGAGTGGATCATCGTCCAGCCCTCGCTCGTCTACGGGCCGGGCGGTACGAGCACGCGCCTCTTCACCCTCCTTGCGAGCCTGCCCTTCATCCCGCTTCCGGGCGGTGGCGAGCAGCGCATTCAGCCGATACACATCGATGACGTCGTGCAGGCGATCGTGTCTCTCGCCGAAGGCCGGCACGGTTCCCGGCAGCGCATCGCACTCGTGGGCCCCGAGCCGCTCCTCCTGCGCGACTACCTTGCGCGGCTCCGCGAAGCCATGAACCTCCCGCGTGCGCATTTCCTGCAGGTGCCGATGAGCATCGTGCGGCTCGGCGCGCGCCTCATCCGGCATCTGCCCTTTTCACTTCTCGATCCCGAAGCGCTCGACATGCTCGCGCGCGGCAACACCGCCGACGCTGCGCACATGCGCGGCCTGCTCGGGCGCGATCCGCGCCCCGTGCAGGACTTCGTACCGCGATCCGAAGCACGGCACGTGCGCACGGAAAGCCTGCTGGGCTGGCTTCTTCCCCTGCTGCGCTTCTCGATCGCGGCGGTGTGGATCGTGACGGGAATCGTCACGCTCGGCGTCTATCCGGTCGAAGAGAGCTATGCGCTGCTCGCCCGCACCGGTGCAACGGGCCCGATCGCGACGGTTCTGCTCTACGGCGCCGGCGTGCTCGATCTCGCGCTGGGAATCGCTACGCTCGCTCTGCGCCGGCGGCGCCTGCTGTGGATCGTGCAGGCCGCGCTGATCTTCGGCTACACGCTCATCATCACCGTCGCGCTGCCGGAGTTCTGGCTGCATCCTTACGGACCGGTTCTCAAGAACCTGCCGATGCTCGCCGCCATCTGGCTGCTGTACGAGCTGGAGCCGCGCTGATGGAGTATCTCGTCGTCAAGTGGCTGCACATCCTCTCGTCGACGTTCCTGTTCGGCACGGGAATCGGCTCGGCCTTCTACATGCTCTTCACCAGCCTCACGCGCGACGCGCGCGCCGTGGCCGTCGTCGTGAGGTACGTCGTGATCGCCGACTGGGTCTTCACCACGCCGACGGTGATCTTCCAGCCGCTCTCCGGCTTCTATCTGATGCACCTCGCAGGATTCTCGTTCGACATGCACTGGATCGCATGGTCGATCGCGCTCTATCTGCTCGCCGGCGCGTGCTGGCTGCCGGTCGTGTGGATACAGATCCGCATGCGCGAGATGGCGCGACGCGCGGCGGCCGCGGGAGAGGATCTGCCCGCGGACTACTGGCGGTATCTCCGATACTGGGTCGCGCTCGGCGTGGTCGCGTTCTGCTCGCTCGTCGCGGTGTTTTACCTGATGGTCGCGAAGCCCGGGTGAGGAGCATCCGCGACCATCAGGAGTACGCTCTCCGCTACTGAAGCGGGATGCGCTCGATATAGGGTTGCGCCTGCTGATCGCCGAAGAACGGATACACCACGTACACGTCTTCGCCCACGATGGCGGCCGTCGTCGCCTGACCGCTCGCCGTGCCGCGCGCGGCGACGGTAGCCGTCTCCCAGTCGTCGGTGCTGGACAGTGCCACGATGCTGCGCGAATCGTCGTTGCGCACGACGATGAGGTTTCCGTTCGGATGCAGCACCAGACCGTCCGCGCCCGTCACGGGCTCCGACAGCTTCACGGCGGTCGCCTTCTTCGGATCGTCGACCGGAACCTTGTAGATCTGTCCGCCGCGCATGTCTGCGATGAGCAGGAAGCCCGACGGGTGGAACACGATGCCGTTCAGCGCCGGCTGCTGATCGCCGGCGAAGTCGGGCGGAAGGAACACGGACACGTTGTTGTCCGAATCCACCCTGTACACGACACGCGCCATGGTGTCGGTGACGTACACCGAGCCGTCGGAGCCCACGGTCAGGTCGTTTGCGAAGTGACTCTTCGCATCCTTCGGTCCAGCGGCCGCGAGATCGATCATCGCGATGCGCGAGCCGCTGCCGAGATCGAAGATGCCGAGCTTGGCCTGACCGGCCGACTGACCGCCGAAGGCGGACGCGTCGGAGTTCGCGACCAGGAGGCGGTTGCGCTCCTCGTCGACCTCGATGCCGACCGTGGAACGCAGCTCGGCATCCTCGGCGAAAGGCGTCAGCGAGCCATCGGTGCCCACGACGAATACGGTGCCGCGGGAGATCGAGCCCACGAGGAAGCGCTCGCCCTTGGTGTCGTATTCGACGCCCTCGGGCGTGAGCCCGGCGCCTTCCGTGATCGTGATCCGGTCCGGCAGCGCACTGGCAGTCGCGGCGGACGACCCGGACTGCTGATCCCGCGCGGCCGGTGGTGCCTCCGACTCACGCGAACCGCAGCCTGCTGCCAACACGACGAGTGCAATGGCGGCAATTCCGTTTCTGACAGTCATGGATCACCCCTGCAGTTGTCGGACGGCTCCCTGCCGCGCCGCTGGAACGGCGCGGCCCGAAGTCGCCGATGCTAGCAGCGTGCCCGGCTCACCTGAAGCTTGGAGCGCCGGGCACGCCGTGACCGTCAGGGAATGAATCGTACGCCGACCCACGCACCGAAGGGCGGACCGGCGCCGTAGAACCGCGGATCGGAGAAGTCCTCGAACACCTCGTCCGGCTCGCCGAGCAGACCGAACGTCTCGTAATCCTCGTCGAGGGCGTTCTCGATGCGGGCGAACAGCTTCAGGCGGTCGCTGAGCCGCAGCTCGCCTCGCAGATTGAGGACCACGAAGGAGTCGGTCTTCCCGAGGAGATTCGGTTCGTCGCCGCGCAGATAGACGCCGGAGCGGTACTGCAGATCGGCGCCGAGCCGGATCCGCCCGTTGACCGCGTAGTCCAGCCCCACGTTGGCCTGATGGCGCGCGATGCCGGGAATCTTCGCGCCGCGCCGCACCAGCAGCTTGTCGTCGCCGACGATCACCGGCGAATCCGGATCGTCGTCGAAGATCGGATGATTCGGGCTGTTGACCACGAAGTCGTCGCGGAACGTGGCATCCACGAGGCTGTACTGCACGGACCAACCGAAGCGCGTGAAGCGCTGCGCGAGGCTCAACTCGAGGCCCGCGCGGCGAGTGTCGCTGACGTTGTCGAAGAAGCCGACGTTGGCCTGCGGCCCGCCGGTCGTCTGGAACAGGATGTCGTCCTCGTTGACCGTGTGGAACGCGCCGATGTGCCACTGCAGGCCGTGACCGAGCAGACCGCGCGCACCGGCTTCCACGCTCGTCGCCACGACCTGATCGAGGGGCGGATCCGCGAGGAACGCGTTCGGCAGATTGCACGGCGCGTCCTCGCTCGCACAGGCGAGCTCCACCGGAGTCGGCGCGCGCGCCGACTGCGAGAAGCTGCCGTAGAGCGTCACGGCGGGCGTCGCGCGGAAGGTGATGCCGAGCGACGGGTTGAAGCGCTCGAAGCTGTGGCTGCCGTTGAGCTCGGGGCTGATGCCGCTGCGGTCGGCGAGGCGGATGCGCGTCTCGTCGAAGCGGCCGGCGAGCATCACGGCCGTGCGCGGCGTGAGGCTCAGCGTGTCGGCGAAATAGAGGCTCGTCGTGTCGACGTCGCTGAGCACGCTCGTCCGCAGCGAGTCGGCGAAGATGCCCGTGCGCGACGTGCTGCGGTCCTCGAGGAGCTGCGCGACCTCGACCACCGACGCGAACCTCGCACGCGCCTGCGTGAACGCCGCACCGATCACCAGGTCGTTGTCGCGGCCCGCGATGCTGTTCTGCGCGCGAAGCTGGAGCGACGCGCCGTAGCTCTCCTGTCTGCGGCGGCTGATGTTGTTGATGGCGTCGAGCTCCTCGTCGTCCATCTCCGCCTCGATCGGTGAACCCGACGCGTCGCGCACGAGCTCGATGTCGTCGTCGATGCCGAACGTGCACCTGCCGTCGCCGTCGACGTCATCGAAATCCTCGACGAGGAACTCGTCGTCGTCGAACTCGCACTCCTCGAATACCGTCCCGTCACCGTTGAAGGAGTCGGTGTCGAGATCGCGGTAGTACACGTTTCCCGCGAGCTGCAGACTCGGTGACAGGCGCCGCGTGCCCTCGACGATGAGCATCGCCAGCCTGTTCTCCGTGATGTCCGGATGCGTGAAGACGTCACGGCGATCGAGCGCGAGCAGCTCCGCCGGCGAGGCGCCGTTGCCGCGCAGCTTCGTGTCGGCGTAGGCGCCGCTGATGTCGAGCGTTCCGTTCGCGCCGCGCAGGCCCCAGGTCGCGAAGGCACGCAGCGCGTCGGAACGCGAGAAGTAGCGCCAGCCGTCCTCCTCGAAGTAGTCGACGTTGAAGTAGTACCCCGTGCGCCCGTTGTTGGCGCCGTGCTGGATCCAGCCGGCGCGCCGGTCGAAGGATCCGGCGAAGAACTCGACCTCCGTGGCCTCGAAGTCGAAGCCGTTCTTCATCTGCACCGACAGGGCGCCGCCCAGCGTGTTGAGTCCGAACACGGGATTCGCACCGCCGAAGAGCTGCACCGCGCCGATCGCGGAAACCGGAATGAGGTCCCAGTTGACCGTGTCGCCGAACGGCTCGTTCACGCGCACGCCGTTCTGATACACGGTGAGTCCCGGCGGCAGGCCGAGCAGAGGCGACGCCGTGAACCCTCGGAAGTTCACGTCCGGCTGCAGCGGATTGTTCTGCGCATGATTGATGTGGACGCTGCCGAAGCTGCGGTTGAGCAGCTCCGTGAGGTCGAGTGGCTGCAGGCCTTCGATGCTCTCCGCAGTCGCGCTCTGCACATTGCCCGCAATCAGATCGCGATCGATCGCAGCCGCGTACGGTGCCACGATGACCACTTCCTGAAGCGGCGCCGAATTGCGGGCAGCCTCGGCCGCCGAGACCACGTGCACGCCTCCCGCGCTGCATAGCGCGGGAATCAGCACTGCGAGTCTTCCGTGCCTGATCATGGAGTTCCCCTTCAATGCTTATCGTCGGGCACTGGATCCTGTGACCGACTAGAATTTCACGGCAGCGGTCACGCTGGACAGGGAGTTTTTCCCGATTTCGTCCGTGCCGGCACGCTGCTTCGCACCGCAGCGACGCCCGTGAACGAGAAGCCCATGAGCCGAGACAGGACCATCCTCGCCGAGCCGGGTACGGGCGGTACGCACCGCCGCGACATCGTCATCGTCGTGCTCCTTACCGTGCTGGCCGCACTGATCGGAGCGAGCCTGGAGATCAACGAGCGGATCTTCGCGGGAACGCGCCGCTGGGAGCACCTGCAGATCGACGAGCTGCCGGCCGTGCTCGTCGTGCTCTCGGCGTCGCTCGCGTGGTTCGCCTGGCGGCGCTATCGCGAGGCGGTGTCCGAGATCGCACGCCGACGCGCCGCGGAAGCACACCTCGCGGCGACGCTTCTCGAGAACAGGCGCCTCGCACGGCAGTTCATGCAGCTGCAGGAGGCCGAGCGCAAGCGGCTCGCACGTGAGATGCACGACGAGCTCGGGCAGTACCTCAACGCCATCAAGATGGATGCGGTCGCCATCCAGCGCCGTTTGGCGCAGGAAGATGCCTCGTCCCCGATTCCGCGCGCCGCGGCTTCGATCGTCGAGCACACCGATCATCTGCACGCCATCGTGCGCGATCTCATCGGACAGCTCCGGCCGACGGGACTCGACGAGCTCGGCCTGCGCGCTGCGCTCGAGCATTTCCTGGAGAACTGGCGGTCGCGCCTGCCGGAGATCCGGCTCGACGTGAGGCTCGAAGGTGATCTCGACGGTCTCGGCGAGCAGCTCGACCTCACGATCTATCGCCTGCTGCAGGAAGGCCTCACGAACGTCGCGCGGCATTCCGGCGCGCAGCGGGTCGACCTGCGCGTCGTCCGCGACACGACCGACGCGTTGGAGCGCGATGCGATCGTCGTCGAGATTTCCGACGACGGACGGGGAGCGGATCCGGCCGCGCGCGGCCGCGGTGTCGGGCTGATCGGCATGCGCGAGCGCGTCGAGGCGCTCGGCGGACGCTTCCACATCGAATCGCGTCCCGGGCAGGGATTCACCGTCCGCGCGATCGTTCCCGTGTGCACGGATACGCAGACGGCCGCGCAATGAACTACCCGATCACCGTACTGCTCGTCGACGATCACGCGGTCGTGCGCGAGGGCTACAGGCGCCTGCTCGAGGAGAGCGGACGGATCCGCGTGGTGGGCGAAGCGGCGAACGCCGCGGATGCGTACCAGAGGTTCTGCGCGCTCGAGCCCGACGTCGTCGTGATGGACCTCGCGCTGCCCGGCGTGAGCGGCATCGAGGGCATGCGCCGCATCCTCGCACGCCGTCCGGAAGCGCGCGTGCTCATCTTCAGCATGTACGAGGACGCGATATTCGTGCGCCGCGCGCTCGATGCCGGCGCCGCGGGGTATCTCACCAAGTCGAGCGCGCCGCACGTGCTGGTCGCGGCGGTCGACGCCGTCGCCTCCGGCCGGCGGTTCCTGAGCGACGACGTCGCTCACACGCTGGAAGCCGCAACCGAGGTCGCGCACGGTGCGCTCACCGCGCGTGAGTTCGAAGTCCTGAAGCTCCTGGTGCAGGGCTACGCCGTCGCGGACATCGCGCGTCAGCTCGGCCTCACGCAGAAGACCGTCGCGAATCACCAGTCCACGATCAAGCAGAAGCTCGGCGCAACGACGAGCGCGCAGCTCATTCACATCGCCACGCGGCTGGGGCTCGTGCCCCTCACGGCGTCGCCTGCCGTGCAGGCACCCCCTTCCCCGGAGAACGGGGAAGAAGGTCGCAGGTGAAGGAGCTCAGCAGCAGCGGTTGACGCCGCTCCACTTGCGCCGCTGCTCCTCGATGAAGAACTCGCGGCGCGAGAGCGGCGGCCGGTCGGGATGCGTGCGGCGATGATGCTCGAGATAGCGCTCGTACGCGTCGTCGCCGGTCGCGCAGCGGAGGAGCTGCCAGGCGGTCCGCAGCCTTTCGACGAGGATCATGCCCCGCTCTCCTGGGCAGCGGTGATGCGGTTCAGGCGCGTGGGCACGTACGGCGCCTCGCAGCCCCTGAGCACGGGCAGCCCGCGCACGCTGCGGATGGAAACCCGCAGCATGTCGAGAATCACGATCCAGAGCAGCACGGTGAACAGCACCGTGAGCCATCCGTCGAGCTGCTGATTGAAGATGAGCTGCGGAGCGATGGCGGCCTGCTCCGGCGGCAGCGTTCCGGCGGCGAGCCGTTCCGCCAGATTCCTCGCGCCCGCGAAGAAGCCGAGGCGCGGGTCGGAGCTGAACACCTTCTGGAAGGCCGCCGTCGTGCAGACGATGGCGAGCCACGTGAGCGGCAGACCCGTCACCCACGCATACTTCGCCTTGCCCGACTTCACGATGATGCCCGTCGCGACGGACAGCGCGATCGCCGCGAGCATCTGATTGGCGATGCCGAAGAGCGGCCACAGGATGTTCACGCCGCCGTTCGGATCGATGACGCCGATGTACAGGAAGTAACCCCAGCCGGCGACGACCAGCGTGCTCGCGATGAGCACCGAGGGATACCAGGACGTGCGGCCCATCGGCTTCCACACGTGGCTCAGCGCATCCTGCAGCATGAAGCGGCCGACGCGCGTGCCCGCGTCGATCGTCGTGAGGATGAACACCGCCTCGAACATGATGGCGAAGTGGTACCAGACGCTGAGCAGACCCTGACCGAAGGCTGAGCCGAAGATGCTCGCCATGCCGACCGCGAGCGACGGCGCGCCTCCGGTACGGTGGAAGAGCGTGGCTTCGCCCATGTCACGTGCAAGCTGCTGCATCTGCTCGACGGTGACCGGGAAGCCCCAGCTCGTGATCGTCGCGACGGCTTGCTCCGGCGTGCTGCCGACCACGCCGGCACCCGTATTGATGGCGAAGTACACGCCCGGCTCGAGCAGGGTCGCAGCGATCATCGCCATGATCGCGACGAAGGACTCGAGCGCCATGCTGCCGTAGCCGGTCATGCGGATGTCGGCTTCGTTCGCGATCAGCTTCGGCGTCGTGCCGCTCGAGATGAGCGAGTGGAAGCCCGAGATCGCGCCGCAGGCGATCGTGATGAAGACGAAGGGGAACAGCTTGCCCGAGAAGACCGGGCCCGTTCCGTCGATGAACTGCGTCACCGCCGGCATCTTGAGCTCCGGCGCCATGATGACGATGGCTACCGCGAGCAGCACGACGACACCGAGCTTGAGGAAGGTCGAGAGATAGTCGCGCGGTGCGAGCAGCAGCCACACGGGCAGGATCGCCGCCACCCAGCCGTAACCGATGACGAAACCCGCGAGCGACGGTCCGTCGAGATCGAAGTAGCCGCGCAGCGTCTCGCTGTGGTCCACCCAGCCGCCCGCCAGCACGGCGAAGAGCAGCAGCGAGATACCGATGGCCGAAGCCTCGAGGACGCGGCCGGGACGCCAGTTGCGCAGGTAGAGGCCGATCAGGATCGCGATCGGAATCGTGGCGAACACAGTGGAGGTCGCCCACGGGCTGTGGCGCATGGCGTTGACCACCACGAGGCCGAGCACGGCGATCAGGATGATCATGATCATGAGCGTGCCGACCAGCGCCGCGATGCCGCCCACGGGGCCGAGCTCCTCGCGCGCCATCTGACCGAGGCTGCGGCCGTCGCGGCGCGTGGAGAGCATCAGGATGACCATGTCCTGCACGCAGCCGCCGAGCACGGCGCCGATGAGAATCCACAGCGTGCCAGGCAGGTACCCGAACTGCGCGGCGAGCGTGGGACCTACCAGAGGGCCCGGGCCCGCGATCGCGGCGAAGTGATGTCCGAAGACGACCCAGCGGTTGGTGGGAACGAAGTCACGTCCGTTGTTGAGCCGCTCGGCGGGTGTCGCGCGCGTCGGGTCCATCGACATGACGCGCGCCATGATCCAGGCGGCATAGAAGCGGTAGCCGATCGCGTAGATGCAGACGGCTGCCGTGATGATCCAGATGGCGTTGATCGTCTCGCCCCGGTTGAGGGCGATGCCGGCGACGGCGAAGGCTCCGAGAACGGCAACGGCAATCCACAGCAGACGTTTCACGCGCGGCACTCCCCCCTTGTCCGAAGCCACGACGGCGGGCGAACGGATTCTCGACTGCGCCGGAAGCCGCAATGATTACCCAGCCCGCGTGCCGATATCCAGCCGGGACGCCGTCACCCGAGAGTGATCCTCTGCCACGCCCCCGACCGCCAGCGCAGGAACAGCGTGATGCCGACCAGCAGCACGTAGACGACGACCGCCGTCCAGCCGCCGACGGCGCCCCAGCCGGCCTGCGGAAGGATGTCGAACCAGCCCTGGCCCGGCGCGAAGGTGAGCGAATGGGCGAGCGGCACGAAGAACGCCCACGAGAGCACGAGGACGAGCACGGCCGGCACGGTGGCGTCGCCCGCACCGCGCAGGCACAGACCGCTGCCCAGATTGAGGCCGTCGAAGAACTGGTAGGCCGCGGCGAGCCACAGGATCCGCGTGCCGACTGCGAGCGCCGCGGCACCCTGCGCATCGTCGGCCGCCAGGAACACCGGCAGGAGCCAGGGACCCGCGAGCGCGAGCAGCAGGCCTATGCCGCCCATCACCACTGCGGCGAGCGCGATCACATGGTTGCCGACGCGCATCGCCCAGCGGCGATCGCCGGCACCGATCGACTGCCCCACGAGCGTCGTGCCCGCGAGCGCGATGCCCATGCCGGGCATGTAGGCGAGCGAGGTCAGCATCATGACGAGCTGGGTTGCCGCGCCGTCGGCCGCGCCGAGCCGCACCTGCATGATCTGGAAGATCGAGATGCCGATGAGGTCGCCCGCGTACAGGAGGCCCATCGGCACGCCGAGGCGGACCTGCCGCCACAGCCGGCCGCCGTGCAGTCTCCACGTGAGATGGGACCGATAGACACGGCGCACCGGCGCGCGCAGGAAGATCGCGAACGCGAGCGCGAGCCCGATCGCCTGCGCCGTCGTGGTCGCCCACGCCGCGCCTGCAACTCCGAGGTCCAGGCGGAAGATGAAGATCTCGTTGAGCACGGCGTTCGAGAGCGCGATGACCGCCGAGACGGTGAGCGAAATCCGCGGACGCCCAATGCCGTTGAAGAAGCCGAGCATCGCCCACACGGCCGCGCCGAACGGTCCGCCGGCAAGACGCGGGAACCAGTACTCGACCGCAAGCCTCTGGATCTGCGGATCGACGCCGAAGGGCGCGAGGATGAGGGAACCCGAGAAGGCAACGGCGAGAAAGAGCGGCGTCGTGAACAGCACACCCCACATCGCGGTCCACACCGCCTGCGCTGCGCGCACGTAGCGCCGCGCCCCGTGCGCCTGCGCGGCAAGTGTCTGCACGGCCATGCCGACGCCGCTCAGGAGGAGCCCGGCGACGATGACCAGCCAGTGCACCGCGCCGACCGCCGCGAGCGCTTCCGTCGAGATGCGCCCGATGAACCACACGTCCGTCAGATTCAGCACGACCTGCACGGCGCTGTTCGCGACGAGCGGCAGGGCGAGCGCGAGCACCGCGCGCATATCGACGTGCGCACGGCCGTGGGCGTCGATGCGCCGGGCAGGCAGCGCTGCCGCAGCGCTCCGTGACTCACGCTGCTGGTTCATCGCTCGAGCTTCGGCAGGGATGCGATGGTCGGGCGCGCACGGTGCGATGGCACGCTCGAAGAGGCGCGCCGGACTTTACGCGGAGAGCCGATCGGGGCACTGTACCCGGACAATGGCAGCTCGCAAGCGCGGCACCTCCCCTGCGAAAGCCTCCGCGGCGCGAAAGCGCGCACGCGGCAAGCTCGCGCCCGGCGCGCGGGCCCGCGGGCTCGCGGCAACGGAAGTCACGCTCGGGCTCGAGGAGCCCGAGGTCGCAGCGCTCGCGTCCTTCGTGCGCGAAGCAGGCGGCGCGCCGATCGGCGCATACCGCGAGCCGCTCGGCGGACGGCCGCTGCTGCTCGCCTCGCTCCCTCTCTCGGCGGTACAGCCGACGCCATTTCAGCGCGATCTCTCGCCCACGCACGCGAAGCGGCTCGCGGCCAAAATCGACGAGGCGGGCGCATTTCTCGATCCGCTCATCGTCGTGCGCGGCGAGGACGGGAAGCTCTGGACGCCGAACGGACGGCATCGCCTCGCGGCAGCCAGGGTGCTGGGACTGCGCCAGATCACCGCGCTCATCTCGCCCGACGAGTCGCTCGCGTACCGGATCCTGGCGCTCAACACCGAGAAGGCGCACAACCTCAGGGACCGGGCACTGGAGGTGATCCGCATGGCGCGGAACCTCGCGCGGCGCGACCCCCGGGCGAAGGAGTCGCAGTACGCGGCCGAGTTCGAGTCCGCGGAGCTCCTGACGCTCGGCATCGTGTACGAGCGGTCGCCGCGCTTCGCAGGCGGCGCGTACAGCTCGTTCCTGAAGAAGGTCGACCGCTTCAGCGATCGCACGCTGCCGGTCAGCCTCCGCGAGCGCGAAGGCTACGCGGCGCGCCTCATCGAGATCGATGCGCAGGTCAAGCGCATCATCGACGCGCTCCAGGCGCGCGGCTTCAGGTCGCCGTATCTGCGGAACTACGTGGTCGCGCGCATCAACCCGGTGCGCTTCCACAAGGCGAAGAAGGGCGACAGCAAGGCCCCGATGCCGATCGGCCAGGCGCTCACGCGCATGGCGGCGGCCGCGCGCACTTTCGATCTCGCCTCGGTCTCGCCCGCGGATCTCGCCTGGGTCGCCGTCGGAGCCGACGCGCAGGAGTGATCGCCGCCGCCCGGCGGCTCCGAGCGCGTAAACTCCCTGCCCTTCGACCGTTCACCTGCCGGGAAGCTTCAGACCTCAGCCGATGTCCGACCCCGCCGACCGCCCGCGTGCGAAATCCCTGAAGCCGCTGCGCGCGCTGCTGCCGTTCCTGCGGCCGTACCGCGGCATCATCGTCGCCG
The DNA here is from genome assembly GCA_003242685.1 of Pseudomonadota bacterium. Classification (GTDB taxonomy): domain Bacteria; phylum Pseudomonadota; class Gammaproteobacteria; order Steroidobacterales; family Steroidobacteraceae; genus ZC4RG24. The sequence continues at coordinate 1,516 of QGVD01000008.1, read as the reverse complement.
CGCTCGCGGCGCTGCTCATCGCGTCGGCGGCGATGCTCGCGCTGCCGGTCGCTCTCAGGGATCTCATCGATCGCGGCATGGCCGCGGGCAATGCCGCGACGATCAACCGCTACTTCCTCGTGTTCCTCGCGGCCGCCGCCGTGTTCGGCGTGTTCGCCGCGCTGCGCTTCTATCTCGTCACCTGGCTCGGCGAGCGCGTGGTCGCCGACGTGCGGGATGCCGTGTACCGGAACGTCGTCCGCATGGATCCCGCCTTCTTCGAGGTCACGCGCACGGGCGAGGTACTCTCGCGCCTCACGACCGACACGACGCTCGTGCAGTCGATCGCCGGCGTGGGTCTCTCGATCACGCTGCGTTCGACGATCAACCTCGTCGGCGCGCTGGTGATGCTCGCGATCACGAGCGTGAAGCTCATGGCGCTCATCGTGCTGCTCATGCCGGTGGTGATCGTGCCGCTCATCTGGCTCGGGCGCCGGCTGCGCCGCCTGTCGCGCGCCGCGCAGGACAGGGTCGCGGACACGAGCGGTCTCGCCGGCGAGACGCTGGGCGCCATCCAGACCGTGCAGGCGTTCACGCTGGAAGAGCTGCACAGCGATCGCTTCCGCGAGGCCGTCGAGGAATCGTTCCGCGTCGCCATCCACCGCACGCGCGTGCGTGCGATCCTGACCGCGCTCGCCACCATGCTCGTCTTCGGCGCGATCACCCTGGTGCTCTGGGTCGGTGCGCGCGCGGTGCTCGCCGGCACGATGACGGGCGGCGAGCTCGGACAGTTCCTGCTCTACGCGGTGTACGTCGGCGGTTCCGCTGCGTCGCTGAGCGAGATGTGGGCGGAAGTGCAGCGCGCGGCAGGCGCGATGGAGCGGCTCGTCGAGCTGCAGAACGCATCGCCCGGCATCGTGGCGCCGCCCGACCCGCTGCATCTTCCGGCCGACGGGCGCGGACACATCCGCTTCGAGCACGTCTCTTTCAGCTACCCGTCACGGCCCGAGCAGTCGGCCCTCGACGACTTCACGCTCGAGGTGGCACCCGGTGAGACCGTGGCGTTCGTCGGCCCGTCGGGCGCGGGCAAGAGCACCGTGTTCCAGCTCCTGCTGCGCTTCTACGATCCGCAGCGCGGACGCATTCTGATCGACGGCATCGACATCTCCCGCGTCGCGCCTCAGGAGGTGCGCCGCCGCCTCGGCCTCGTCCCGCAGGAAACGGTGCTGTTCGGCACCACCGCGCGCGAGAACATCCGCTACGGCAGACCGGACGCGAGCGACGCCGAGGTGGAAGCCGCGGCGCGCGCGGCGGCTGCCGACGACTTCATCCGCCAGCTTCCCCAGGGCTACGACACCTTCCTGGGCGAGCGCGGCACGCGGCTTTCGGGCGGCCAGCGGCAGCGCATCGCGATCGCGCGCGCGATCCTCAAGAACCCGCCGATCCTGCTCCTCGACGAGGCGACGAGCGCCCTCGACGCCGAGAGCGAGCTGCTCGTCCAGCGTGCGCTCGAATCGCTGATGCAGGACCGTACGAC
>QGVD01000126.1 GCA_003242685.1 Pseudomonadota bacterium | reverse complement strand
GCTATGGAAAATCACATTAAAGGCGTTCCATCGACAAATAGTCGTTCCGAACCGAGGGATAAACTCACGGCGCACGACCAAAACGCTCGACCTTGGAGCTATCGAGCAGGCTCCGAGGCAGGCTGAGGCAACTCTCGCGCCGCCTACCACTGCGTTCCATGCGAGAAAAGACAAATAGTCTTTCCACGTTCGCTGCTCAGACAATAGAGCTTTCCCAAGGGAGGGATAAAGCTCGATCGCTCAGCGCGCCCAGACGTTACTCTTCGCCCATGATCTCTTCACCCGCATGGAATTAATTGCTGCGAGCGGAATCGCCCACCAGCCGGGGGGTAACCGAGACCGGAATCGTCCATCTGCTACGGCTCAGAGCGCAGCTACGGCAGATTGGTGACGTCAAGACCGATACGTAAAGAGATATGAGGAGCTACCTTTGGTAGCCAACTGACTACCTTTCGTCGCCACTCGCCGCGCGGTACGGGGTGCCGCGTTGGGATTAGTCCGAGAAGGATCAACAAGCTCTGTGGCCGAATGCGGCATGGCTGACCACCGAAGCGCGCGCATTCGCTACCCCGACGGCGTAACCACACAAGCCAGTGGCCCGGCGTCCCGAATCGTGATGTACCACGGAGCGATCATCGACGATGGCTGCGAAGCGATGTCTGGAGCATTCAATCGGGAACGAAGCGCACCGCACGACCGATGAGGCGCGAGACGAGCGTTCGGTATAGTCCTCCACTCGACCACGGAGTAACCGCAACGCACATTGAACCTCTGAAGACTGAGGTGGCGGTGCAGCAACGGTATCACCTCAGGTGAAAGATTCCTCTCGGCTGCGCCCGCAGAATCCTGTGATTACATCTAGCCTTACGTAAGGTGGTTGCGGGAAGGGACGATTCCTGTGGTGGTGAGACGATCCAAAGCCTCTTCGTCGGCCGAACTGCTTGGTAGCAGCATTGGGTAGCGCATGCTGCATAGCGTGGAGACCGGAACGGAAGGAGTCTGAGGCAGGCGGTATATGAAGATGCAGCGGCTGACGTCGAAACCGGACGAGGTGTCGTCGGTCTCGATGGCGCCGCGCACGAGCACCAGGGGCTCGCTGTCCCGGGCAGCCGCGCCCAGCAGCTCCACATCTTCCGGCTCGAGAAACATCAGGGGACGGAGCAGATGGCTCTGCCCCTGCCCATCACGCAGCACGAAGCCATCGCCGCCCTCGATCTCGTCCACGATCCGCCCGCAGGCATGACTCGCCACGCGCAAGGGCCCTGAGTGCCGCGCGGTAGTAGCGATCGAGGTACTCGTCGAGGGCGGAAAGCTCGCGTTCCGGCAGATGAGGGTTTCCACGGGGAGGGGCGGCCGTCGCGCAGTCAAAGCTCGCAGCGGAGAGTGGTCTGCCGGGGAGCGCCGCCAGAGAAAGGACCGCCAGTGTTGTGAACGCGACACGAGCGCGCCCGGCCGTGGTGCTCATCCTCGGGGCCCCGGAGCGGTTACAGGATGGTGACATGCCCGGATGCGAGTTCGTCATAGCCAAGTGATTTGGCGGAGTGCGGCCTTTGCTCAATAACATCATGGGCGCCAACGGAAAACCACACCGCCCGATGTCCGCGCAGATCTGAAGTACCCCTCCCCGGCCGGGTTTCCCGCCGGAATCATCAGTCGAAGCGCGCTTCTGGCGCCATATCCACGGACGAATCAAGCCGTTTTTCTGGCCGCTGTGCGGCCCCCCGGGGGCAGGATGTCCGCGTGTGGCCGTGCGGCGTCCATGCAACAGTAACGATCGGGTCAAGCCAATGAAGAGCACTACTTCTGTATCCAAGACCGTCCTGTCAGCCACTGCCATGCTGACCGTGCAGTGCGTGGGTGCCATGACGGCCGTAGCGCAGGAGCAGGCCGAGGACACCCAGGCCCTGGACACCATCGCGATCATCGGGTCGCGCACGGGCGAAGCGACCGTCCTCAACAGCGCCGCTCCCATTCAGGTCGTGAGCGGCCGGGAGCTTCTCGAGACGGGTGCGCTGACCCTGAGCGAGGCGATGCTGACCGTGGTGCCCTCGTTCAACTTCCCGACCTCCGCGCCGACCTCCACCGCCGCCAACTTCGTGAAGGGCGTGGCGCTACGCGGGCTTGCGACGGACCAGACGCTCGTGCTCATCAACGGCAAGCGCCGTCACGCCACGGCGCAGCTCAATGCGTCGAACAGCGTTGCCAAGGGCGCGCAGACCGTCGATCTCAACAGCATTCCGATGAGCGCCATCGAGCGCGTCGAGGTACTGCTCGACGGCGCCTCGGCGCAGTATGGCTCCGACGCCATCGCCGGCGTGGTCAACATCGTGCTCAAGGAGCGTGCGAGCGGCAGTGACCTCGCTGCGCAGTTCTCCCGCAACGCCAAGGGTGACGGTGACACTCTGGGTCTCGAGGGCAGTCTCGGCCTGAGCCTCCCGGGCGACGGCTTCCTCACCATCGCCTTCGACGCCTGGGACGTGGATCCGACGCGCCTGTCGACGACCGACAATCGACAGATGTACTTCCCCGGCGATCCGCGCGAGGACTCGTATCCGTACCGCAACTGGTTCTACGGCACCGGTGCGTCGGAGCGCTACAACCTGCTCGTCAACGCCGAGAGCACCGTGGGCTCCGCGACGCTCTACGGCTTCGCCACCATCGGCTATCGCGAGGACGATGGCTTCGGCAATCTGCGTCAGCCGAGCTCCGATCAGACCGTGCGTGCCATCCATCCGGATGGCTTCCAGCCGTGGCTGAACGTGCAGTCCCGCGATCTGTCCGCCACCGGCGGCGTGCGCTTCGGCTCGGAGACCTGGGGCAGCTTCGATCTCAGCGCGACCTACGGACGTAACCGGGTCGAGAGCGTCGTTTCCAACACGAACAACGTCAGCATGGGCCTCGACAGCCCCACGGTCTTCGACACCGGCGACCTGCTGAACGTCCAGACCAGCCTGAACCTCGACTGGGTCCGGCCGAGCCAGGTGTTCTGGCTGCGCAATCCGCTCAACGTCTCGGCCGGTCTGCACTTCCGTCACGAGTCCTACGAGGTGTTCGAGGGTGACTACGGCTCCTGGGCCAATGGCGGTGTGCCGATTCTCGACGGCCCGAACGCGGGCAATGTGGCCACGCCGGCCTCTCAGGGCTTCAGCGGCTTCTCGCCGGATGACGCGGGCCGTCTGAGCCGCGACGTGTACGGCGTGTACATCGATCTCGAGACCCGGCTCACCGACCGCTTCAAGATCGCGGTGGCCGCGCGCAGCGAGGACTACTCTGACTTCGGCACGACGACCAACGGCAAGGTGGCGGTGCGTTACGAGCTGACACCGTCGCTCGCCTGGCGCGCGAGCGCGAGCACCGGCTACCGCGCACCCTCGCTCGGGCAGTCCGCCTACTCGCGCACTTTCCCGAACATCGCCAATGGTCAGCTCGTCACGAACCGCCTCGCGCGGGTGGACAGTCCGCTGGCGCGCGCCCTCGGTGCCACCAGCCTGACGCCGGAAGAGTCGACCAACTTCTCGACCGGCTTCGTGTGGGTGATCGGCGATAGCGGCTCGGTGACGATCGATGTATACCACATCGACATCGACGACCGCATCGTGCTCTCCGAAGTGCTGCGCGGACCGATCGTGGAGCAGGCGCTGACTGACGCCGGCTTCCCGACCTTCTCCGGTCTGCAGTTCTTCACGAACGCTGCGGATACCCGTACGCGCGGCATCGACCTGACAGCGCGTTACGGCTTCCGCTTCGATAACGGCGGCAAGCTCGATCTGAGCCTCGGTTACAACCGCAGCGAGACCGAGATCACGCATGTCAAGCCGGTGCCGTCCATACTGGAGGGCAGCGGTCTGGTGCTGATCGGTCGCGAGTCGGCCGGCATCATCGAGCGCTCCCAGCCCTCGTCCTTCGTGCGCGTGGCGGCGGACTATGCGCAGGGCGCGTTCGTGGGCGGCGTGAGCGCCGTGCGCTACGGCACCTACGCGACCTTTCACTCGACCAATCCGGCGCTGGACCAGCTCTTCAGCTCCCAGGTGGTCGTGAACCTGAATGCCAGCTACCGTTTCACGGACTCGATCAAGGGTACCCTCGGCGTGAAGAACCTCTTCAACAGCCGGCCGGATCAGGTGATCCCGGCCAACCGCAACCCGATCGTGGCCCTGTACTCCGGCCTGTCGCCGGAAGGTGCCGCCGGTACCGTGTGGTATGCGCGCCTCAACTTCACGTTCTGAGAACCCCCGGAGTACAAGACAATGAAGAACGGTTCCTTCAAGCCTCTCATTGCGACCCTCGCGCTGGCTTTCGCAGCCGCCACCTCGGTGGCGGCTGCGGCCGAACACGGCGGTTCGCATGCCGTGCCGGACGTGCCCGAGAACGTCTCCCCCGAGGTGCGCGCCGAGGTGCTGCAGGCATACGAGGCGTGGATGCAGGCGGTGATCGCCGGTGACCGTGCGGCACTGGAGCGTGTCTATCACGACGAGCTGACCTACGG
>QGVD01000068.1 GCA_003242685.1 Pseudomonadota bacterium | reverse complement strand
TGTGCGACGACGCTGGTTGTTTATTTTTTTTGACAAAGAAAAGCCGTGCTCGTGAGTTGCTCTTGTCTCGTGTGCGCGGGAATTGGTAAAAGAGACAGGCCTGGGCGTTCTTCGAGGCGCTGAGCGCGGTTCACGGCGGCGCGCCGTGGTGGGAATGGCCCGCCGAGTATCGCGACCGCGAGCCGCAGGCGATGGCCCGCGCGCACCGCGAGCTCGCGGACGTCATCGAGCGCATCCGGCAGGAGCAGTACTGGTTCGCGTGTCAGTGGCGCCGGCTGCGGGAGTACGCGCATTCGCGAGGCGTGCGGCTGTTCGGTGATCTCCCGATCTATGTCGCGCCGGACTCCGCCGAGACATGGGCGCGCCGCGGACAGTTCCAGCTCGACGCGGAAGGCCGGCCGCTCGCGGTCGCGGGCGTGCCGCCCGATTACTTCTCCGAGACCGGGCAGCTCTGGGGCAATCCGCTCTACGACTGGAACACGATGTCCCGGGACGGTTTCGCCTACTGGCGCGCCCGTGTGCGCCATCAGCTCGAGCGCTTCGATCTGCTGCGCATCGATCATTTCCGCGCGCTGGCGGCGCACTGGGCAGTGCCTGCGGGAGCGCAGGACGCGCGTGCCGGCGCGTGGCATCCGACTCCGGGCCGCGAGCTGCTCGGAGTCTTGCGTGGGGAGCACCACGATCTGCCGATCGTCGCGGAGGACCTCGGCGTCATCACGCCCGACGTCGAGGCGCTGCGCAGGGATTTCCGGCTGCCCGGAATGCGCGTGCTGCAGTTCGCCTTCGAGGGAGGCGGCGACAATCCGCATCTGCCGCACATGCACGAGCGCGACAGCGTCGCGTACACGGGCACCCACGACAACGATACGTCGCTCGGCTGGTATCTCGCGCTCGACGACGCCGTCCGGCAGCGTGTGGATGAGTATCTGAGATGCACGCCGGGCGCGATGCCGGGCGCGCTCGTGCGCGCAGCCCTGGGATCCGTTGCCGTGCTCGCGGTTCTGCCAATGCAGGACATCCTCGAGCTCGGCTCGGAGGCGCGGCTCAACACGCCTGCGACGACGCAGGGCAACTGGTGCTGGCGCCTCGCCGGCGACGCCCTCTCGCCGGACCGTGCGGCGCGTTTCGCACGGCTCAACGCCGTGTACGGCCGGGTGTGAAGCCGTCGGCGCGCGCCTGCCGCGCCCTCTGCTACCATTCGTCCAGGGTGCCTGATTGCGGAAGGATTCTTGCTTGAAGGCTCTGCCGGTTCTCCTGATCGCGCTGCTCCTCGCGGGCTGCGCATCCCTGGTGCCGCAGCTCGAGACGCCGCGGCTGTCCATCGTCAACGTCGAGGTTCTGAAGAGCGATCTGTGGGAGCAGCGGCTGCGCGTGCGCATGCGCGTGCAGAATCCGAACGACCGCGCGCTGCCCATCCGCGGGCTGACGTACCGCATGGAGGTGGCGGGCGAGGAGCTCGCTCACGGCGTCTCGAGCGCCAGCTTCACGGTGCCCGCGCTCGGCGAAGCGGAGTTCGACATGATGGTCACCGCCAACATGGCGAGCACGCTGTTCCGTCTGCTCGGCCGGGGCGACGACAGCCTCAAGGAGCAGATCGACTACCGCATCGTCGGGAAGGTGTCCCTGTCCGAAGGCTTTCTGCGCTCCATTCCCTTCGAAGAGCGCGGAACGTTCCGCTTGAAATAGACGCCGTTTGAGCTGCGCGCGGAACGCGTGGACGCCGTGCAGTCCGTGCGGCGTGAGATTTGCGATCGCCGGATGAAGATGCGCTCAGTGAGCGAGCGGCAGCGCGTCCCCGCGTTCGAGATCGAGCAGAAAGCGCTTGCGCCACAACCCGCCGCCGTATCCGCCCAGCCCGCCGTCGGCGTTCACGACACGATGGCACGGAATGACGATGGCGATGCGGTTCTGTCCGTTCGCACGGCCGACGGCTCGTATCGCCCGCTCGTCGCCGATGCGGCGGGCGAGCTCTCGATACGACCACGTCTCACCGTACGGAATCTCGAGCAACGCAGACCACACGCGCTCCTGGAACGGCGTGCCCGGATACGCGAGCGGCACTTCGAAACGGCGGCGTTTCCCCGCGAAGTACTCCTCGAGCTCGCGCTCGAGCCGCTCGATGACAGGAGTGCGCCCGACGGTCAGCGCGCAGCGGAAACAAGAGCGTACCGCGGCGATCTGAGACTCGAGCGCGTCGCGCTCCGCGAACTCGAGCAGGCACACTGCGTCGCTCGTCGACGCCGCGACGAGCGGCCCGATGGGACTTTCGAGCCATGCGAGCGAGACGGTGCCGTGCTCCGCGACACCGCGAAGCGGGCTCGCGACGAGCCTCTCGAACGCCGCGCGAAGATCGCTCTCGGATGCGAAGCCTTGTTCCAGCGCGAGCTCCTGCATACCGCCTCCTATCCAGTTGCGCCGCCGTTCCTCGTTCATCCACCCAGCAGCCGCTCGTAGAGTGCCACGTACTGCGCGGTCTGTCTGTCCCAGGAGAAGTCCTGCGCCATGCCGTTCAGCATCATGCGCGTCCAGTGCAGCGGCTGCGCGTAGAGATCGAGCGCCGTCTCGAGCGCCCAGATCATCGCCGGCGTATCGAAATCGTTGAAGACGATTCCGGTTCCCTGGCGCGTCGCCGGGTCGTAGTGCTGCACGGTGTCGGCCAGCCCGCCGGTGCGGCGCACGATCGGCACGGTGCCGTAGCGCAGACTGTACATCTGATTGAGGCCGCACGGCTCGTAGAGCGAAGGCATGATGAACATGTCGCTCGCGGCCTCGATCCAGTGCGCGAGCGGCTCGTCGTACCCGCGCTGGAACACCACGCGGAAGGGAAAGTCGCGCTGCAGGCGTGCGAAGAATTCCTCGTATTTCGGCTCTCCGCTGCCGAGCGCGATGAGGAGCAGGTCGCGCCGGGCGAGCACCTGCGGCAGCGCCCCGAAGAGGAGCTCGATGCCCTTCTGCAGCGTGAGGCGGCTGACGATTCCCGCGAGCGGCGTGCGCTCGCCGCCGCGCAGACCGAAGCGATCGAGCAGCCGGCGCTTCAGTTCGCGCTTCGGATCGAGATTCTGCGGACCGTAGTGCAGCGGCAGATGACGGTCGCAGCGCGGATCCCACTCGTCGTAATCGACGCCGTTGAGGATCCCGACGAGTGCGTCGCCGCGTGCACGCAGATCGTGATCGAGGCCCATTCCGTACTGCGGCGTGCAGATCTCGCGCGCATGAGTCGGGCTCACCGTCGTGATCGCGTCGGCGTAGAGAATTCCGTGCCGGAGCGAGTTGATCTTTCCCGCGCGCAGATCGTCCTGGTGCAGCAGGTAGCTGTCCGGGCCGAGCCCGAGGTCGTCGATCGAGTCCGCGCCGAACACGCCCTGATAGCCGATGTTGTGAATGGTGAGAACGGAGCGCGTCCCGTGAAAGAGCCGGTCCCATGCGTAGAGCGTCCGCAGGAAGAGCGGGCCGAACGCCGCATGCCAGTCGTTGCAGTGGAGGATCTGCGGGCTCCACGCCATGCGCTGGCAGCACTCGAACGCGGCGCGCGTGAGCGCGAGGAAGCGCAGATGCTCGTCGGCATCGGTCGTGTAGAGCGACGGGCGGGCGTACAGCTCCGGACACTCGATCAGGTGGACGGAAGCGCTCGAGCCCGGCAGGCGTACCGTCGAGACGGAGCAGCGGTACCGGTGCGGACCGACCTCGAGCGGGACGTCCTGCAGGAACTCGACCGGATGCACCTCGAGCTTCGAGCGGTCGATGAAGGAGTAACCCGGCGTGAAGACGCGTACGTCGTGACCGGCGCGGCTCAGATGGCGCGTGAGCGCGGAGGATACGTCGGCGAGACCTCCGCTCTTGGCGAGCGGCGCGATCTCGGCCGTGATGAAGCAGACCCGGAGCGGCATTCTTCTTGGTCTCTGAGGGACGACGGACGACAGTCTACAGTCCCGCGACCGTATGTCGCGCCGTGCGCGGCCGTGCCGAGGCACGCGCCGCTCGGGCTGTGGACTGCCGTCGCGGACGGTAGACTATGCCGCCCCATGCGCCGCTTCCTCATCGGACTCACGCTCGCACTGCTGCTCGCCGTCTCGATCGGCATCGGAATCCTCGTGGCCGACTGGCCGCGCTGGAAACGCAGCTTCGGCCTCTCGTGCGACTGCGGCGCCTTCCCGATGGAGGACGGAAAAGAGCGGGAGACGACCCGCAACGCCTTCGCGGACGCGGCTCGGCCGGCGCCGATCGCCGCGGATCGTCTCCTCGCAGCCGCACCGGTTCAGCGCTCGCGCCGCTGACTGCTGTTGGGTCCCACCGGATGGGTGTCCGGCAGGGCTTCGGCGATCTCGCGCGCCGCACCGTTCGCGTCGCACTCGGGGTGGCCAAAGCCGCTCTCACTCACCGTGTGACCGGTCGCCGGATCGATGGTGACGTCATGGATGATGTTGTCGTCCTGAGTGGGGCTCACTCCGCCGGGAACGTTGTCGAGCCCGAGAGCGTCCCGCACCTTCCAGGCGATGATGTGATCCGTGCACGACGTGTCACCGCTCACGCCGAGTCCGCCGACGAGCTCACCCGAAGCCGCATAGAGCGCAAGACCGCCGCCGAACACGTTGACGCCTCCGATGCGGCGGCCGCGCAGCGGATCGTTCGGCTGGCCGTAGTTGGTGGGGTTCCCGCCGTAGGCGGCCTCGGTGTCCACCGGATTGCTGTGCTGCAGACCGAACAGGCTGCCGCCCGGCTGCACGACGGAAAAGAGATTCGCGGTGGACAGCGGCCCGGCGAAGCCGATCACGCCGCCCGGGCGGCTGAAGGCATTCGCCGTATTGGCCTTCTGTGCGGAGATGATCCTGCTGCCCGGCCACTGGTCTCCCCGTTCCGCGCCCGTGAACACCACCCGACAGACGACCCCGTCGCGGTTGACGACCGTTGCCCACATGTCATTGCCCAGACCGGCGTTGTCGCCTCCCGCGACGACCTGCTGGAGGGCGGACTCCAGCTCGGAGTGGCTCGGCAGACCGGAACAGTCGTTCTGGGCGAAGGCGAGATCGGTTGCTCCGACCAGAATCGACGCCGGTATCAACGCAACGAAACGCCTCGAAGAACACATGGCCAGCTCCTTGGATTGAGTGAGAAGAAGAGCTCGTTCGACGTCAGCGATCGAAGTGCGGATCACCTCCTTCCAGCGCGCGCTGTGCGCGCGGGACGCGCACGGGACGGAAGAAGTGCGGGTGCGAATGCATCGCGCACGAGAAGTGAGTGACGGGATGATGAGCCGCGCAGCGGCGTGCTGCGCGAGAGCCGAAACGGATCGCCCGGACGCCGTCAGGCGCCGCGCGGAATCGGCGGTCGATGCTTCCCTGCGCCGTTCATGAAGGCCCTCCCTGGCCGCGGCGGCGAGGCGCTATTTGTGCGCCTGCCGCGCGCCGTTGTCCAGCGCGCGATGGCATGCGGTGCACAACCTGGACGGCAGCTGCGCGGAAGATGTCAGATGATCTTCGCGCCGCGCTTGGCGAGCAGCTCGCGCAGGATGGAGCGGTGGCAGCGCCGCTCGTCCGGGCAGTAGCACCCCACCGAGAAGTTCGTCTGATGCGAGAGTGCGGCGAGCACGTCGAGCAGCCGCTCCGCATCGGGGTGCTTCATCTCCGCCCGGTACCGTCGCGCGAAGGCCTTCCAGCTCCGCTCGTCGTCCTGGCCGGCCCGGCCGAGTTTGAGAAGCTCCTCGCTCGGGGCGAGATTCGGCAGCCAGACATCGTAGAAGTCGCGAGCCGCGAACTGCGATTTCGGAACGCCCCGCGGTGGCCGGCGCACGGTACCAATGCGCAGCCCTTCGTCCGCGGCACGGGGACTACCCAGACGTACGACACGAATGCTCATCGCCCGACTCCCGAAACGGATGCGCCGCCGCCCGGATCGGCCGCGGCTCGAAGTCGCGACTGAAGATTAGACCCGCGCCGTGCACGAAGCCACGCCGGTGCGACGGGCGTCACATACCCTGAACGCTTCTTCGCTACGCTTTGCGCGCCGCTCGCCCGGGCGCGCTTCCGCCATTCTGTGACGGAAGCGGATACCCGCCGGTTCCCCGGAGACGCCGGTCACGGTGGCTCTCTGCGACGGAGGCGGGTTGGGTGCATTTCGTGACAGGGCCGTGCACTCCGTGACAAAGCGGGGCCGCGTCCGCGGCGGCAATGCGACACTTCCATGCTCGATCATTCCGTCTGGTAACCCATGGCCGACCTCCGAAACGTCATAGCCACCGTCAGCGTGGTCGTCGCGCTCGTGTCCAGCGCATGGGCATACCACGCCAGCCGCCAGTCGTCCGGTGGCAGCGGCCCGGGTCCACAGCCGGGATTCAATGTCGCAGCGGGCACGGCATCCGCAGGCGGGCCGTTCCCGGGAGCGAGAGGGCCGGGCGCGCTGGGCGGCGCTCCGGCGTTCGGCGCCGGTGCGGCCGTCGCGGTGGTGAGCGCTCCCGTGCGCAGCGAGCTCATCGAGGAGCGTCTGACGGCGCTCGGCACGGCGCGCGCCAACGAGGCCGTGGAGATCACTGCGAAGACGTCGAACATCGTCACTGCGCTCAAGTTCCGTGAGGGCGAGCTCGTCCGCCGCGGCCAGGTGCTCGTGGAGCTCGACAGCGCGAAGGCGCGCGCGGATCTCGCGGAAGCGCAGGCGACGCTCACCGAGAGCGAGAGCCAGCTCAATCGCAGCCGGGGGCTCCTCGCGACGCAGGTCGTCTCGCAGTCGCAGTTCGAGCAGCTCGAGGCGAAGGCGAAGGCGGATGCCGCGCGCCTCGCCGCCGCGCAGGCGGCGCTCGAAGACACCGTGATCCGCGCTCCTTTCGACGGCCGGGTAGGTCTCCGGCGCGTGAGTGTCGGAAGTCTCATCAATCCGGGTACGGTGATCACGACGCTCGACGACACGAGCGTCATCAAGGTCGATTTCGCCATCCCCGAGAATTCCATCGGCGGCCTGAAGGAAGGCCTGCCGATCACGGCGCGCTCGCCGGCCTTTCCAGGTCGCGAGTTCACCGGCCGCGTGACCAGCGTCGACTCGCGCATCGATCCGACCACCCGCTCCGTGACGGTGCGCGCCGTCGTGCCGAATCCCGAGAACCTCCTCAAGCCGGGGATGTTCCTCAACGTGACCCTCACGACGGCGAAGCGCGAGGCGCTGGTGATTCCAGAGGAAGCACTGGTCCCCGACCAGAGCCGGCAGTTCGTGTTCCTCGTCGAGAACGGCCGCGCCGTGCGGCGCGAGGTCCGCATCGGCAGCCGTCAGCCGGGCTTCGTCGAGATCGTCTCGGGGCTGTCACCCACGGACCGCGTGGTGGTCGAGGGCACGCAGAAGGTCCGTGACGGCGGGCCGGTGCGCGATCTGTACGAGCCGCCCACCGAAGTGACGGCACTCGAGATCCGGCGGTGATCCTTTCCGACGTTTCGATCCGGCGACCCGTCTTCGCCGCGGTTCTGTCGCTGCTGCTCCTGATCCTCGGGATCATGGCGGCGCTGCGCCTGCCGATGCGCGAGCTGCCCGACGTCGATGCGCCGATCGTCAGCGTCCAGACCTACTATCGCGGCGCTTCGGCCGCGGTCATCGAATCGCGCATCACGCAGGTGCTCGAGGACGCGCTCGCCGGTCTCGAAGGCGTGGAGAAGCTCACCTCGAGCAGCAGTGACGAGTACTCGCGCATCACCGTCGAGTTCTCCGTCGACCGCGATCTCGATGCCGCAGCGAGCGACGTCCGCGACCGCATCTCGCGCGCGGTCGGGCGCCTGCCGGAGGAAGCCGATCCGCCTCAGGTCGCCAAGGCGAATCAGGACGCCGATCCCATCATGGGAATCGCGATCTCGAGCTCCCGGCGCAGCCCGCTCGAGCTGACCGAGTTCGCCGAGCGCGTTCTGGTCGACCGCTTCGCCACCATTCCCGGCGTCGCGGTCGTGAACCTCTGGGGCGGCCGCCGCTACGCCATGCGCATCTGGCTCGACCGCGATGCGCTCGCGGCGCGCCAGCTCACGGTGACGGACGTCGAGAACGCGCTCCGGCGCGAGAACATCGAGCTGCCGGCCGGGCGCATCGAGTCGCTCGAGCGCGAGTTCTCGCTCCGCACGGATACCGCGCTCAGGACGGAGGAAGACTTCCGTCAGCTTCCGATCGGCCGCAGCCCGGATGGCTACGTGGTGCGGCTCGGCGAGGTGGCGCAGGTGCGCATCGGCGCCGAGGACGAGCGCAGCATCATGCGCATGAACGGCCAGAACGGCCTCATGATGGCGATCATCCCGCACTCGAAGGCCAACCTCTTCGAGCTGTCGCGCCGCCTGCACAGGGAGATCGAGGAAGCGCAGAAGGCGATGCCGGAGGACATCACCCTCGGCGTCAACATCGACTTCTCGGTCTTCATCGCGGAGTCGATGAAGAAGGTGGGCTTCGCGCTCCTCGAGACGATGGTCTCGGTGCTGATCGTGATCTTCCTGTTCCTCGGCACGGCACGCGCGACGTTCATTCCGGCCGTCACGATCCCGGTGTCGATTCTCGCCGCCGCCGTGGTGATGGCGGCTCTCGGTTACTCGCTGAACACACTGACGCTGCTCGGCATCGTGCTCGCCATCGGCCTCGTGGTGGACGATGCGATCGTCGTTCTCGAGAACATCGTCCGGCGGATCGAGCTCGGCGAGCCGGCGCTGCTCGCCGCGCTCAACGGCAGCCGAGAGATCGGTTTCGCGGTGATCGCCACCACGCTGGTGCTCGTGGCCGTGTTCGTGCCGGTGTCCTATCTGGAAGGCAATCTCGGCCGCATGTTCGGCGAGTTCGGCATCACGGTGGCAGCGGCGGTCGCGTTCTCCGCGCTGGTCGCACTGACGCTCACGCCGATGATGAGCTCGAAGCTCTTCGAGCGGGGCATCCGGCGCGGGCGCGTCGCGACGGCGGTCGACGAGGCGTTCAAGCGTCTTTCCGCCGCCTATCGGCGACTCCTCACCGCTGCGCTGCCGGGATACCGGCCGCTCGTCATCCTCGCCACGACGGCGGGTACGACCGCGGTGGTCGTGGCGCTCACGGTCTTCGGGTGGCCGGTGTCCTGGTTCAAGGTGCCGCAGGAGTTCGCACCGGCGGAGGACCGCGGCGTGATTCCGGTCAACGTCACGGCGCCGGAGGGTGCGAGCCTCGCGTATCTCGACCGGCATCTCGCTCAGGTAGAGGCCATCCTCGCGGAGGAGGTCGAGCGCGGCAACGCAAGGCGCGTGATCGCACGCACCGGCGGCTTCGGCGGCGGCGATGTCAACAGCGGCGTGGTGTTCATGCCGCTCGTCCTGTGGGACGAGCGCGAGGAATCGGCGCCGCAGATCATCCAGCGCGTGCAGCAGCGCACCGCGGACATTCCTGGCGTACGCATATTCGCGATGCAGCCGCCGAGCCTCGGCGTGCGCGGCGCGGGCAGGCCGCTGCAGGTGGTGATCGGCGGCCCGGAGTATTCGCAGCTCGTCGAGTGGCGCGACAGGATCATGGCGCGGGTCGCGCAGGAGAACCCGCGCATCATCAATCTCGACTCGAACTACCAGGAGCGCAAGCCGCGGCTCGCGGTGCGCATCGACCGCAACAAGGCGGCGGATCTCGGCGTCTCGCTCCAGGCCGTGGGCCGCACGCTCGAGGCGATGCTCGGCTCGCGCATCGTCACCACGTTCATCTCGGGCGGCGAGGAGTACAACGTCGTCGTGCAGGCGGCGGACGAGTCGCGCAGCTCGGTGAGCGAGCTCGGGAACCTCTACGTGCGCTCCGAGCAGACGGGCGCTCTCGTGCCGCTCTCGGCCATCGTGGAGGTGGAAGAGGCGGCGGGCCCGACGGCGCTCAACCGCTTCGATCGCCTGCGCTCGATCACGCTGTCGGCGAACCTGGCTCCGGGCTACACGCTCGGCGAGGCTCTGCAGTACATGGAGCGCGTGATCGCGGAAGAGCTGCCTCCGACGGCGTACGTGGCATACGACGGCGAATCGCGCGAGTTCAAGCGGTCGGGCGGCGCGCTGTGGGTGACGTTCGGCTTCGCGCTGCTCATCGTCTACCTCGTGCTCGCCGCGCAGTTCGAGAGCTTCGTGCACCCGGTGGTGATCCTCGCGACCGTGCCGCTCGCCGTCATCGGCGCGCTGATCGGTCTCTGGCTCTTCGGCGCCTCGATCAACGTGTTCAGCCAGATCGGCGCCATCATGCTGGTCGGCATCGCGTGCAAGAACGGCATCCTGATCGTGGAGTTCGCCAATCAGCTTCGCGACCGCGGCGTCGAGTTCATGCAGGCGGTGACCGAGGCGGCGATCATCCGTCTGCGTCCGGTGCTGATGACCAGCTTCTGCACCGCCTTCGGCGCGATCCCGCTCATGATCTCGACCGGCGCGGGTGCGCAGAGCCGCCAGGCCATCGGCGCCACGGTGTTCTTCGGCGTGATCGTCTCCGTGGTGCTCACGATGTTCGTGGTGCCCGCCGTGTACGCGCTCATCGCGCGCAACACACGCTCGCCGCAGCACGTCAGCCGGCTGATCGAGAAGCTCCGCCAGGCGGCTTCCAGGCACGGATCCGCCGAGCTCCCCGAGGGGCAGTCACAGCCGCAGTCGCCCTGAAGAATCCCGGCTGGTCATGGTGCGGGGCAGCAATACGCGTCCGGACCCAGCCCCGGCTGCCACGTGTCAACCGCGGGCGGATCACACAAGTCATTGATATACCAATAAAAATCGTCTGGCCGGGGCAGCCCTGGCCCGTCCCGCTGGTATACTACTGTCGTCCTTCCCCGCGTGCCGCAGCTCATCCCACCGGGTGCGCGGGCACAGACTTGAGCAAGCCATGGCCGTCTCGCCGTACAAGCAGCTCGAACAGGAATTCAGGCGCCTCCACGCGTTCCGCGGAGCGCTCGCGCTGTTGCGCTGGGACGCGGCGGTGATGATGCCGCGCGGCAGCGCGGACGTGCGCGGCGAGCAGATCGCTGCGCTCGAGACCGAGTGCCATGCGGTGCTCACGTCACCGCGCATCGCGCGCCTGCTCGATCGCGCCGAGGCGAACAGCCAGGGGCTCGAGGACTGGCAGATCGCGAACCTGCGCGAGATGCGCCGGCAGCACGATCATGCGATCGCGACGCCGGTGGCACTGATCTCGCGCCTGGCGAAAGCGACCGCGCGCGCCGAGGCTCAGTGGGTCGAGGCGCGGCGGGAAGGGCGCTTCGAGCCTTTCGCGCCGTACCTCGAGGAGGTCGTGAAGCTCGTGCGCGACAAGGCGGCGCTCCTCGGACAGGCGCTGAAGCTGGAGCCGTACGACGCGCTGGTCGACGAGTTCAGCCCCGGCATCACGACGGCCGACATCGATACGACGTTCCGCGCGCTCTCGCGGCGGCTGCCCTCGCTCATCCGCGAGGTCACCGCGCTGCAGGAATCGCGGCCGGTGCTGCCGCTCAAGGGGAAATTCCCTGCGGAGAAGCAGCGTGCGCTGGCCGTCGAGATCATGGAGCGGATGGGCTTTCCGTTCGACCGCGGCCGGCTCGACGAGAGCGAGCATCCCTTCACCGAGGGAGTCTCGGGCGACATCCGCGTCACCACGCGCTTCGATCCATCGGACGTGTTCTCGGGCCTGCTCGGCGCGCTGCACGAGACCGGGCATGCGCTCTACGACCTCGGTCTGCCGCAGGACTGGCGCGATCAGCCCGTCGGCCGCGATCGCGGCATGGCGCTCGAGGAGAGTCAGTCGCTCCTCATCGAGATGTTCGTGTGCCGCAGCCGCGCGTTCGTGCGTTATCTGCTGCCGCTGCTCGAGAAGCACTTCGGCGTCTCGGGACCGGAGTGGGACGTCGAGAACGTGTACCGGCACCTCACGCGTCTGCGGCGCGGTGTGATCCGCGTCGACGCGGACGAGGTGACGTACCCCGTGCACATCATGCTGCGCTACGAGCTCGAGAAGAAGCTGCTCTCGGGCGCGCTCGCGGTTCGGGATCTTCCCGAGGCGTGGAACGCGGGAATGGAGCAGCGGCTCGGAGTCCGCCCGGCGAACGACACGGAAGGCTGCCTGCAGGACATCCACTGGGCGGTCGGCTCCTTCGGATACTTCCCGTCGTACGCGCTCGGCGCCGTCATCGCCGGCCAGCTCTACGAGAGCCTTCGCACCCAGGTTTCCGGCCTCGATGAGCAGATCGCGCGCGGCGAGTTCGGCGCGCTGCTCGAGTGGCTGCGACGGCGCGTGCACGGGCTCGGCGCGAAGGTGTCGGCCCAGGAGCTCATCCAGCTCGCGACGGGCAGGCCGCTTTCCGCCGCGCCTTTCATCCGCTATCTCGAAAACAAGTACCTCGAGAGCGTCGCGCGCAGCGCGGCCGCCTGACGATCAGCGGATGACCAGTCAGCCTTCCCGCACCTTCAAGCGTCTGCAGGCGCATCTGCGCGGCCTCGTCGGCAAGGCGATCGAGGACTACCGCATGATCGCCGAAGGCGATCGCGTCATGGTGTGTCTCTCGGGCGGCAAGGATTCCTACACGCTGCTCGACATCCTGCTCTCGCTCCAGCGCAGCGCGCCGGTGCGCTTCGAGCTCGTCGCGGTGAACCTCGATCAGAAGCAGCCCGGCTTCCCCGCGCACGTGCTGCCCGAGTATCTCGAGTCGCTCGGCGTGCCGTACCACATCATCGAGCAGGACACGTACAGCGTGGTGAAGCGCGTGATCCCGGAAGGGCGCACGATGTGCGGTCTGTGCTCGCGCCTGCGGCGCGGTGCGCTGTACCGCTTCGCCGCCGAGAACGGCATCACGAAGATCGCGCTCGGACATCACCGCGACGACATCGTGGAGACGCTGTTCCTCAACATGTTCTTCGGCGGGAAGCTCAAGGCCATGGCGCCGAAGCTCCTCTCGGAGGACGGCCGTCACGTCGTGATCCGCCCGCTCGCTTACGTGGCCGAGCGCGACATCGCGCGCTATGCGCGTGGGCGGGGATTTCCGATCATTCCCTGCAGGCTCTGCGGCTCGCAGGAGAACCTGCAGCGCGCGGCGATCAAGAAGATGCTCGCCGAATGGGAGCGACAGTATCCGGGGCGCACGCAGTCGATCTTCTCCGCTCTGCGCAACGTGGAGCTCGCTCATCTCGCGGACCCGCGCGTGTTCGACTTCGCCGGGCTCGAGGCGCGCCGCATCGGCGCGATGACCGAGGCCGAGGAAGATGCGCTCGCCGAGAGCATGGGGAGCGCGGATGAAGCCGTCGTCGCGGGGTGATCGCATGCGGCGACCGCTCGATCTCACGACGGATCCGGCCGCCGTGGCCGATCCGCCGCTGCCCAACACCTACTGGGTCGTGCCGGGCCGCCTGCTCGCGGGCGAGTACCCGGGGCGATCGAAGCTCAACGCATCCCGCGAGCGCGTCCGCAGACTCCTCGAGATCGGCATCGACTGCTTCATCAATCTCACGCATCCCGGCGAGCTCGAGCCCTATGACGTCGAGCTGCCCGAAGGTGTCGAGCACCACCGGATTCCCATCCGCGACCACGACGTGCCGGAGGGTCCGGAGCACATGGCCGAGATCCTCGTTCGGCTCGAAGGGGCGCTCGCCGCGGGACGCAACGTCTACGTGCACTGCCACGCGGGTATCGGACGCACGGGCACCGTGATCGGCTGCTGGCTCGTCGAGCGCGGCTTTCCCGGCGAGGACGCGCTCGACGAGCTGAATCGTCTGTGGCGGCAATGCTCGCGCGCGCTCGAATGGGGCGCGATACCGGAGACTCCCGAGCAGGTCGAGTTCGTCCTGCGCTGGCGTCCGCAGGGACTGGCCGTTGCGAGCTCTCTGCGGGGTGCGAGGACATCTGCCGCACCTCTTGCCGGACGACGCGGGTCTCCCGGAAGGGAGGAAGCGCGACGCGCGGCGCCCGCGCTTCCCCTCATCGAGTCCGATGCCGCGCAGCCGGCGGCGGCAACGCTGCGCGAGCGTTTCCTGGGTTCGTTCGTCGGGCTGGCGATCGGCGACGCGCTGGCGGCTCCCGCACAGAACGCGGCGCCGGGTTCCTTCGAGCCGATCACCGGCCTGCGCGGCGGCGGTCCGTTCGCGCTGCCGGCGGGCGCATGGAGCGACGACACGGCAATGGCACTGTGCCTCGCGGAAAGCCTGCTCGAATGCAACGGCTTCGAGCCGCGGGACCAGGTCGATCGCTACTGGCGCTGGCAGCGGGAGGGACGGCCGTCGGCGACGGGCCGCTGCGTGGGCATCAGATCGAGCACCGCGCGGGCTCTGGCACTGGCGCAGTGGCGGCGGCTGCCGTTCGCGGGCTCGCACGACCCGCGCCAGCTCGATCCAGATCCGCTCTCGCGCGTCGCGCCCGTCGTGATGTTCTTCTTCGATCGGCCCGACCTTGCGCTGCAGTGCGCAGCAGACGCCGCGCGCACGACGTGCCAGTCGCCCGTCGTGCTCGATGCCTGCCGGCTGTTCGCGGCCATGCTCTACGGTGCCCTGGCCGGCTACCCCAAGGACGAGCTCCTCTCTCCCGGACCCGACCTGCTCGGGCCGGTGGCCCTGAAGCCCCGGATCGAGCGCCTGCGGCGGGGTACCTACCGTGAGGTCGACGCCTCGCGGATACGGGCAGGGGAGAACGTCATCGAGGCGCTGCGGGCGGCGCTGTGGGCCTTCGCCGGCACGGAGAGCTTTTCCGCCGGAGCGCTGCGCGTCGCCAATCTGGGCGGGAGCTGCGACGTGGCCGCGGCCGTTTACGGCCAGCTCGCCGGGGCCTACTACGGCCTCGGCGCCATTCCCCGGGAGTGGCAGAACCTCCTGATCGGCAGGGAAATCATCGTCAGCCTCGCCGAGCGCCTCCTCGAGCGCGCGCAGCTTCGCGTCCGGCCCTGAAGGTCCGGCCGCGCTTTCTGCGGGTCCGGCTCGCGACAGCCGCCGGGCGATCCGGTAAGCTCGCCGGCCAAACAATCGTGCCCGGCCCCGCCTCCCCGGCGTGTCCCGGAACGCGCGTCGGTTCCTGATTCGAGGACTTCGTTCGATGCCCAGCGTCCGTCGCACAGCGACGCCCGCCTCGCGTACACGCCGTGCGCGGCGCACGCTCGCGTGGACGCGCCTGTCGGACGAAGAGCTGCTCTCGCTGCGCTTCTGCGACCTCGGGCTCGACATCGAGCGCAGCGCGCTGCGCAAGCACGTGCAGCGTCTCTATCGCGAGCTCGAGAACCGCGGCATCACCTTCAAGCCGCACGTGTGGCTCTCGGAGGAATGGTTCTCGCCAGACGGCGTTCCCGGCTTCGCCGTTCCGTTCTATCTCGCGCATCCCAGGCTCGAGCGGCTCGAGCGGCGCATCATGCGCGAGGTGGAAGGCGGCAACTCGCGCTGGCTCATGCGCATCCTGCGCCACGAGGCCGGGCATGCGCTCGACACGGCCTATCGTCTGCGCCGCCGCAAGTGCTGGCGCGAGGTGTTCGGGCCGGCATCGCTTCCCTATCCGGACCGTTACCGCGCGCGGCCGGGCAGCAGGCGCTACGTGCATCACCTCGGCGACTGGTATGCGCAGGCGCATCCGACGGAGGACTTCGCGGAAACGTTCGCCGTGTGGCTGAAACCGAAGTCCGACTGGCGCACCAGCTACGCGGAGTGGCCGGCGTATCACAAGCTGCGCCTCGTCGACGAGCTGATGGCGAGCGTGCGCAACCGTCCTCCGCCCGTGCGCAACCGCATACGCATCGAGCCGCTCGAGACCAACACGCGCACGCTCGCGCAGCACTACCGGCGCAAGCTCGCGCGCTATCGCCACTACAGGCTCGGTCTCGCCGACGACCTGCTGCGCAAGGTGTTCAGCACCGAGCGGACGCGCGCGAACGCGATGCGCGCGAGCACGCTGCTGCGCGCGGCGAAGACGCCGCTCGTCAACGCAGTGGTGCGCGAGCTGGGCATTGAGCGCTATAGTGTGTATCAGATTCTGCGCATGCTGATCGAACGCAGCGATACACTGAAGCTCTACGTGCGCGGTACGGTGCGCGATGCGCGGCGGCACGCCCGCTGGATGCTCGCGCGCGTGGCCCGCGTCTACACGCAGGGTGAGACTCCGCAGCTCCATCTATGAAGAAAAAACGGCGCGCGCTCGTCGTGGTACACGCCAGCCTCGTGCCGCCGGAGAGCCTCGCGGGCTACACCGAAAAGGAAATCGACGAGTGGCGTACCGAGTACGACGTCATCACGACCCTGCGGAAATCCGGCCACGAAGTACGCTGCCTCGGCGTGCTCGACAGCCTCACCGAGCTGCGTGAGGTTCTCGCGGACTGGAAACCCGACATCGTATTCAACCTGCTCGAGGAATTCGACGGCATCGTCACGTACGATCAGCACGTCGTCGCCTTCCTCGAGCTGATGCGCCAGCCGTACACCGGCTGCAATCCGCGCGGGCTCCTGCTCTCGCGCGACAAGTCGCTGTGCAAGCAGCTGCTCGCGTTCCATCGCATCCCGACTCCGCAGTTCACCGTGTTCCGTCGCGGCACCAAGGTGCGCGTGCCGCGCAGGATCAAGTTCCCGCTGTTCGTGAAGTCGACGGTCGAGGACGCGTCGCTCGGCATCGCGCAGGCTTCGGTGGTCGAGGACGCCGTGCGGCTCAAGGAGCGCGTCGAGTTCGTGCACGAGCAGGTCGGCTCGGACGCGCTCGTCGAGGAGTACATCGAGGGGCGCGAGCTGTACGTCGGCGTGATGGGCAACGAGCGCCTGACGCGTCTGCCCGTGTGGGAGATGAAGTTCGGCTCGATGCCCGAGTCTCTCGCCGCCATCGCGACGCGCAAGGTGAAGTGGGACAGGAAGTATCAGGCGCGCTACGGCATCTACACGGAGGCCGCGAAGGATCTGCCGCCGTCGGTGGAGATGCGCCTCGACAAGCTCTCGCGCCGCATCTACCGCGCTCTCGGCCTCTCGGGCTACGCGCGCATGGATTTCCGACTCACGGAGAGCGGCGACATCTACGTGCTCGAGGCGAACGCGAATCCGAACCTCGAGAAGGCGGAGGACTTCGCGCAGTCCGCACGCGCCGCCGGCATTCCCTACGACGAGCTGCTCGAGCGGATCATGGCGCTCGGTCTCGCATACCGTGCCGAGTGGCGGGCGTACTATGGATGAATCGCGCCTCTGCGCTCGCGCGCCGGCCTCGTTTACTTCGCAGCGGGTGAGCGCGTGAGCGGTCGAGGCGTGCTGCGCGGCCTCGCGATCCTCTCCTGCGCGCTGTTCGCCGCCGGCTGCGCGAGTCAGACGAAGCTGCGCCAGAGCGAGCTCGAGGAGCTCGTCTCGATGCTGCCGGGTACCTGGGACAACGTCGCGCAGGCGCAGGAGGAGCGGCGCACGGGCCGCGAGCCGCTCGAGGAGCTCGTGCTCGCCATCGTGCCGATTTACGCCCCCTGGCTCGGCGGGCACGTGTTCTATCTGCAGGAGATGGCCGCCGACGATCCGCGCCGCGTCATCGACCAGCGCCTGCTCGCATTCGCTGTGGACCGCGAAGAACGCATCGTCCAGTCGCTGTGGACTCTGGAAGACCGGATGCGCTGGCGCGACGGTCATCTCGATCCGGATCTCTTCAAGAGTCTCCTGCCGCAGGACGTGCGGTCGATGCCGGGCTGTGAGCTCGTGTGGGCGAAGCGCGACGGCCGCTTCGAAGGCGCGAACGACCCCGACCGCTGCCGCGTCCGCTCGCACGCGGCAGACGGTCAGGTGCGCCTCGAGATGCGCGCCGAGCTCTCATCGGGCGAGCTGCTGCTCGGCACGCGTTCGTTCGACGATCAGGGCCGGATCGTGCAGGGACGCGCCGGCGAGTTCTTCTATCGCTTCCGCAGGCGCGCCGACTGACGTGTCCCGCCCGCGCTCATTCCGCGACGTGCGCGCGTGAAGCGCGCTCGTCCGGCTTGTCGGGGCGCGTCTTCAGGTGCCTTTCGAGCCACTCGAGCACGACGGCGTGCCACTGCAGGCTGTTCTTCGGCTTCAGCACCCAGTGATTCTCGTCCGGGAAGAAGAGGAAGCGGCTCGGGATGCCGCGCCGCTGCAGGGCCGTGAAGGTTGCGAGTCCCTGCGAGTAGGGCACTCGGAAGTCGAGCGCGCCGTGGATGACGAGCATCGGCGTGCGCCACTTCGCGACGTGATTCGCCGGATTGAACTTCTCGTAGAGCAGGGGATTCTCGAAGTACGGGCCGCCGAACTCCCACTCCGGGAACCACAGCTCCTCGGTGGAGTAGTACATCATCCGCTGGTCGAAGATGCCCGCGTGATTCACGAGGCAGCGGAAGCCGTCGGGCCAGTTGCCCGCGATCCAGTTGATCATGAAGCCGCCGTACGAGGCGCCGAGCGCGCAGGCGCGCCCGGTGTCGAGCCACGGAAACCGGCGAGCCGCGGCTGCGAGTCCCTTGCGCAGGTCCTCGAGGGGCTTGCCGCCCCAGTCCCGGCTGATCGAATCGGTGAAGCGCTGGCCGTAGCCGGGCGAGCCGTGGAAGTCGATGAACACGACGGCATAGCCTGCGCCCGCGAAGACCTGCGGGTTCCAGCGGAAGCTCCACTGGTTGCCGAAGGAGCTCTGCGGGCCGCCGTGCACGATGAACGCCACCGGATAGCGGCGCCCCTGCTCGAAGCCGTAAGGCTTCATCACGTAGCCGTAGACGGTCTCGTCGTTCCAGCCCGGGAAGCTGAACTGCTCGAACTCGCTCATCCGCCGCTGCGAGAGCAGCTCGCCGTTGACCGACGTCAGCCGCTGCGGCTCTCCGCCCCGCAGGGAAGCGACGAAGAGATCGGCCGGTGCCGCGAGCGAAGCCCAGCCGAACACCACTGAATCCCGCGTCGCCGAGAAGTCGGTGACCTGACCCGTGCTCACGAGTCTGCGAGGCGTTCCGGTGGACGGATCCACCACGAACAGCGCGCGCTGCCCCGTGTCGTCGGCCGTTGCGAGCAGGCGCCGTCCGTCCGGAGTCGCCGCGAGCCGGCTCACCGAGTGGTCCCAGTCAGCCGTCAGCACGCGGACCGCGCCCGTCTTCGCGCTGCGCACGAGAATGCGGAACCGGTCGGCTTCGAATCCGGGGCGCTCCATCGCGAGGTAGGCGAGATCGCCGTTCGGCAGGAACACCGGCTGCGTGTCCCAGGCCGGATTGTCCGCAGTGAGGTTCTTCGGATCGGCCGAGCCGTCGACGGGCACCTCGAAGAGATCGAAGTTCGTCGACCACGGCTCGCTGTGCCCTGCGATGCGTGCCGAGAAGACGAGTCGTGTGCCGTCGGGGCTGAACGCGTACTCCTCGTCGCCGCCGAAGGGTTTCGACGGCACGTCCGCATCGAGAGCCTTCGACACGTCGACGGGAGCGCCGGCCTTGCCGTCGGCGCCGAGCTGCGCCGTGAAGAGATGCGAGCGGGCGCCCTTCGACCACGTGTCCCAGTGCCGCACGAAGATCCGGTCGAACTCCATCCCGCTGCCGCGCTCGCCGTTCTTGCCCTCGACCCGGTCGCGCGAGCACTCGAGCGTCGCGCATCCCGGCATCACCTCCATCGTGAGCGCGAGATGCCGTCCGGTGGGCGAGACGCTGAAGGTGCCGACGTCGAGCGGGTAGTCGGTGACCTGCGCCGCCTCGCCGCCGTCGAGCTCGATACGCCACACCTGCGACGAACCGGAGCGCGAGGAGAGGAAGTAGACGGTGCGCCCGTCCGGCGCCCAGCGCGGATGCGAATCGTTGGCCGGATGCCGCGTGAGCCTGCGGGGCGCCGCTCCCTTCGCGCCGAGGTCGAGCAGCCAGAGATCCGTGCGTCCCCGGTTCTCCTCCATGTCGGTCTCGCGCACGACGAAGACGACGTGCCGTCCATCAGGGGAGACCTGCGGATCGGACAGCCGGTTGAGGCGAACGAGATCGTCCGGTGTGAACGGACTGCGAACCTCCTGCGCCTGCGACAGAGCGGGTACGGAGCACAGCAGAACCAGTGCGAGGCGTGCGATTGAAGGCATGAGTGGTCTCTTCGGTAATTCTGATGGGGCGATTCTACGGTCGCGCCGGGTCCCGGATCGCCCCTTTCCGTTTCGTTGACGATACTGCGCCCCGCCACTAGCCTCACGGACCCGCCTGCAGGACGCAGGCGCCTCCGGCTCTCCGATGACGATCCGCGCAGTAGCCTTCGATCTCGACGATACCCTCTGGGACATCGCTCCCGTCATCGCGCGCGCCGAGGCGCGCCTCATCGAGTGGATGCGTGAGCACTGCCCGCGCATCCCCGAGCGCTTCACGCTCGAGGACATGCGCGCGGCCCGGCTGCGCCTCGCCGAGGAGCACCCGCATCGTACGCACGACTACACGTGGCTCAGGCTCGAGGCGCTCGCGCACCATGCGCGGGAGTGCGGCTACGGGGAGGAGATCGCGGCTCGCGGCTTCGAGGTCTTGACCTGGCTCTTTTAAAAATTTCCCAGACCCACGACACCGAAATAAAATGCGTATGCCGTTTTTGTT
>QGVD01000007.1 GCA_003242685.1 Pseudomonadota bacterium | reverse complement strand
CCGAGACCCAGCACGGGCACGGGCGCCGGCACGGGAGAATGGCGGTTCCTGCCGACGTAAACGTCGAGCAGATGGCGGGCATGCGGGCCGTAACGGATCTCGCGCGTGACCTCGACGTCCGCAGGTCCGAACATGCGCGGCTCGCCTGCATAGATCGCGGCCGTCGCGGGCGGATCGATCACGGGACCGAGCGCGCGAATCCGCTCGGCGATGTGCGCGGGCATCCGCCGGCGCAGCGTGTTCGCATTCCAGGTCTGCATCTCGTGCGGGTCCGACCAGCGCCACCGCTGGCGGTACGCCGCATCTTCCGCGCAGGGCTCGAGCGAAATCGCACGCGAGGAGTACGGCGGCGCCGTCATCACGTCCGTGTTGACGTAGCGGCGCTCCGTCGAGAGCGTGAGGCACAGATTCGCGGCGCCGGCCGGGATCAGGCGGCCGCTGCTCTCGAGCTTCCAGGGATGCGCGGTGCCGCAGTCGACCGCATGGATGGCTGCACCCGCGGTCAGCGAGGCTGCCGCCAGACAACGGTCGAACGTCACCAGACGCAGGCGCCCTTCCTGCGTCTGCTCGACGAGCTCGTCGACGTAGAAGCCCGGGCGATCGTACTTGCAGCTGTGCGTCGCTATCGGTCCATCGAGCTCGAGGGACTCACCGAAGCCCGGCACGTCGATGCAGTAGCCGCGGGGATCCTCGAGCTCGCTCACGGAGCGCAGGAAAGCGGGTCCGGCGACCGCTGCGACCGGCAGCGAGACGCACGCAGCGAGCAGCAGAGCACTGTGCAATGCGCGGCGCATGTCGCACACCTCAACCCTGCATCTCGAGCCTGCCGTCCTTCACTCTGCCGCGCAGCTCGCGGCCCTCTACGGTCAGGACGACTTCCTCGCCGATCACCCTGCCTTCCACCGGGATGCTCCTGCCCTTCGCGCGCAGCGTTCCCTTGAGCATCTGGAATGTCTGCTCGAGCGTGAGCTCCCCCTGCGGGATCTGATGCGTGCCACCGACCTGCGCCGGCACGATCCACAGCAGCGCCGTGCACCAGGAGCCCTCGCATCCGCTTGCCCGGTCGAGCGTTTCCGTCGCGTCCGCTTCCCAGTCGTCCATCGTGAAGGTGTTCGACACGATGCGCGTGCCGGGCTTCAGCTTGAGAAGCGTCGGGCGCAGCTGAAGATTGATGCTCGGCAGGAGGAACATGGTGATGACGGTCGCCTGCGAGAGATCCGCCTCGAAGAGATCCTGCTCGACGAACGTCGCGCGGTCGGCGACGCCCTCGCGCTCCGCGTTGCGCTGTGAGAGCCTCACGAGGTTTCCGTCGTACTCGATGCCGAGCGCCCGCGCACCGCGCTTGGCGGCCGTGATCACCGTGCGCCCGTCGCCGGACCCGAGATCGATCACGAAGTCCTCCGGCGTGACTTTCGCCATGTCGAGCATCCTGTCGACGAGCGCCTGCGGCGTGGGAACCCAGACCACGTCCTTGCCGGGCTGACCGACGAACGGCTCGTACGGATCTTCCGTCGACTGCGCGAAGGCAGCTGCGTTCACTGCACAGAGAACGAGTGCCAATGCCAGCGGACGTGTGAATGCGGCGACGGTCATTGATGCCTCTCTTTCGTGGAGGTTTGTCGGCGACTCATTTACTGGAAACGCGGGACGTGGGCAACTTTCGTGCCCGCATGAACCAGGCACTGAATGGTATTCGCCGGGACGCTGCCGCGCACGCAGGCGGTGCATCACTCATCGCCTCGAGAGACGTGCGCCGCCGAGGGAAGGCGTCAGTTGGCGGACAGCAGCGTCTCGAGCCTGCGCTGGTACCGCTGCGCCCGTTCGCCGGAGGCGAGCTCGATCGCCCGTTCGAAGCTCTCGCGAGCCGCCTCCGTATTTCCGAGCCGCTCGTGCACGAGACCGAGCAGATAGTGAAAACGGTGCTCGCGGTCGTAGAGACGGATCGCCGCACGCGCGTGTCTCAGGGCAGATTCATAGCGCCCTTCCGCCAGAGCCTCCAGACCCTCGCGGTAGCGATCGTAGGGATTGCGTCGCTGCACCTGAGTCATGCGGTGCGCCAGCGCCCGGGCGAGGCGCGTATCGCCATCCGCGGCGAGCGCTCTCGCGGCGTTCTTGATCGCCGTCTCGTCTTCGGGATCGAGCCGCATCGCCTTGACGTAGGCCAGCTTCGCCGCGTGGGCCTCGCCCGCGCGGCGGTACGTGGAGCCCAGATTGCCCCACAGATGCGAGGTACGGGGCGCGAGCTCGATCGCCCGGACGAGATGCTGCTGCGCCTCGCGCAGCCGGTCCTGCAGAAGGAACTGCACCGCGAGGTTGTTGTAGTACTGCGCGAGCGCTTCGCGGTCGCTCACCGGGCGCTGCGGAAAACTGGAGTCGTAGTCTTCGGGGAGTATGTCGACGACCTGCCAGTGCTCGGGACCGAGGCGTATGAGGGCATTCATGTGCCGGTAGCGGATGAGTGTGCCCGAGTCGGACAGGTCCCAGACCGGCGGCACGTCGACTTCGTTGAACTTCGCATCGAGTCCCACGTGCCGCGACAGGGCCACGAAGAGCGCCGTGAAGCTCAGACAATCGGCGCGCCGTCGCTCGAACACTTCGGCCGCACCGTAGGTCGCGTCCTCCGCGAAACGCAGTCCGAGCCGCGCCGGGTCGATGATCGCCTCGAGGAGTGCGCGGACCTTCCCGCGCGGCGTCGATGCGCCGGCGACGGCTTCCTCGGCAAACCGCTGCATCTCCGGCGTGATCGCGAGGAGGTGGTCTTCCGGAGGAACTGTCGCCTCCGTGACCTCTGCGGCAGGGCCGGGCAAAGTGATGCCCCCGAGCAGCCATGCCTCATCCGCGGGCGTCACGCTCGGCAAGGTGCTGCAGCCCGCGAGCAGCATCACCACCCCGAGAAAAGAGAGGCGCATACTGGGGCCATTCTCTGCCTCGATCCGGGCGCCGGCAAGCCACCCCCTGGTCCCGGGGCACGGATGCAGTCCACAGATGCGGCGGCCGGGAGGGCCGCTTGCTGGGAGGGTGAAATGAGTCCCGATTCCGTTCTCGAGCTCGCGATCGAACCGCCATTGCGTGACCTGGGCGATGGATTTCAGGTGCGCCGCGCCCTGCCCTCGCCGCATCGACGCATGGTCGGCCCGTTCATCTTCTTCGACCAGATGGGCCCTGCTGCCCTCCATGCCGGCCAGGGCCTCGACGTGCGGCCGCATCCGCACATCGGCCTCGCCACCGTGACCTATCTGTTCGAAGGCGAGATCCTGCACCGGGACAGCCTGGGCACCGTGCAACCGATCCAGCCCGGCGCAGTCAACTGGATGACCGCCGGCCGCGGCATCGTACACTCGGAGCGGTCGCCTCCTCACGCGCGCGTCGGTAGGGCGAGGATCTTCGGCATCCAGACCTGGGTCGCACTGCCCAGAGCCCACGAGGAAACCGAGCCGAGCTTCGCGCACCATCCGGCGAGCGCATTGCCGGTGCTCGACGACGCAGGCGTCCACATCCGGCTGATCGCCGGAACGCTCTTCGGCGCGCGATCACCCGTCGAGACGTACTCGGAGATGTTCTACGCGGACGCTGCTCTCGCGAAAGGCAGCCGACTGTCGCTCGATGCGGAGCACGAGGAGCGCGCCGTATACGTCGTGGAAGGCTTCGCACGGATCGGCGGAACGAGCTTCCCGTCCGGCCAGCTCGTCGTGCTGAAGCCCGGCGTCGCCGTCGTCATCGAAGCGCCGGAGCCCGCGCGGCTCCTGCTCCTCGGCGGTGAAACGATGGACGGCCCGCGTCACATCTGGTGGAACTTCGTCTCGAGCTCGAGAGATCGCATCAACCAGGCCGCGGAGGACTGGAAGGCCGGGCGGTTCGATCCGGTGCCGGGAGAGACGGAGTTCATTCCACTGCCGGAGCGGCATCGGGCACCCGTTCATTACCCGTGACGGCCGCAGCAGCGCGCGGTGAGCGCTCGGCCTCGCTGCGGCCTGACGAACGAGAGTGACAACTCGTCGAGTCACGGGCGACTCGGCGAACCGCACTGAAAACGGCGGGAATCATGCTGCGGTCTCGAGGGAGCGGCCCGCAGCTTCACACAGGGGTCTCGCAGGAACTCGAGACCTTGCCGTCAGAACCGAGAGGGGAAGTTGGTAGCGGGGGCAGGATTTGAACCTGCGACCTTCGGGTTATGAGCCCGACGAGCTGCCAGACTGCTCCACCCCGCACCAGGAAGGCCGCGCATTCTATGAAGGCTCGCACGGCATTGCAATACGTGCGACCAGGCTCGCGCGAAGCTGCGGCCGGGGCGCGACTGCCCGCCCGGGGCCGCCGGTTGGGCTCGGGCGGCCGCTTCCCCTCCAGGCCGCTCCGTCAGTGGAGCAGGCGTGCGCAGAGGTCGAGGAGCGGCCCCGGCAGGAGGCCCAGCAGGACGACGGCCGCGGCGTTGAGGCCGAGCGCGACGCGGGCGCCGGTGTTGCGCTCGGTCGCAGGCAGCTCGCCCGGGGGGTCGAAGTACATCAGCTTCACGACCCGCAGGTAGTAGAAGGCACCGACCACCGACATCACGATCGCGATCAGGATGAGCCACGGGTGGCTGGTCGCCCACAGCTCCTGGATGATGCGGAGCTTGGCCCAGAAGCCGACGAACGGCGGGATGCCGGCCGTCGAGAACATGAGCACCATCATCACGAACGCGAGCATCGGATCGCGCGCGTGCAGGCCCTTGTAGTGATCCAGCTCGTCCGCCTCGAAGCCCTTGCGGCTCGCGAGCAGTATCACACCGAAGGTGCCGAGCGACATCAGCACGTAGACGAGCGTGTAGTAGAGCGCGGCGCTGTAGCCCTCGGGCGTGCCGGCGACGAAGCCCAGCACGATGAAGCCCACGTTCGAGATCGTCGAGTACGCGAGCATGCGCTTGAGATTGCTCTGCACGATCGCGACGACGTTGCCCACGACGAGGGTGAGCACCGCCAGCGCGGCCAGCATCTGCGACCACTCGGCCACCGCTCCCTGGAGCCCCTCCGCCAGAAGGCGCAGCGCGAGCGCGAAGTACGCGATCTTCGGCGCGGTGCCGATGAACAGTGTCACGCTCGTCGGCGCGCCGTGGTAGACGTCCGGCAGCCACATGTGGAACGGCACGGCACCCAGCTTGAACGCCACGGCGACGACGATGAACACCAGGCCGAGGATCACGCCGGCGCTGAGCTCGCCGCGGAGCTGGCCCGCCAGCTCGTCGAGCGAGAGTGTGCCGGTGACGCCGTACACGATCGACATGCCGTAGAGCAGCGCGCCCGAGGCGATGGAGCCGAGCACGAAGTACTTCATGGCCGACTCGGCGGCGATGCCGGAATCGCGGTCGAACGCCACCATCGCGTACACCGAGAGCGCCAGCAGCTCCACGCCGATGTACATCGTGAGCAGGCTCGCGGCGGAGACCATCACGAAAATGCCGAGCAGCGCCGTGAGCGCCAGCACGTAGTACTCGCCCTTCAGGATCTCGCGCTGCTCGAGGTAGGTGCGCGAGTAGAGCAGCGCGAAGCCGACGAACACGAAGCCCGCGAGCTTGAGGAAATGACCGAGCTCGTCGGCGACGAACATGCCGTTGAAGAGCGTCACGCGCTCGGTCACCGCGCCGAACTGCGCGGTGAGCAGCGCGCCGAGCGCGAGCGCGGCCAGCGTCAGCGTCGGCGTCAGGCCGCGGCGCTTTTCGCCGTAGAAGACGTCCACCAGCAGCAGCACACAGACCGCGATCGCGAGGTAGATCTCGGCAATTGCGGGTGCGACGGTGGCCCAGGTCAGTGTCGTTTCGGATGCCATGTGAATCTTCTAGGGGCTCAGCTTGGTGCGCAGCGCCAGATCGACGAGGTTCTCGATCGAGGGCCGCATCATCTCGAGGAGCGGCGCCGGCCAGACTCCGAGCAGCAGCACGGCGACGGCGAGCACGCCCAGCACCGCGAACTCGCGGCCGTTGAGATCCTTCATGCTCGCGACGCCCTCGTTCGCCACGGGACCGAAGATCACGCGCTTGACGAGCCAGAGCGTGTAGGCGGCACCGAGAATCAGCGTGACGGCGGCGAGCAGCGCGTACCAGAAGTTCGCCTTGAAGCTCGCGAGGATCACCAGGAACTCGCCGACGAATCCCGAGGTACCCGGCAGGCCAGCGTTCGCGAGCGCGAACAGCACCATGAAGCCGGCGAACTTCGGCATGGTGTTGATGACGCCGCCGTAGGCGCTGATCTCGCGGCTGTGCAGCCGGTCGTACATCACGCCCACGCAGAGGAACAGCGCGCCGGAGACGAGGCCGTGCGAGATCATCTGCACCATGGCGCCGTCCATGCCCATCGCGGCGCCCTGCGTGCCGCCCGTGTTCGCCAGGATCTCGTAGGCCACGAAGGCACCGAGCGTCACGAAGCCCATGTGCGCGATGGACGAGTACGCGATGAGCTTCTTCATGTCCTGCTGCACGAGCGCCACGAAGCCGATGTAGATCACCGCGATGAGCGACAGCGCGATGATGAGCAGGTCGAGCTCGCGGCTCGCATCCGGCGCGATCGGCAGGCTGAAGCGCAGGAAGCCGTAGCCGCCCATCTTCAGCATGATGGCGGCCAGGATGACGGAGCCGCCGGTGGGCGCCTCGACGTGGGCGTCCGGGAGCCACGTGTGTACCGGCCACATGGGCACCTTCACCGCGAAGGCGAGCAGGAACGCGAGGAAGATCCAGATCTGCTCCTGCAGGGTGAGCGGCAGCGCGTGGAAGCTGGCGATCGAGTAATCGCCCGCCTTCAGGTACATGTAGATCAGCGCCACCAGCATGAACACCGAGCCGAAGAAGGTGTACAGGAAGAACTTGATGGTGGCGTAGACGCGGCGCGGTCCGCCCCAGACCCCGATGATGAGGAACATCGGGATCAGCATCGCTTCCCAGAAGAAGTAGAAGAGCAGCGCGTCCATCGCGGCGAACACGCCGATCATCAGCCCTTCCATGATGAGGAAGGAGGCGAAGTACTGCGCCGGGCGGGTCTCGATGACGTTCCATCCCGCGACGATCACGGGGATGGTCATGAAGGCGGTCAGCAGGATGAGCGGCAGCGAGATGCCGTCGACGCCGAGCGCGTAGTACGAGTTGAACGCCGGAATCCACGGCAGGCGCTCGACGAACTGGTAGCTCGCCGTGCCGGTGTCGAAGCCGGTCGCGAGCGGGATCGCCGCGAGGAGCGTCGCGACCGAGGCCCCGAGCGCGACCCAGCGCCCTGCCGCGATGTTGCGCTCACCGAGCGCGAGCACGACCAGGCCGGCCACGATGGGCAGCCAGATCAGGAGCGAGAGAAGTCCGAAGCCTTGCATGCGTGACCGTCTACGAGCGCAGGAGGAACCAGCCCAGGAGCACCGCGAGTCCGATGAACATCCAGAAGGCGTACGAATAGAGATAGCCGCTCTGGATCAGGCGCACGACGCCGCCGAAGCGCCCCACCGTTGCAGCCGTGCCGTTGACGAGCGCGCCGTCGATCAGCACCTGATCGCCGCCCCGCCACAGCGCGCGGCCGAGGAGCCGGCTGCCGCGCGCGATGACGTTCTCGTTGAACCAGTCGAAGTAGTACTTGTTGACCAGGATCGTGCGGATCGGCCGCAGTGCCTCCGCGGCTCTGTCCGCGAGCCCGGGCTTCCACAGGAAGAACACCCACGCCGTGACGACGCCGGCGAGCGCCAGCCAGAAGGTCGGCGTGATGAACCCGTGCAGCGCGAAGGCGACGGGGCCGTGGAACTCGTGCCCGAGCTCGGCGAGCACGTCGTTGCGCTCGAGCACGAAGATCGAGTCGCCGAAGTAGCCGCCGAACAGCACCGGCCCGACCGTGAAGAGACCGATGAAGATCGAGGGGATCGCGAGCGCGATGAGCGGCACCGTGACGACCGGCGGGCTCTCGTGCGGCTCACCTCCGTGGTGATGCGCATCGGCTGAACCGTGGGATTCGCCGTGTCCGCCCTCCCCTCCGTGGCTCGCGGCATGCGCGTGCGCGGTCCGGAAGCGCTCCTCACCGTGGAAGGTGAGGAAGAGCATGCGGAAGGTGTAGAGCGCGGTGACGAAGACACCGATGAGCACGCACCAGTAGGCGTACGGCGCAGCCCAGCGATGCGACGCCGCGGCGGCCTCGATGATCATGTCCTTCGAGTAGAAGCCCGAGAAGAACGGCGTGCCGATGAGCGCGAGCGCGCCGATCCAGCAGGTGACCGCCGTGACGGGCATGTACTTCGCGAGCCCGCCCATCTTGCGCATGTCCTGCTCGTGATGCATGCCGATGATCACGGAGCCGGCCGCCAGGAACAGCAGCGCCTTGAAGAAGGCGTGCGTCATCAGGTGGAAGATCGCTGCGCCGTAGGCCGAGACACCGAGCGCCACCGTCATGTAGCCGAGCTGCGAGAGCGTCGAGTACGCGACCACGCGCTTGATGTCGTTGTTCACGATGCCGAGCAGGCCCATGAAGAGCGCCGTCGTCGCGCCGATGATGAGCACGAAGTTGAGCGCGAGCTCCGAGTGCTCGAAGAGCGGCGACATGCGCGCGACCATGAAGATGCCCGCGGTCACCATCGTCGCGGCGTGGATCAGTGCGGAGATGGGGGTCGGGCCTTCCATCGAGTCCGGGAGCCACACGTGCAGCGGCACCTGCGCCGACTTACCCATGGCGCCGATGAAGAGCAGGATGCAGATGAGCCCGAGCGCCTCGACGGACGTCGTCGACGTGAGCGGGAAGGACTCCTGCGCGATCCGCGGCGCGGCTTCGAATGCCGCCGTGTAGTCGAGCGATCCCGTGTAGTAGAGGACCCCGGCGATGCCGAGCACGAAGCCGAAGTCGCCCACGCGGTTGACCAGGAACGCCTTGAGGTTCGCGAAGATCGCGCTCGGCCGCGTGTACCAGAAACCGATCAGGAGATAGGAGACGACGCCGACCGCTTCCCAGCCGAAGAAGAGCTGCATGAAGTTGTTCGACATCACGAGCATCAGCATCGAGAATGTGAACAACGAGATGTAGCTGAAGAAGCGCTTGAACCCCGGGTCGTCGTGCATGTAGCCGATCGTGTAGACGTGCACGCACAGCGACACGAACGTCACGACGGCCATCATGAGCGCGGTGAGCCGGTCGACGAGGAAGCCGACCTGCATGGTCACGCCGTCGCTCACCAGCCACGTGTAGACCGGGCCGTTGAACGCCGGCACGCCGTCCCAGTAGATCTGCTTGAGGACGATCAGCGACAGGACGCAGGAGATGGCGACTCCCGCGATGGTCACGTAGGCCGCAGCCATGCGGCTGACCAGGCGACCGCCGAGACCGGCGATGATCGCACCGGCGAGCGGCAGCAGGACGATGGCGAGGAGCAGATTCGGATTCATGGCAGCGCCGTCAGCCCTTCATGGTGTTCAGGTCTTCCACGTTGATGCTCCTGCGCGAGCGGAAGAGCACCACGAGGATCGCAAGCCCGATGGCGGACTCGGCCGCCGCCACGGTCAGGACGAAGAACACGAACACCTGTCCGTCGAGATTCCCCAGGAAGCGCGAGAACGCGACGAAGTTGAAGTTCGCCGCGAGGAGCAGCAGCTCCACGCACATGAGGAGCAGGATCACGTTCTTGCGGTTCAGGAAGATGCCCGCGATCGAGATGGCGAACAGGATCGCCGACAGCGTGAGGAGATGGGCGAGCGTGATCACGGGCGCTTCTCCGGATCCATCTTGACGATGCGCACGCGCTCCTCGCGGCGCACCGCCACCTGCTTCGCGACGTCCTGTACCTTGAGTCCCGGCCGGCGCCGCATGGTGAGCGCGATCGCGGCGATGATCGCGACGAGCAGCAGCATCGCCGCGAGCTCGAACGGATAGGCGAAGCGCGTGTAGAGCACGTTGCCGAGCTCGGCGGTGTTGCTGTAGTCCTCGGGCAGCGGCACCGTGCCGCGCGTGACGTCCACGCCGAGGTTGCGCGCGGTCACGACCCCGACGATCTCCACGATGACGACGCCGGCCGTGATCCAGCCGAGCCAGGCGTAGCGCGTGAAGCCGCTGCGCAGCTCCGCGAGGTCGATGTCGAGCATCATGACCACGAACAGGAACAGCACCATCACCGCGCCGACGTACACGAGCACCAGCACCACCGCGAGGAACTCCGCCTCGAGCAGCAGCCAGATCGCCGCCGAGGTGACGAAGCACAGCACGAGCGCGAGCGCCGAGTGCACGGGATTGCGTGCCACGATCACCCCGAGCGCCGAGGCGACGAGGAACGCGCCGAAGAGATAGAACAGTATCTGCACCAGCACCGGATCAGTACCCCCCACGCCTTCCCTAGCGGTACTTCGCGTCGGCCGCCTTGTCGGCGGCGATCATGGCTTCGTAGCGCTCGCCGATCGCGAGCAGCCTGTCCTTCGAGTGAATGTTCTCCCCCCGATGCTCCATGTGGTACTCGTGGATGCGGGTGAGCACGATGGCATCGACGGGACAGGCTTCCTCGCAGAAGCCGCAGAAGATGCACTTGAAGAGGTCGATGTCGTACCGCGTCGTGCGGCGCGTGCCGTCGGGCGCAACGTCGGATTCGATCGTGATGCACACCGCGGGGCAGACGGCCTCGCACAGCTTGCAGGCGATGCAGCGCTCCTCGCCGTTGGGATAACGGCGCAGCGCGTGCAGACCGCGGAAGCGCGGGGACTGCGGCGTCTTCTCCTCAGGGTAGTTCAGCGTGTACTTCGGGCTGAGGAAGGTCCGCCACGTGACGAGCATGCCCTTGAGCAGCTCGGGCAGCAGAAATGTCTTCAACGGATTGACGGCCATGGACGATCCTTCACGACGACCAGGGGCCGATGCGGAAGTGGGCCATGAGACCCTCGACCGCGATCCACACCAGCGTCACTGGAATGAGAGCCTTCCACCCCAGGCGCATGATCTGGTCGTAGCGATAGCGCGGAAAGGTGGCCCGGAACCACAGGAAAAGGAACAGGAAGACGAAGATCTTGAGGCCGAGCCAGAAGAAGCTCGGCTTCGCGAGGAAAGTGTCGCCGATGATCGGGTAGCCCTCGAAGGGACTCAGCCATCCGCCGAGGAACATCACCGACGTGAGGGCCGAGATGAGGATCATGTTCGCGTACTCGGCGAGGAAGAAGATCGCGAAGGCGATTCCCGAGTACTCGACGTGGAAGCCCGCCACGATCTCCGACTCGCCTTCCGCGACGTCGAACGGCGCGCGGTTGGTCTCCGCGACTCCCGAGATGAAATAGACGACGAACAGCGGGAAGAGCCAGAACCAGTTCCAGGCGAGCGGTCCGCCCTGCTGCTGGAGCACGATCTTCCCGAGATTGAGACTCCCCGCCGCCATCAGCACGCCGACGAGGGCGAAACCCATCGCGATCTCGTACGCGACGATCTGCGCGGCCGAGCGCATCGCACCGAGAAAGGCGTACTTGGAGTTCGCGGACCATCCCGCGAGGATGATGCCGTACACGCCCATCGACGTGAGCGCGAGCACGTACAGGAGACCCGCGTCGATGTCCGCGACGACGAGCTCCGGCGACAGCGGAATGACGGCCCACGTCGCGAAGGCCGGCACCAGGGCGATGATGGGCGCGATCCGGAACAGGAACTTGTTCGCGTTCGCCGGGACGACGACCTCCTTCATGAGGAGCTTGATGACGTCGGCGAACGGCTGGCCGAGTCCCGGCAGCAGGCCGAAGATGCGCACGCGGTTCGGTCCCCGCCGGAGCTGCATCCAGCCGATCACCTTGCGCTCCCACAGCGTGAGGAGCGCCACGCAGATGATGATCGAGACGGTGATCAGCAGGATCCACGCCGTCGAGCGCGCGTAATCCGGCAGACCGAACCACAGCGATGAGATCGAATCCAGCACGAGTCCCCGTCCTGTCGAATCAGTAGGTCACCGGCGCCCTGCGTCCCTCGCGGGTCCGCTGGAGCGCGGGTGCGCGGCGCACGAGCGCATCGATCTGATACATGGGCAGATCGACCACGCCGGCCGCGGGCGTCTGCACGCCGGCCCGATGTGTACCCCAGTAGCCTTCCGGCGCGGCATCGCCGCACTGCCCGCGCAGTTCCTCCAGCACGTCCTCGGACGACTGGTAGTCGAAGCCCTCGAGTCCGAGCACGTTGCCGAGCACGCGCAGCACCTTCCACCCCGGACGCGCCTCGCCCACGGGCTGGGCGGCACCTGCGAAGCTCTGCCACTGTCCTTCCAGATTCACGTACGTGCCCGACGTTTCGGCGAAGGTGCCGATCGGCAGCAGCACGTGAGCAACCTGCTTGAGCGTCTCGCTCGCGAACGGCGTGACGGCGACGACGAACTCCGATCCGGCGAGCACGCGCGTGCAGCCGGCATCGAGCGCATCGATCCACGGCTCGATCCCGCCGAAGAGCACATAGGCCTTGAGCGGCCGGCTCAGCATCTCGGCCGCATTGAGCCCGGCCGACGCAACGGGCCTGCCGCCTGCCGTACGATGCGGAACGGCGCCGGCGAGATAGGCACCGGCCGCATTCGCGCCTTCAGCGATCTCACCGAACGACGCGCCGGCGGCCTGTGCGATGGCCGCAGCGAGCGCGCGCACATCCGCGTAAGCCGGGTGCCGCAGCGCCAGCGCGCCGAGCCACACGGCGCGGCGCTCGCCGGTCGTGAGCTCGGATGCGAGCGCACGATGCGCGTCGGTGACGCGGGCCTCGCGCACGGCATCGGCGAGGTGTGCCGGAACGTTCTGCGGTGCGTCCTGAGTGAGCGCCGCGAGGATCGCAGCGAGCTCGGCAGCGAGCGCGGCGATCGGCGCCTCGAGATAGCCGGCAACCGGGAACAGGTACTCGAAGCGCGCGGGATTGACGAAAGCGATTCTGGCGCCGCCGCGAGCCGCCTTGCGCACGCGATGCGCGAGCATCGGCACTTCGCGGCGCAGATTCGAGCCGATGACGAGCAGAGAGCCGAGGCGATCGACGTCCGCGATGCGCATGCCGAGCGACGGATAGCGCGGATCGGCGTCCTGGTCGCGGAAGTCCTTCCGGCGCAGGCGATGATCGACGTTGTTCGAGCCGAGACCGCGGACCACCCGGTTGAGGAGATAGAGCTCCTCGACGGTGCTCGAGCTGCTCGCGAGCGCGCCGAGCTCGCTCGCACGCGCACGCAGGCCTTCCGCGGCGGCATTGAGCGCGGTCTGCCAGTCGACGGCTTCCCACCCCTGCTCGGTGCGGATCATCGGCGTCTGCAGCCGGTCCGCGCTGTAGATGCCCTCGTAGCTGAAGCGGTCGCGGTCCGCGATCCACGTCTCGTTGATCGCGTCGTTCTCGCGCGGCACCACGCGCATCAGCCTGCCGCGCAGCACGTGCGCGAACAGGTTCGTGCCCACGCCGTCGTGCGGCGAGACGAGCGGATGCGCGGTCATTTCCCACGCGCGCGCACGGAAGCGGTACGGCTTCGAGACGAGCGCGCCGACCGGGCACAGATCGATGACGTTGCCCGAGAGCTCGTGATCGACGGTGCGCTCGACGTACACGCGCACCCTCGCCTGCTCGCCGCGGCCGATCATGCCGAGCTCGGGATAGCCCGCGATCTCCTCGCTGAAGCGGATGCAGCGCGTGCAGTGAATGCAGCGCGTCATGTCGGTGGCGATCAGCGGGCCCAGGTTCTCGTCGGCCACCACGCGCTTGCGTTCCGTGTAGCGCGAGATGTCGCGTCCGAAGCCGACCGCGAGGTCCTGCAGCTCGCACTCGCCGCCCTGGTCGCAGATCGGGCAGTCGAGCGGATGATTGATGAGCAGGAATTCCATCGTCGCGCGCTGCGCGCCGAGGGCCTTCGCCGAGTTGGTGAAGATCTTCATGCCCTCGGCGACCGGCGTCGCGCAGGCGGGCATGGGCTTGGGAGCCTTCTCGACCTCGACCAGGCACATGCGGCAGTTCGCCGCCACCGAGAGCTTGTCGTGGTAGCAGAAGCGCGGGACGTAGATGCCGTTCGCGTCCGTGACGCGAATGATCATCTCGCCCTTGCGCGCCTTCAGCGGCACGCCGTTGACTTCGATGTTGACCAGGTCTTCTGCTTTGGGATCCAAAGTCTCAATCCTCAGCGCCAGTTCGCGCGCGCCGCCCGCGGCGCCCGTCAGATCTCACGCCGCCACCGTACCGAGCTGCTCCTGGACGATGCTCCGTCCGCCGTGGTCGATCATGTACTCGAACTCGTGGCGGAAGTGGCGGATGAAGCTCTGCACCGGCCACGCGGCGGCATCGCCCAGCGCGCAGATGGTGTGACCCTCGATGCGGTTCGCGACGTCGACGAGCAGGTCCAGATCCGTGCGACGCCCCTGCCCCGCCAGGATCCGGCGGATGGTGCGGTTGAGCCAGCCGGTGCCCTCGCGGCACGGCGTGCACTGTCCGCAGGACTCGGACATGTAGAAGCGCGAGAGCCGCTCGAGCACCCGCACCATGCACGTGGTCTCGTCCATGACGATGACCGCCGCGGAGCCGAGCGCGGAGCCCGCGGCACGCAGCGAGTCGTAGTCCATGTTGGCCGCGAGAATCTTCTCGGCCGGCAGAACCGGCACCGACGAGCCGCCGGGGATCACGGCCTTGAGCTTGCGCCCGCCGCGCACGCCGCCCGCGAGCTCGAGGAGATCGCGGAAGGGAATGCCGAGCGGAAGCTCGAAGTTGCCCGGTTTCGCGACGTGGCCCGAGACCGAGAAGATCACGGTGCCGCCGGAGTTGGGCGGCCCCAGGCTGGCGAACCACTGCGGTCCCTTGCGCAGGATCGTCGGGACCGACGCGTAGCTCTGCGTGTTGTTGATCGTCGTCGGCCGGCCGTAGAGACCGAAGTTCGCCGGGAACGGCGGCTTGAAGCGAGGCTTGCCCGGCTTGCCCTCGAGCGACTCGAGCAGCGCCGTCTCCTCGCCGCAGATGTAGGCGCCCGCGCCGTGGAACGTGTAGAGATCGAAATCGATCCCGGATCCGCGGATGTTCTTGCCGAGGAGACCCGCGTCGTATGCCTCCTTCAGCGCAGCCTCGAAGCGCGGAATGGGCTCACCGAGGAACTCGCCGCGGATGTAGTTGTAGCCGACCGTCGCGCCCATCGCGTAGCCGCCGATCGCCATGCCTTCGATGAGCGCGTGCGGGTTGTAGCGCAGGATGTCGCGGTCGTGGCAGGTGCCGGGCTCGCTCTCGTCCGAGTTGCAGACGACGTACTTCTGGCCCGGC
Source organism: Pseudomonadota bacterium (assembly GCA_003242685.1). Classification (GTDB taxonomy): domain Bacteria; phylum Pseudomonadota; class Gammaproteobacteria; order Steroidobacterales; family Steroidobacteraceae; genus ZC4RG24. The sequence goes on along the minus strand of QGVD01000007.1, from coordinate 55,693 downwards.
ACATTGCGCGGCATGAAGCTCCACTTCGTGCCGGTCGGGAAGCCCGCGCCGCCGCGGCCGCGCAGCCCCGACGCCTTGACCGCCTCGATGATCTCCTCGCGCGGCGGCTTCTCGGCGAGGATGCGCTCCCACACCTGGTAGCCGCCGATCTTGCGGTAGGTCTCCAGCGTCCACGAGCGCTCGTACTTGAGCGGCTCGAAGACCACGAGATTCATCTTGTCTTCGTAGGACGCCATCGTGTCACTTCAGCTCGTCGAGGATCTGATCGACCTTCTCCGGCGTCAGATTCTCGTAGTAGATGTGATCGACCATCATCATCGGCGCGCCGGTGCACGCCGCGAGACACTCCTCCTCGCGCTTGAGGAAGATGCGTCCGTCGGGCGTGCTCTCGCCGAGGCGGATGCCCAGCTTCTTCTCGACGTGCGCCACGATCTCGTCGGCGCCGTTCAGCATGCACGAGATGTTCGTGCAGATGCTCACGTGATGCCGGCCGCATGGATGCAGCTCGAACATCGAATAGAAGCTCGCCACCTCGTACACCTGGATCGGCGGGAGGTTCAGGTACTCCGCCACCGCGTCCATGAGCGGCTTGGTGAGGTACCCCTGGTTCTGCTCCTGCGCGGCGCGCAGCGCCGCGATCACCGCGGAGCGCTGCCGGCCCGGCGGAAACTTCGCCACCCAGCGGTCGATCTCCTGGCGCGTGTGCTCCGAGAGCAGCGCGGCCGCGCCTCCCGTGGTCTGCGTCACCGGTCGATCTCCCCGAAAACGATGTCCTGCGTGCCGATCACGGCCACGACGTCCGCCAGCATGTGACCGCGCACCATCTCGTCGAGCGCGGCCAGATGCGCGAAGCCCGGCGCACGCACCTTGAGCCTGTAGGGCTTGTTCGCGCCGTCGGAGATGAGATAGACGCCGAGCTCGCCCTTCGGCGCCTCGATCGCCGCGTACGTCTCTCCCTCCGGCACGCAGTAGCCCTCCGTGAAGAACTTGAAGTGGTGAATGAGCGATTCCATGTCGCCCTTCATGTCCTCGCGGCGCGGCTGGCGGATCTTGCGGTCGTCGATCATCACGGGGCCGGGGTTGGCCTTCAGCCACTCCACGCACTGGCGGATGATGCGGTTCGACTGGCGCATCTCCTCGATGCGCACCAGGTACCGGTCGTAGCAGTCGCCGTTCACGCCGACCGGAACGTCGAAATCCAGCCGGTCGTACACCTCGTACGGCTGCTTCTTGCGCAGATCCCACGCGATACCCGAGCCGCGCAGCATGGGTCCCGAGAAGCCGAGCTGCATCGCCCGCTCCGGCGAGACGACGCCGATGTTCACCGTGCGCTGCTTCCAGATGCGGTTGTCGGTGAGCAGCGTCTCGTAGTCGTCGATGCTCTTCGGGAATCGCTCGGTGAACGCCCAGATGAAGTCGAGCATGGTGCCCGAGCGCGCCTCGTTCAGGCGGTCGACTTCCTTCTGCGAGCGCCACTTGGACGGCTTGTACTTCGGCATCGAGTCCGGCAGATCGCGGTACACGCCGCCCGGGCGGTAGTACGCCGCGTGCATGCGCGTGCCCGAGACCGCCTCGTACACGTCCATCAGCTCCTCGCGCTCCTTGAAGCAGAGGAGGAAGACGGTCATCGCGCCGATGTCGAGCCCGTGCGAGCCGAGCCACATCAGGTGGTTCAGGATGCGCGTGATCTCGTCGAACATCACGCGGATGTACTGGGCGCGGATCGGCGGCTTGATGCCGAGCAGCCGCTCGATGGCGAGCACGTACGCGTGCTCGTTGCACATCATCGAGACGTAGTCCAGGCGATCCATGTACGGGATCGTCTGGTTGTAGGGCTTGGTCTCCGCGAACTTCTCGGTCGCCCGGTGCAGCAGGCCGATGTGCGGATCGGCCTTCTGGATCACCTCGCCGTCCATCTCGAGGACGAGGCGCAGCACGCCGTGGGCCGCCGGATGCTGCGGCCCGAAGTTCATCGTGTAGTTGCGGATCTCGCTCATAGTGTGTGCGGGCCGGCGTCAGGCGCGACGGCTTCCGATCCGGTCTTCCTCACTGCTTTCCCGTCCCGGCCGCGTCGCGCAGCGCCGGCGAGTAACGCTCGTCCCTGCGGATCACCTTCGGCACGACCACGCGCGGCACGATGCTCACCGGCTCGTACACCACGCGCTTCTTCTCGGGGTCGTAGCGCACCTCGACGTTGCCGATCATCGGGAAGTCCTTGCGGAACGGATGACCGACGAAGCCGTAGTCCGTGAGGATGCGCCGCAGATCCGGGTGTCCGCGGAACAGGATGCCGAAGAGATCGAAGGCCTCGCGCTCGAACCAGTTGGCCGACGCCCATATGTCCACGACCGAATCGACCACCGGCTCCTCGTTGTCCCGGCAGAGCACGCGCAGCCGAAGCCGCTCGTTGTGCGTGATCGAAAGGAGCTGGTAAGCGACGCCGAAACGGCGCTCCATGGTCGGCGGCCGCGGCCCGACGAGCCGGCGCGATCCGCGGCTGAAGCCGCTGCGGGTGGCGGACTGTGTCTGCCACTCGTCGCGCCCGTAGTCGAGGAAGTCGATGCCCGCGATGTCCATGAGCATCTCGAAGCGGAGCTCGGGGGCATCGCGCAGCGTGCGGCAGACGTCGAGGAGCGATTCCGGCTCGACCTCGAAGGCGAGCTCATCGGGGAGCGACGGAAGGCGGCGCACCCGGTCACCAAGGCGCGCGATCACTTTCTGGGCGAGAGCTTCGATGCGCTCCGTCACCGCGAAATCTCCTCGTTCAGCGTGCGATCGTGCTGGTGCGCGCGATCTTCTTCTGCAGCTGGATGATGCCGTAGATCAGCGCTTCCGCCGTCGGCGGGCAGCCGGGAACGTAGACGTCCACGGGCACGATGCGGTCGCAGCCGCGCACGACCGAGTACGAATAGTGGTAGTAGCCGCCGCCGTTCGCGCACGAGCCCATCGAGATGACCCAGCGCGGCTCGGCCATCTGGTCGTACACCTTGCGCAGCGCCGGCGCCATCTTGTTCACGAGCGTGCCCGCCACGATCATGACGTCGGACTGACGCGGGCTCGGCCGGAAGATCACGCCGAAGCGGTCGAGGTCGTACCGCGACGCGCCTGCGTGCATCATCTCGACCGCGCAGCACGCGAGGCCGAAGGTCATGGGCCACAGGGAACCGGTACGGGCCCAGTTGACGAGATTGTCGACCTGCGTCGTGAGGAAGCCGCGCTGCGCGAAGCCCTCTGCGCCTTCAGGATCTAGTCCCACTCGAGAGCTCCTTTCTTCCACTCGTAGATGAAGCCCACGACGAGTATTGCAAGGAAGATTCCCATCGCGACGAGGCCGAACGTGCCGATGTTTCCGAGCGATACGGCCCAGGGAAAGAGGAAGGCGATCTCGAGATCGAACACGATGAAGAGGATCGCCACGAGGTAGTAGCGGACGTCGAACTTGCGCCGGGTGTCCTCGAAGGCCTCGAAACCGCACTCGTACGGCGAGAGCTTCTCACGATCGCCGTGGAAGCGGGCGAAGTAGCGGCCGATGCCCGTGCCGAGGACGAGCAGCACCACGGCGACGCCCGCCGCGACGATCAGGAAGATCAGGATCGGGAGGTAATTGGACAGCATTTTCTCGACGCCCAAGCTCGTACGGGACAGCACGCCCACCGGCGCCTCGCCGCCCCTCAAACAAAGGCGCGCATTGTAACAGTCAGGCTCGAAAATTTGGTGCCGACGGTCGGATTCGAACCGACACGGCTCGCGCCGCTAGCCCCTCAAGCTAGTGTGTCTACCAATTCCACCACGTCGGCAGATTTTCGAGCTGGAGATCACTGCACAGGCCGGTCACCCGAGGATTCGCCCGCAGGCGCCGGAACCGGCGGAGATGCAGGCTCCGGCACGGCATCCGTCGCAGCAGGCGCGGCAGTCGCCGGCTCGGGCACGGACTCACCCGCCTGGTCCAGGATCGTCGCCGGCCTCTCTTCGGCCGCCTGATTACCGATGTACGCGAGCACCAGGCTGTTGACCATGAAGATCGCAGCCAGGATCGCGGTTGCCCGCGACAGAGCCGTGCGCGCACCCCGCGCGCCGAATACGGTTCCCGAGGCCCCGGCACCGAAGCCCGCGCCCGCGTCGGCGCCCTTGCCGCGCTGAAGCAGCACGAGGCCGATGATCGCGGCCGAGACGAAGAACTGCAGGATCGACAGTGCCGTACGCAACATCGCAGAACCTGCGCCCTATGAGCGGGCAGCCCCCAGAATAGCCAGAAACTCCTCGGCCTTGAGCGAAGCGCCGCCGATCAGACCGCCGTCGACGTCGGGCATCGCGAACAGCTCCGCCGCGTTCCCGGCCTTCACGCTGCCGCCATAGAGAATGCGTGTCTCCGCTGCAATTCTAGCATTACGTGCGCCGATCCGTCCCCGGATGAACGCGTGTACTTCCTGCGCCTGCTCCGGCGTCGCATTGCGACCGGTCCCGATCGCCCAGACGGGCTCGTACGCGATGACGGCACCTGCGAAGGCATCGGCACCGCACAGCTCGAGCACGGCATCGAGCTGACGCCCGACGACCTGGTTCGTGAGCCCGGCTTCACGCTCCGAGAGCTGCTCGCCGACGCACAGGATCGGCACGAGTCCCTTCGACTGCGCCGCCGCGAACTTGCGCGCCACGAGCTGATCGTCCTCACCGTACAGGGTGCGACGCTCCGAGTGCCCGACGATCACGTACGTGCAGCCCACGTCCCTGAGCATCGCCGCAGAGACTTCACCGGTATACGCCCCCTGCGCCTCGGCGCAGCAGTCCTGAGCGCCGAGCTCGATCTGTGAGTCGAGCTCCGCATCGCGCAGGAGTCTTCCGACCTCCTGCAGATACACGAAGGGCGGACACACGATGCATGCGGCGGCCGGCCGCTCCGGAAAACCCGCGGCGATCTCCTCGATCAGCCGCGCGTTCTCGGCACGCGAGCCGTGCATCTTCCAGTTTCCGGCAACGATGGGACGCCGCATCTCCTGTCCTTCCGCCGGCGCGAATCAACGCACGGGGATTCTCAAAAAAGGCGCGCGATGATAGCCACGCAGTGCAGCGGGCGCAACGCTCGCACTCACTCTCCCTCCCGCCTCAGGGCCTGCCTGCCCGGTGATACGCGCGAATAGGGATAAACCGAAAGGCCGCTACACGGCGGCCGCGCGCACCACGTCGGCGAGCTCGGTGGCGAGCGCGCGTGTCGCGGCTTCCTCTCTTCCCTCGACCATGACGCGGATGACGGGCTCCGTGCCGGAGGCGCGCAGCACGACGCGGCCTTCGCCGGCGAGGCGCTTCTCGATGCGCTCGACGGCCTCCTGAACCGCCGGCACGGTCTTCGGATCGAAGCGCCGCGCCACCTTCACGTTGAGCAGCACCTGCGGGTACTTGTGCATGCCCGCGGTGAGCTCCGCGAGCGAGCGGCCGGTCTGCTTCATGATCGCCAGCACCTGCAGCGCGTTGACGAGCGCATCGCCCGTCGTGGTCTTGTCGAGACAGAGGATGTGTCCCGACGTCTCACCGCCGAGCACGCCGCCGCACTCGCGCAGCATGCCGAGCACGTAGCGGTCGCCGACCGGCGCACGGCGGAACTCGATCCCATGCTGGCGCAGCGCGAGCTCGAGCCCGAGGTTGCTCATCACCGTGCCCACGACCGGCCCCTGCAGCGTGCCCGCCTGCTTGCGCGCGAGCGCCATGACGTACAGGAGCTGATCGCCGTCGACGAGCCGGCCCAGGTGATCGACCATCACCAGCCGGTCGCCGTCGCCGTCGAGCGCGATGCCGACGTTCGCCCGCACGCCCGGGACCGTGAGCTGCAGGAGATCGGGCGCGGTCGAGCCGCAGCCATCGTTGATGTTGCGACCGTTCGGTGACGAGCCGATCGGCACGATCTCGGCGCCGAGGTCGGCCAGCAGACGCGGCCCGACCTTGTACGCGGCACCGTTCGCGCAATCGATCACGATCTTGAGCCCCGACAGGTCGACTCCTGGCGGCAGCGTCGAAGCGCAGAACGACTGATACTCGACGCGTGCCTTGTCCACGCGGGTGGCGCGTCCGAGGCTCCGCGACGTAACCGTCACCGGCGGCTGGTCGAGCTCGGCTTCGATGCGCTCCTCGAGCTCGTCGGAGAGCTTCGCGCCGGATGAGTCGAAGAACTTGATGCCGTTGTCGTCGTAGAGGTTGTGCGACGCGCTGATCACCACGCCGAAGTCGCAGCGGAAATGGCGCGTCATGTAGGCGATGCCCGGCGTCGGCAGCGGCCCGATGAGCAGCACGTCCACACCGGCGGCGACGAAACCCGCCTCGAGCGCCGACTCGAACATGTAACCGGACAGCCGCGTGTCCTTGCCGATGAGCACCTTGCCGCCGTTGGGCGCGAGCACGCGTGCCGCGGCACTGGCGAGACGCAGCGCGAAGTCCACCGTCATCGGGTGCTCGCCCACACGGCCGCGAACGCCGTCCGTACCGAAATACCGCCGACTCACCGAATCAACCTCCCTCTCGTACCGCGCTCAGCACCTTCAGCACGTCCACGGTGGCGGCGACGTCGTGCACACGCATGATCCGTGCGCCACGCTCGACCGCGATCATCGCGAGCGCGAGGCTCCCCGCGAGCCGCTCCTCGACCGGGCGGCCGAGGATCCTCCCGAGCATCGACTTCCGCGACAGACCGGCCAGCACCGGCCAGCCCGTTGCCGTGAGCTCGTCGAGCCGCCGCAGCAGCTCGAGGTTGTGTTCCACCGTCTTGCCGAACCCGAATCCCGGATCGATGACGATGCGCCGCTCGTCGATCCCCGCGTCCCGGCAAGCCTGCACCCGCTCGAGCAGGAATGCCTTGACTTCGGTCACGACCTCCTCGTAGGTGGGGTTCACCTGCATCGTGCGGGGCTCACCCTGCATGTGCATCAGGCACACGGCGCAGTCCGTCGCGGCCGCCGCCTCGAGCGCACCGGGGAGCCTGAGGCCGTAGACGTCGTTGATCATGTGCGCACCGGCGTCCGCGGCGGCGCGCATGACTTCGGGCTTGCTCGTGTCGACGGAGATGATCGCGTCGGTCTCGGCCGCGAGGCGCCGGATCACCGGTACCACGCGGCGGATCTCCTCCTCGGCCGGCACGGGCTCCGAGCCCGGCCGCGTCGACTCTCCGCCGACGTCGATGATCGCCGCGCCCTCCTCACGCATGCGCAGCGCGTGTTCCAGCGCGACGCCAGGATCGAAGAAACGCCCGCCGTCCGAGAACGAATCCGGCGTGACGTTGAGGATGCCCATGACGACGGGCCGCGAGAGATCGAGCGTGCGCGTTCCGCAGACGAGATGCATGGGACCGAGAGTCTACAACCCTCTCCCCGCGTTGCGGGGAGAGGGTTCACGCGTAGAAGGGCGCTGCTGCTCCCGCCGCTCCGGATGTGACGAGGAGCGGGTGCGCCGCGAGGGTCAGTGCTGACCGGCCGGCGTGCCGATGGGTCCCGGCTCGCCTTCGGGCTCCGGCCGCGGCGGCGTGCGGTTCGACAGCGTGTCGTCCCAGTCGCTCGGCGGACGCGGCGCACGGCCTGCCATGATGTCCTTGATCTGCTCTTCGTCGATGGTCTCGTACTTCATCAGCGCTTCGGCCATCAGGTGCAGCTTGTCGATGTTCTTCTGCAGGATTTCCTTGGCCCGCGCGTAGTTCGTCTCGATGACGCGGCGGACCTCCTCGTCGATGGCGTGCGCCGTGCCGTCGGAGACCTGCTTGTGCTGCGTCACGGAGCGACCGAGGAACACCTCGCCCGCGTCCTCGGAGTACGTCAACGGCCCGAGCCGATCCGACAGACCCCACTTCGTCACCATGTTGCGCGCGAGCTCCGTGGCGCGCTCGATGTCGTTGGATGCGCCGGTAGTGACGGCGTCGGGACCGAAGATCAGCTCCTCGGCGATGCGGCCGCCGAAGAGCGTGGCGATCGAGCTCTCGATACGCCGCTTGGAGAGACTGTAGCGATCCTGCTCCGGCAGGAACTGCGTGACGCCGAGCGCGCGGCCGCGCGGAATGATGGTCACCTTGTACACGGGATCGTGCTCGGGGACGCTCATGCCGACGATGGCGTGGCCGGCCTCGTGATAGGCGGTCATGCGCTTCTCCGCCTCGGTCATGACCATGGAGCGCCGCTCGGCTCCCATCATGATCTTGTCCTTCGCGCGCTCGAACTCCTCCATGCCGACGACACGCTTGTTGGCGCGCGCGGCGAAGAGCGCCGCTTCGTTCACGAGATTCGCGAGGTCTGCGCCGGAGAAGCCCGGCGTACCGCGTGCGATCGTCGCGGGCTTGACGTCATCCGCGAGCGGCACACGCCGCATGTGCACGCGCAGGATCTGCTCGCGGCCGCGCACGTCGGGCAGCGGCACGACCACCTGACGGTCGAAGCGGCCCGGACGCAGCAGCGCCGGATCGAGCACGTCGGGACGGTTCGTCGCCGCGATGACGATGATGCCTTCGTTGCCCTCGAAACCGTCCATCTCGACGAGCAGCTGGTTCAGCGTCTGCTCGCGCTCGTCGTGGCCGCCGCCGAGGCCCGCACCGCGGTGCCGGCCGACGGCGTCGATCTCGTCGATGAAGATGATGCAGGGCGCGTGCTTCTTCGCCTGCTCGAACATGTCGCGCACGCGCGAGGCACCGACACCCACGAACATCTCGACGAAGTCGGAGCCGGAAATGGTGAAGAACGGCACCTTCGCTTCGCCCGCGATGGCGCGCGCGAGCAGCGTCTTGCCGGTGCCCGGCGGGCCGACCATCAGCACGCCCTTCGGAATCTTGCCGCCGAGCTTCTGGAACTTGCCCGGGTCCTTCAGGAAGTCGACGATCTCCGCGACCTCCTGCTTCGCCTCGTCGACACCGGCGACGTCGGCGAACGTGACATTGACCTGATCCTCACCGAGCAGCCGCGCCCTGCTCTTGCCGAACGACATGGCGCCCCGCCCGCCCGATGCGCCCTGCATCTGGCGCAGCATGTAGACGAACACCAGGATGAGGAGCAGCGCCGGTGCGAGTTGCAGCAGGAGCTGCGCGAGGAAGTTCGGCTGCTTCGGCGGCCGGCCCTCGATGGCGACGTCCGCTTTCTGGAGAGCGCCGATCAGCGCGGTGTAATCCGTCTCCGGGTTGTAGGTCTTGAACTGGGTCTTGTCCTTCCGGACCCCGTAGATCATCTCGCCCTGCAGCACCACCGATTCGACCCGGTTCGCCTTCACGTCCGAGAGGAACGTGGAGTAGCGGATCTCCTCGGGCTGGCCGACGGCCGGCATGTAGCGGCTGAACACCGCGAGCAGCACCAGCACGATGACGACCCAGAGCAGGATGTTTTTCGTCAGATCGTTCAAGGCAGGGACCTCATGTCGGGGAGCGCTGGGCGCCCGAATCGAACCTACACCATCGAGAGGTGCTTAGCCAGCAAGTACATCTCGGGGCTGCGCGCGCGCGAGGCTTCCGGTTTGTACAGCTTTACCTTGGCGTAGCTGCGGCGCGCGGCGGCGAGGAGCTCCTGGAACCCGGCACCCTGGAACACCTTGATCAGGGCACTGCCGCCAGGCTTCAAGACACGGCCGGCGAGGTCCAGGGCGAGCTCGGCGAGATACATCGAGCGGGGTTGGTCGATGGCGTCCACCCCGCTCAGGTTGGGCGCCATGTCGGACAGTACGACGTCCACGCCCCGCTCGGGAACCAGTGCCAGGATCCGGTCGAAGACCTCCTGCTCCCGGAAATCTCCCTGCACGAACTCCACGCCCTCGATGGGGTCCATGGGCAGGATGTCGGTAGCAACGACCCGCCCGCGGCGGCCGACCCGGCGCCGCGCGTACTGACTCCAGGCGCCCGGTGCGGCCCCGAGATCCAGGCAGACGTCTCCGGGGCGCAGCAGGTGCTCCCTGCGGTCGATTTCCTCGAGCTTGAATACCGCCCGCGAGCGCCAGCCCTCCGCCTGCGCCCGCTGCACGAACGGGTCGGAGAAGTGCTCGCGCAGCCAGCGGCCGCTGCTCTTCGAACGGCGTGTCATCCGTGGGTCTCCCGGCCCGCGAGGAGGCTCCTGCCCCATCGCTCATCGGCCGGTACAATGCAGTGATGGAACTCAGCGAAAGACAGCGGCGATACCTGCGCGGTCTCGCCCACTCCCTCAAACCCGTCATTCACATCGGCGCGGCCGGCCTCACCGAGGCGGTCGCGAAGGAAACGTCGCGCGCGCTGCACGATCACGAGCTCATCAAGGTGAAGGTGCGCGGCGCCGAACGCGAGGAGCGCGATGCGATCCTCGAGGAACTCGCGCGCCGCACCGAGAGCAGCCTGGTGCACCGTATCGGTCACGTCGCCGTGCTGTACCGGCCGCGACCCGATCTTTCCAGGATCGTCATCCCTGACGCCTGACGGACCGCGCTACTCGTAGCGCACGGCGACGATCTCGTACGTGCGGGTGCCGCCCGGCGCGGCAACTTCCACCACGTCGCCCTGCGACTTGCCGACGAGCGCGCGTGCGATGGGCGACGTGATCGAGATGCGCCCCTCGCGGATGTCCGCTTCGTCCTCGCCGGCGATCTGATACACCACGCGACCGCCCTCGTCCTGGTCTTCGAGCTCCACGGTGGCGCCGAACACGACCCGCCCGGTGTTGGGCAGCTTGCTCGGGTCGATGATCTCCGCGTTCGCGAGCTTGGCCTCGAGCTCCTTGATGCGGCCCTCGATGAATCCCTGCTGCTCGCGCGCGGCGTGATACTCGGCGTTCTCCGAGAGATCGCCGTGCGCGCGCGCCTCGGCGATCGCCTTGATGATGTTCGGGCGCGCCTCCGACTTCAGACGCCTGAGCTCGGCGCGCAGTGCTTCGGCCCCCCTCAGGGTCATCGGTGTGCGTTTCATGCCCCGTACGCCTCTCTGTGCAGATCCTGGATGCGGTTGACCGAGACTTCGTCGAGATGATCGAGCGCCTCGCACGTGGCGAGCGCTCCTGCAAGCGTCGTGTAGTACGTCACGCCATGGTGCACGGCCTCACGGCGGATCGAATTCGATTCGCGCGTGGCCTGCTTGCCCTCCGTCGTGTTCACGATGAGGTCGAATTCACCGTTCTTGATCATGTCCACGATGTGCGGCCGCCCCTCGCGCACCTTGTTGGCGCGGCGGCAGGGAATCCCGGCTTCCTCGAGCACCTTCGCGGTGCCCGCCGTGGCGACCAGCTCGAAACCGCGCTCGATGAGCTTGCGCGCCAGCACGATGGCGCCGGGCTTGTCACGGTCGCGCACGCTGAGCAGGCACACGCCCTTGCGCGGCAGGGTCACACCGGAGGCGGTCTGCGCCTTGGCGTAGGCCTCGCCGAAGGTGAGGCCGGTGCCCATCACCTCGCCCGTGGATTTCATCTCGGGGCCGAGAATCGGATCGGCCTCCGGGAACTTCACGAACGGGAATACCGCTTCTTTCACCGAATAGTAGCGCGGCACGCGCTCTTCGGTAGCCCCCAGCTCCTTGAGCTTCCGCCCGGCCATCACGCGTGCGGCGATCTTCGCCAGCGGCAGCCCGGTCGCCTTCGAGACGAACGGCACGGTGCGCGAGGCGCGGGGATTGACCTCGAGCACGTAGATGACGCCGTTCTGGATGGCGAACTGGACGTTCATGAGCCCGACCACGTTCAGGGCACGGGCGAGCTTGCGCGTCTGCTCGCGCAGCTGGTCCTGGATCTCCTTCGAGAGGCTGTTCGGCGGCAGCGAGCAGCCCGAGTCGCCCGAATGCACGCCCGCCTGCTCGATGTGCTCCATGATGCCGCCGATGAGCACGTCGTGACCGTCGCACACGGCATCGACGTCCACCTCGATCGCGACGTCGAGGAAGCGGTCGAGCAGCACGGGGCTGTCGTTCGACACCTTCACCGCGTCGGCCATGTACGCGCGCAGATCGTCCTCGTTGAACACCACTTCCATCGCCCGGCCGCCGAGCACGTAGGACGGACGCACGACGAGCGGAAAGCCGACCTCGCGCGCGAGTCTCACGGCCTGCTCTTCCGTGCGCGCCGTCGCGTTCGCCGGCTGCTTGAGACCGAGGTTCGTCACGAGCATCTGGAAGCGCTCGCGGTCCTCGGCGATGTCGATGGAATCGGGCGTCGTGCCGATGATCGGCGCGCCGGCAGCTTCGAGCGCGCGCGACAGCTTGAGCGGCGTCTGGCCGCCGAACTGCACGATGATCCCCTCCGGCTTCTCCTTCGCGATGATCTCGAGCACGTCCTCGAGCGTCAGGGGCTCGAAGTACAGGCGGTCGGACGTGTCGTAGTCGGTGGAGACGGTCTCGGGGTTGCAGTTGACCATGATGGTCTCGAAACCGTCCTCGCGCAGGGCGAGCGCCGCGTGCACGCAGCAGTAGTCGAACTCGATGCCCTGCCCGATGCGGTTCGGACCGCCGCCCAGGATCATGATCTTGCGCCGGTCGGTCGGGTTCGCCTCGCACTCCTCCTCGTACGTCGAGTAGAGGTACGCGGTCGACGTCGCGAATTCACCGGCACACGTGTCGACGCGCTTGTACACGGGCAGGATGCCGAGCTCGTGGCGCCGCGAGCGTATCTGCTTCTCCTCGACGCCCGTGAGACGCGCGAGCCGGGAATCCGAGAAGCCCTTGCGCTTGAGGAACCTCAGACGCTCGGCGTCGAGTCCCGCGAAGCCGTGCTCGCGCACCTTCCGTTCCTCGTGCACCAGCTCCTCGATCTGCGCGAGGAACCACGGATCGATGTGCGTGAGCTCCGCGATGCGCTCGAGGTCCCAGCCCGCGCGGAACGCGTCGGCCACGTACAGCAGCCGGTTCGGACCGGGCGCGCGCAGCTCGTACGCGAGCTTCTCCTGCCCTTCGTCGGTGAGCGGCAGCGTCATCTGCTCGTTGAGGCCGTCGAGCCCCGTCTCGAGGCCGCGCAGCGCCTTCTGCAGCGACTCCTGGAAGGTGCGCCCGATCGCCATCACCTCGCCCACGGACTTCATCTGCGTGGTGAGGCGGTCGTTCGCCGACGGGAACTTCTCGAAGGCGAAGCGCGGAATCTTCGTGACGACGTAGTCGATCGTCGGCTCGAACGACGCGGGCGTCGCGCCGCCCGTGATGTCGTTCTTCAGCTCGTCGAGGGTGTAGCCGACCGCCAGCTTCGCGGCGATCTTCGCGATCGGGAAACCCGTCGCCTTGGAGGCGAGCGCCGAGGAGCGCGACACGCGCGGGTTCATCTCGATGACGAGGAGCCGACCGTCCTTCGGATTGACGGCGAACTGCACGTTCGAGCCGCCCGTGTCGACGCCGATCTTGCGCAGCACCGCGATGGAGGCGTCGCGCATGCGCTGGTATTCCTTGTCGGTCAGCGTCTGCGCCGGCGCGACGGTGATCGAGTCGCCGGTGTGCACGCCCATCGGGTCGAGGTTCTCGATGGAGCAGACGATGATGCAGTTGTCCTTGCGGTCCCGCACCACCTCCATCTCGAATTCCTTCCAGCCGATGACCGACTCCTCGAGCAGCACCTCGCTCGTCGGAGAGGCGTCGAGGCCGCGGGCGACGATCGTCTCGAACTCCTCGCGGTTGTACGCGATGCCGCCGCCGGTTCCGCCGAGTGTGAACGACGGACGGATGACGCAGGGGTAACCGATCTCGGCGACGCCCGCGATCGCCTCTTCCATGCTGCGTGCGATCAGCGAGCGCGGGACCTCGAGCCCGATCTCGCGCATCGCGTTGCGGAAGCGCTCGCGATCCTCGGCCATGTCGATCGCCTCGCGCGACGCGGCGATGAGCTCCACGCCGTGCTTCTCGAGCACGCCCTCGCGCACCAGATCGAGCGCCGTGTTGAGCGCGGTCTGCCCGCCCATCGTGGGCAGCAGCGCGTCGGGCTTCTCCTTCTCGATGATGCGCGCGACCGTGCGCCAGTTGACCGGCTCGATGTAGATGGCGTCGGCCATCTCGGGGTCGGTCATGATCGTCGCCGGATTGGAGTTCACCAGGATGACCCGGTAGCCCTCCTCCTTCAGCGCCTTGCAGGCCTGCGTGCCGGAATAGTCGAACTCGCACGCCTGCCCGATGACGATGGGGCCGGCGCCGATGATCAGGATGCTCTCGATGTCGGTTCTTCTGGGCATGTCGTTATCCACCGCGCCGCACGCGGTGGTGATGTGCTTGTCTCGTGCTCGTCCTCGTTCGCCGCGCGGGACTCAGGTTCCCTGACGCTCGCCCGCCTGCTGCTGACGCCGCGCCTCCCTTTCGACGGCTCGCAGCTGACTCTGCAGGCGCCTGAGCATGAGGTGGTTGAAGCGGTCGAACAGCGACCGCAGGTCGTGCGGTCCCGGGCTCGCCTCCGGATGTCCCTGGAAGCCGAACGCCGGCTTGTCCTTGAGCGCGATTCCCTGCAGCGTGCCGTCGAACAGCGACCGGTGCGTCGCCCTCACGTTGGGCGGCAGCGTCGCCTCGTCGACCGCGAATCCGTGGTTCTGACTCGTGATCAGCACGCGGCCGGTGTCGAGGTCCTGCACGGGATGGTTCGCGCCGTGATGGCCGAACTTCATCTTCACCGTGCGCGCGCCGGTCGCGAGCCCCAGGATCTGGTGCCCGAGGCAGATGCCGAAGATCGGAATGTCGGTCTCGAGGAGCTCCTGCGTGGCGCGGATCGCGTAGTCGCAGGGCTCGGGGTCGCCCGGTCCGTTCGAGAGGAACACGCCGTCGGGCGCGAGCTCGAGGACTTCCTTCGCGCTCGTCTGAGCCGGCACGACCGTGACGCGGCAGCCGTGATCGGCGAAGAGCCGCAGGATGTTGCGCTTGACGCCGAAGTCGTACGCGACCACGTGCAGCCGCTGGTGAGCGCGGATCGGCTGGCGCGAGCTCTCGGGCCACACCGTGCCTTCGTTCCACTGATACACGCGCTTCGTCGACACGACCTTCGCGAGGTCCATGCCCTTGAGGCCCGGGAACATGCGCGCGGCCTTGACGGCAGCCGCCTCGTCGACGCGTTCGCCCGTCATGATGCAGCCCGCCTGCGCGCCCTTGTCGCGCAGGATCCGCGTGAGCTTGCGCGTATCGATGCCGGCGATGGCGACGACGCGTCCGCGCTCGAGAAACTCGCGCAGACTCTCGCTCATGCGCCAGCTGCTCGCGCGCGGCGGCAGATCGCGGATCACGAGCCCCGCGGCATGGATCTGCGACGCCTCGAGATCTTCGGGTGTCGTGCCCGTGTTGCCGATGTGCGGATAGGTGAGCGTGACGATCTGACGGGCATAGGACGGGTCGGTGAGAATCTCCTGATAACCCGTCATCGCGGTATTGAAAACGACTTCGCCTGTTGTATTGCCTTTCGCTCCGATCGACTGGCCGCGGAAGATCGTTCCATCCGCCAGCGCCAGCACCGCGGGTACGCTCACTGACATGAATCCCCTTGAGTGGCCCTCACGAGCCGTCTTTCCAACCGGCGCGGCGCCGCGCACGCGTGTGTCCGCGCGCGCCGTCGAGCGCCGCGGATCGTGTCCGTCGCCATCGCCGCCGTAAACTGCCGTGTAATTGTGCCCGAGTCTCCCGTGAATCGAGGAGCTTGCGGCACATATACAAAGCGGGAGGAGTTCTGCCGAACATCCTCCCGCCTTGTATGGACTAACCCTTTCGGATTGCGGCGAAATGATAGCCGGAGAGGCGCCTTCCGTCCACGGCGATGCGGCCCCGGACCCGGGTTCTGCGGGCTCCAGCCGGGCCGTCCGTATCGCGCAACTCATTGTTTCTTAATAAGAAAATCGCGCATCGAATAGCGCCCCGGCGGCTGGCCCGCGAGCCAGACGGCTGCCCGGAGGGCCCCCTGGGCGAAGATCGCCCGATCCGTGGCGCGATGCGTGAGCGTGAGCTGTTCGCCGTCGCCGGCGAACAGCACGGAGTGCTCGCCGACGATGTCACCACCGCGCACGACCGCGAAGCCGATGTCTCCGTCACGGCGCGGTCCACTGTCCGCGCGGTTCTTCACGGCAACGTCATCGAGCGAGACACCGCGACCCTGAGCGGCGGCACGTCCGAGTGCGAGTGCCGTGCCCGACGGCGCGTCCTTCTTGCCGCGGTGATGTGCTTCGACGATCTCGATGTCGAACTCGCGCGGAAGCGCTGCGGCCGCCTGACGCACGAGCTCGATCAGCAGTGTCACGCCGATGCTCGTGTTCGGCGCCACGAGCAGTGGAATCTCCTTCGCCGCCGCATCGAACGCCCGTTCGAGCTCCGCCGCGAAGCCCGTCGTGCCGACGAGCAGCGGCTTGCGCATGGCGCGGCAGGCTGCGACGTTCGCCGATGTCGCCGCAGGCTGAGAGAAATCGATCACGACGTCGGCACGCTCGAGCACCGCGTCGATCTGCGTATCGACGGGCACGCCGAGCGTGCCGCAACCTGCGAGCTCTCCCAGATCGCGCCCGCGCTTGTCGCTCGAAGGCGAAGCGACGGCGGCCGTGATGCGTACGTCACTGGATCGGGAAGCGGCGCGCGCGATCGCGAGTCCCATGCGTCCCGTGGCGCCGATGATGGCTGCGCGAATCATCGATCCCCCTGCCGTCGGCGGCATCAGGCGCTGCCGCTCGAAAAGAAGCGCTTCACGCCTTCGAGGAAACCCGTGGCGCGCGGTGCGTGCTTGCCGCTCTCCCTCTTCAGCGACTCGTCGAGCTTGCGGATGAGCTCGCGCTGTTCGGCCGTGAGGTTCACGGGCGTCTCGACGACGACGCGGCAGAACAGATCGCCGCGCTGTCCGCCGCGCACCGGCTTCACGCCTTTCTCGCGCAGGCGGAACACGCGGCCCGACTGCGTCTCCGGCGGAATCTTGATCGTCACCTCGCCGTCGAGCGTCGGCACGGTGAGCGTGCCTCCGAGCGCCGCGGTGGCGAAGCTGATGGGCAGCTCGCAGGAGAGATGTTCGCCATCGCGCTCGAAGATCGGGTGCTCGCGTACGGTGATCTCCACGTAGAGATCGCCCGGCGGACCGCCGTTGCGCCCCGCCTCGCCCTCTCCTGTGAGACGGATGCGGTCGCCCGTGTCCACGCCGGCGGGCACCTTGACCGACAGTTTCTTCGTGCGGTGCACGCGCCCCTGACCATGACACCGGTCGCAGGGATTGCGGATGATCGTTCCGACGCCGCGGCAGCGCGGGCACGTCTGCTGGAGCTGGAAGAAGCCCTGCGCGATGCGCACCTGACCGGAGCCGCCGCACGTGTCGCACGTGACGGGTGCACTGCCCTTCGCCGCTCCCGTTCCGTTGCAGGAGTCGCACTCGACGAGCTTCGGCACTTTGATCTCGACCGTGTGGCCGAACACCGCCTGTTCGAGATCGAGCTCGAGCTCGTAGCGCAGATCCGCGCCGCGGAACACCTGCGTGCGCGCACGCCGGCCTCCGCCGAAGATGTCTCCGAAGACGTCCCCGAAGATGTCGGCGAACGCGTCGCCGGGCCCGAAGCCGCCCGGCCGGCCTCCGCGCGCGGCCGCCTCGACGCCCGCGTGTCCGAACTGGTCGTAGGCCGCACGCTTCTCGGGGTCGGTGAGGACCTCGTAGGCCTCCTTGACCTCCTTGAATTTCTCCTCGGCTTCCTTGTCGTTCGGATTGCGGTCCGGGTGGTACTTCATCGCGAGACGCCGGTAGGCCTTCTTGATCTCCGCCTCCGTCGCGTTCCGCGGAACGTCCAGGATCTTGTAGTAGTCGCGCTTCGTCGTCATGGGTCGGGGACGGGCTCCTGATACGCGGAAAGCCGCCGGACGTTCCCGCACGTCCGGCGGCCTCTCGAGCTCACATCGATTCTGCCCCGAAGCTTACGAAGCCTTCCGGTCCTTGTCCTTCACTTCTTCGAACTCGGCGTCCACGACATCGTCGCGGCCCGAGCTTCCGCGCGCGCCGCCCGCCGTGCTCGAAGAAGACCCGGCGCTCTCGCCGCCCGCCTGCTGCTGGGCGTAGGCCTTCTGCGCGATGCTCGCCGATGCCTGGGCGAGCGCCTCCGTCTTCTTCTCGATGACGGCGCGGTCGTCGCCCTTCAGCGCCGAGCGCAGATCGGAGATCGCGGACTCGACGTTCGCACGCTCCGACGGTTCGACCTTGTCGCCGAGGTCCTTGAGGGACTTCTCGACGGCGTGGATGAGCGCGTCGGCCTTGTTGCGCGCCTCGACGAGCTCGCGGAAGCGCCTGTCCTCCTCCGCGTGCGCCTCCGCGTCGCGGATCATGCGCTGGATCTCCTCTTCCGTGAGGCCGCTCGATGCGCGGATGACGATGCGCTGCTCCTTGCCGGTCGCCTTGTCCTTCGCGGAGACGTTGAGAATGCCGTTCGCGTCGATGTCGAAGGTGACCTCGATCTGAGGCACTCCGCGCGGCGCCGGCGGGATGTCGGTGAGATCGAACTTGCCGAGGGACTTGTTGTCCGCGGCCCGCTCGCGCTCGCCCTGCAGCACGTGGATGGTCACGGCCGTCTGATTGTCCTCGGCCGTGGAGAACACCTGCGACGCCTTGGTCGGAATCGTGGTGTTCTTCTCGATGAGCTTCGTCATCACGCCGCCGAGCGTCTCGATACCGAGCGAGAGCGGCGTGACGTCGAGCAGCAGCACGTCCTTCACCTCGCCCGCGAGCACGCCGCCCTGGATCGCCGCACCCACGGCGACCGCCTCGTCGGGGTTCACGTCCTTGCGCGGCTCCTTGCCGAAGAAGTCCTTCACGTACTTCTGCACGAGCGGCATGCGCGTCTGGCCGCCGACGAGGATCACCTCGGAGATGTCCTTCGGCGTGAGGCCCGCGTCCTTGAGCGCGATGCGGCACGGCTCGATCGTCTTCTGCACGAGATCCTCGACGAGGGACTCGAGCTTCGCCCGGGTGAGCTTCACGTTGAGGTGCTTCGGACCCGAAGCGTCCGCCGTGATGTACGGCAGGTTGATCTCGGTCTGCTGGCTCGAGGAGAGCTCGATCTTCGCCTTCTCGGCCGCCTCCTTGAGGCGCTGCATGGCGAGCGGGTCCTTGCGCACGTCGACGCCGGACTCCTTCTGGAACTCCTCGGCGAGGTAATCGATGATGCGCTTGTCGAAGTCCTCGCCGCCGAGGAACGTGTCGCCGTTCGTCGAGAGCACCTCGAACTGGCGCTCACCGTCCACCTCGGCGATCTCGATGATCGAGATGTCGAACGTACCGCCGCCGAGGTCGTAGACCGCGATCTTGC
Organism: Pseudomonadota bacterium; assembly: GCA_003242685.1. Taxonomy (GTDB): domain Bacteria; phylum Pseudomonadota; class Gammaproteobacteria; order Steroidobacterales; family Steroidobacteraceae; genus ZC4RG24. The sequence goes on along the minus strand of QGVD01000007.1, from coordinate 36,535 downwards.
GATCGCCGCCCTGCTTGTCGAGACCGTAGGCGAGCGCGGCCGCGGTCGGCTCGTTGATGATGCGCTTGACCTCGAGGCCCGCGATGCGCCCGGCGTCCTTGGTCGCCTGGCGCTGCGAATCGTTGAAGTAGGCCGGCACGGTGATGACCGCTTCCTTCACCGGCTCGCCGAGATAGTCCTCGGCGGTCTTCTTCATCTTCATCAGCACGCGCGCGGAGATTTCGGGCGGGGCCATCTTCTTGCCCTGCACCTCGACCCAGGCATCGCCGTTGTCGGCCCTGACGATCTTGTAGGGGACCATCCTGATGTCGCGCTGCACGACATCGTCTTCGTACTTGCGGCCGATGAGGCGCTTGACTGCGAACAGCGTGTTCTGCGGATTCGTCACCGCCTGACGCTTCGCAGACTGGCCGACGAGGACCTCGTTGTCCTTGGTGAACGCGACGATCGACGGCGTCGTGCGGTCGCCTTCGCTGTTCTCGATCACGCGCGGCTTACCGCCCTCCATGATCGCGACGCACGAGTTCGTCGTGCCGAGGTCAATGCCGATGATCTTTGCCATGGGAATCTCCGCGTTTTCTCTGGTCCCTCATGCCGGCACTTGTTGGGTGCACGTCATGCCGATTCAAGTCAGAACTTTCAGCTTTCCGGGGTCTTCCCGGACGAATCGTCCGTCCCGGACGTCTTTTCCGGAGCCTTCGCGACGATGACGCGCGCGGGACGCAGCAGTCGTCCGTTGAGCTCGTAGCCGCGCTGCACCACCTGCAGAACCGTGCCCGGAGCCGCAGTCGTCGACTCCTGGGTCATCATCGCTTCGTGCTTCTCGGGGTCGAACGCCTGGCCGAGAGGATTGATCTCGAGGATGTCGTGCTTCTCGAACGCGCGGGAGAGGAGCTTGAGCGTCGCTTCCTGGCCCGCGAGCAGGCTCTGCGGATCGCCCTTGCCGGCATTCTGGAGCGCGAGCTCCATGCTGTCCTTCACCGGCAGGAGCTCGAGCGCGAACCGCTCGAGCGCGAAGCGCGTGGCGTTCTCGATGTCGCGCTGCGCCCTCTTGCGCACGTTCTCCAGCTCCGCGACGGCGCGCAGATACTGCTCCCAGTGGTTCTTCGCGCGCTCCTCGGCCTGCGCGAGAGCCTGCTGGAGCTGCTCCATCTCGACGAGCTGAGCGGCGGTTTCCGGCAGCACGGCAGTCGCTTCCGCGACGCCTTCGACCTCTTCGGGGTGGTCGCTCGGGCGCCCGCCCTCACCAGCATTCGTCATCACATCCTCCTGAAAAACAAAAACTTACCTCCGCAATCTCGACGGAGGCTTAGATTCCGGGAGACCTTCGAAGCGTGGAAATGGGCGCTACCGGCGGGAGTTCAAGGCCGCGCCCAGGAGCTTGGCGGTAACGTCCACGATCGGGATGATGCGCTCGTAGGCCATGCGCGTCGGCCCGATGACCCCGAGCACACCGACGATGTTGTCCTCCGACCCGTACGGCGCCGTGACCACGCTGCAGTCGTCGAGGATCTGATATCCCGACTCGTGGCCGATGAAGATCTGCACGCCCTGAGCCTTGAGGCTCTGGTCCAGGAGGTGCAGGAAGTCGCGCTTCTCGTTGAAGGCCTCGAACAGCCGGCGGAGCTTCTCGACGCTCGAGAGCTCCGCGACACCCATGAGATTGGTCTCGCCGGCGATCACGTACTCGAGCTGCTCTTCCTCCTGCTTCTCGAACACCTGCTGCGCGACCGAGATCGCGTCGAGCATGATCTGGTTCATGTGCTCCCGCGTCTCGTTGAGCTGGCGCACGATCTCCTGGCGCACCTGCTGGAGCGTGCGGCCGCGGAACTGCTCGTTCAGGTAGTTCGAGGCGCGCTTGAGCTGGTCCGGAGAGAAGTAGCGGTCGAGATGGATGATGCGGTTCTGCACCTCGCGGTCGTTGAACACCAGGACCGCGAGCACGCGATTGTCGGACAGCCCGAGGAATTCGATCTGTGTGAGCGACGCCTGCTCGCTGCGGGGCAGAGTGACGACTCCCGCCAGGTGCGTGACGGTGGACAGGAGCTGCGAGGCGGCAGCGGCCACCGACTTCGAGCTGTCGAGATTCGAGTCAAGCTGCCGCTGGATCTCGATGACCGCCGCGCTGTCGAGCGGCTGAACCTTGAGCAGCGTGTCGACGAAGAAGCGGTAACCCTTGTCCGTCGGTATGCGTCCCGCCGAGGCGTGGGGCGAGGTCACGAAGCCGAGCTCCTCGAGATCCGCCATGACGTTGCGGATGGTGGCCGAGCTGAGATTCAGCCCCGACTCGCGGGACAGCGTCCGCGACCCTACCGGCTGTCCGTCGCGGATGTAGCTTTCGATGAGCACGCGCAGCAGGTGCTGGGCACGCTCGCTGAGCACCTCCTCGCGCGCTTCATGTCGGCCTTCGTGCGGCATAGACTCAAGACAGCGGTCGTAACCTCGTGATTCCGTTCACTTAACCGGCTGACAACCTATCTTTGGGGCTGCGAGCCGTCAAGCAAGGCTCTCCCCGCCTGAGAGACTGCGCAAAGGCTCCCGATTCGCGCATTGGCGGGACTCGAGGGCCATGCTACAAAGGCGCCGCGCACCGGCACCCCACCAGGTCTGCAAGCTCGAGGCTCCTGAATGGCCTTTCCCGTCCGCGTATGCGCGCTCGTCGGCCGGTTCACCGACCCGCGAGTCGCGGAATCCGCCGCAACGCTCGTCCCACACCTGCGCTCGCGCGGGGTGGACGTGCTGCTGAGCGAGGACGCCGAGCTCGGGGGCCGGCAGCTCGACGCGCGGCGGGTGCCCGAGACCGAGTTCGGCCGGCGCGCCGACCTCGTCATCGCCATCGGGGGCGACGGGACGCTGCTCTATGCGGCGCGGCTCGTCGCGCGCCACGACGTGCCCCTGCTCGGCATCAACCGCGGACGGCTCGGGTTCCTCACGGATGTGCTGCCCCAGGACATGCTGGCCTGCGTGGACGACGTCCTGCAGGGGCGCTGCGAATCCGACCGGCGACCGCTGCTCGCGGCGTGTCTCTACGGCAAGGACGGCGCGATCGCCGAAGCCCTGGCGCTCAATGACGTCGTCGTACAGAAGCTGGCGACGGGACGCATGCTCGACTTCGAGACTTTTCTCGACGACCAGTACGTCAACTCGCACGCGGGTGACGGCATCGTGATCGCGAGCGCTACCGGCTCGACGGCCTACGCACTCTCCTGCGGCGGTCCCATCGTCCACCCCAGTCTCGACGTGCTGGTGGTCGCACCCATCTGTCCGCACACGCTGTCCGATCGTCCGATCGTGGTCTCGGGACAGTCGACCGTCGAGGTAAGGCTCATCGAACGCCCGGACACCCGCGCCCAGGTCGCGTGCGACGGCAGCGTGCTCGGCGAGCTCGAGCCGGGCGCCCGGCTCCAGGTGAAACCCGCACGGCAGCACATCACTCTGCTGCACCCGACCGGGCACGACTACTACCGCCTGCTGCGCTCGAAGCTCCACTGGGGACGCGGAAGCCTCGATCATTCGCGCTGACGGTCCCGAACGCAGAAGAAGCCGCCCCATGCTGACGTATCTGCAGATCCGCGACCTGGCCATCATCGACTCGGTCGAGATCGAGTTCAGGCCCGGCCTCACGGTGCTCACCGGCGAGACCGGTGCCGGGAAATCGATCGTCGTCGACGCCCTGCAGCTCATCGCCGGCGGTCGGGCGGGCGGCGAGGTGGTGCGTCATGGCGCGGAGCGAGCCGAGGTTTCCGCTACCTTCGACCTCACTCACGCGCCGCGTGAGCTGCGCCGCTGGCTCGACGAGCAGTCGATCGACGGCGACCGGGACGAGCTTTCCGTCCGCCGCGTCGTCGCCCGTGACGGCCGTTCGCGTGCCTATCTCAACGGCCAGGCGGTGCCGGTTCAGCTCCTGCGCGCGGCGGGAAGCTTTCTCGTCGACATCCACGGGCAGCACGAATTCCAGTCGCTCACCCGCTCCTCCACCCAGCGCGAGCTGCTCGACGGCTACGGCCGTCTCGAGCCGCTCACCGAGCAGGTGGCGATCGCCCACCGGGTGTGGCTGGAGCTTCTCAATCGCACGCTCGAGCTCGAGAGCAAGGCGCGCGATCGCGACGCGCGGCTCGATCTGCTGCGCTATCAGGTGCAGGAGCTCAAGGCGCTCGAGCTCAGGGAGGGCGAGCTCGCGGCGCTCACCGAGGAGCGGGAGCGACTCGTGAACCGCGGTCGCCTCGCACAGGCGGCGCAGAGCGCGCTCGGTCTGCTCTTCGAAGCGGAGAACGTGAGCGCTCACGCGTGCGTGAGCCGCGCGCTGTCGGCGCTGCGTACCGTTTCGAACGTCGACCCGATGCTCGCCGCCGTGATGCCGCTAGTCGACAGCGCCGGCATCCAGATCCGTGAGGCTGCGCGGGAGCTGCAGCATTACCTCGAGAACCTGGATGTCGACACTGCACGCCAGGACGAGGTCGAGAAGCGGCTCGCGGCCATCGAGGAGCTCGCGCGCAAGAACCGTGTGACACCGGATGAGCTGCCGAACCGCGCCGCGCAGCTCGAAGCCGAGCTCGCCGAGCTGGAGCGCGCCGAAACGGATCTTGCCTCCCTGCGCCGCGACCTCGCGTCCGCGCTCGAGAGCTACCGCTCCCTCGCTCAGCAGCTCTCGGCTCGCCGCGCGACCGTGGCGCGAGCGCTCGGCAAGGACATCACGACGCGTATGCAGACGCTCGGCATGGCAGGCGGCCGCTTCCAGGTCGAGATCACGCCTCTCGATTCCGCCGAGCCTGCCGCGCACGGCATCGATCACGTGGAGTTCCGCGTCACGGCGAACCCGGGGCAGCCGCTGCGGCCGCTCGCGAAGGTGGCATCGGGCGGTGAGCTGTCGCGCCTCTCGCTCGCCGTGCAGGTCTCGTGCGCGGCGCGCGAGACGCGCTGCATGGTGTTCGACGAGGTCGACGCCGGCATCGGCGGCGCCGTCGCGGAGATCGTCGGGCGCGAGTTGCGCGCGCTCGGCGAATCGGCGCAGGTCCTGTGCGTGACGCACCTGCCGCAGGTGGCCTCTCAGGGCCACCATCACCTGCGGGTGACGAAGCTGACCGACGGCCGAACGACCCGCACGAGTCTCGCCGAGCTGTCCGAGGAGGAGCGCGTGGAGGAGCTCGCGCGCATGCTGGGCGGCATCGAAGTCACTTCGAAGGCGCGCGAGCACGCGCGGGAGATGCTCAAGGCGGCGAGGAATCAGCCTCGTCCTGCGGGGGCGCGCCCTGCGCGGCGTCGGCCCTCCTCCTAGGCCGGCGCCCGGGCACGGTTACTTCTTGCCGCTTTCGTTCGCGGCCGCGCGGTACGGACATGCCTTGCGGCGACAGTGCCCGTAGAGAATCAGCGAGTGGTCGCGGATCTCGAAGCCCATCTTCCCCGCGACGGCCGTCTGGCGATCCTCTATCCCGGCATCCATGAACTCTTCGACGCGGCCGCAGTCGAGGCACACGATGTGGTCGTGGTGCATGCCCTGGTTCAGCTCGAAGACGGCCATGCCGTTCTCGAAGTGGTGGCGGGTAACCAGGCCTGCGGCTTCGAACTGCGTGAGGACGCGGTAGACCGTGGCGAGGCCGATGTCCTCGTTGGACTCCAGGAGATTGCGGTAGATGTCTTCGGCAGACAGATGCCGCGTCGCGCTGCTTTCGAGGATCTCCAGGATCTTGAGGCGCGGCAGCGTCACCTTCAGGCCGGCTTTGCGAAGGTCCTTGCCTTCCAAGGAGCAGCTCCCCCGACGTGACGGGCACGCCACGCCGAAATCCAATACGGTTATGATTCGCGGAATTATCTCTCAACCGCCTCAGGATATGCGACCACTGATTTCCGGGCTTCTGCGTCCGGCACGTCTGGTACTTGCCGCCGCGGCGCTCGCGCTGCTGTCGAGCGGCTGCGTGTACCGCATGACCATCCAGCAGGGGAATTTCCTCGAGGAGCGGGCCGTCGAGCAGCTCCAGGTCGGCATGACGCGCAGCCAGGTGCGCTATCTGCTCGGCACACCGATGGTTCCCGACGCGTTCAACAAGGACCGCTGGGATTATCTCTACTACCTCAAGCGCGGGCGGCTGAAATCACCCGTGCAGCGCCACCTCGTCGTCTATTTCGAGGACGACAAGGTCGCGCGCATCGAGCGCCACGATCCCGCCACCGCCACGGCTCGCGCGGAAGGCAGCGAACCGGATCGGAGAAAGGGACCGAGTCGTGAGCAGCTCGAGGAGCTGAGTCGCGCGGCCGAAGCGACCGCGCGCTCAGGCGGCTCCTGAGCGGCCCGCCCGCAGGCGCCTTACACGCTCACGCCGGCTCTCGCGCGGATCCGCTGCGAGCGGCCGGTAGAGCTCGATCCGGTCGCCGTCGTGCGGCACGTCAGAGCGCCGCCTGAGCTCACCGAAGATGCCCACCGGCGCGTCGTCCCACGGCACCGGCTCGAGTGCGGCCTGCTCGCGTGCGGCCCGAAGAGCGTCCTCGATCGTTGCTTCGGGCGGAAGCTCGACCTGCCAGAGATACTGGCGGTCGCGCGCGGCGAACGCCACCAGACAGCGCTTGACGGGCAACTCAGACATGGAGCTCGCGCGCCCGCGTGACGAAAGCATCGACGAGCGACGCCACGGTCTGTTCGAAGAGCGGCTCGAACATCATCGCGGCAAGAGAGCTCGCGAACTCGAAACGCATCGTGAGCTCGACGCGCGTGCCGACATCCCCGATGGGCGTGATCAGCCATTCGCCTTCGAGGGTACGGAACGGCCCGCGCAGCAGGTGCATGCGCACACGCCGCGGCGGCTCCAGCTCGTTGCGCGTCGTGAACTCCGCCTGCAGCGGCCCGCGGCGCACGCCGAGCGTCGCCACGATCTCTTCGGCGGATCGCGACTCGACGCGCGCGTAATGGCACCACGGAACGAAGCTCGGATAGCTTTCGACGTCGTTCACGAGCGCATACATCCGGCCCGGCGTCTGTGCGACGAGAGCCGAGCGCTTCACTTCCCGCATGCGGCAATTCTCACCGCAGCACGGCCGGAGCCACAACCGCGGCAGCTACAATAGGTCGAGATTCCACGAATCCACGGCCCGAAAAGAGCGACATTTCATGGCCCGCACCGAAACGCAGAACCGCCTGATCGCGGAGAACCGCAGGGCACGGTTCGACTACTTCATCGAGGACCGCTACGAGGCGGGGCTCGCGCTCGAGGGCTGGGAGGTGAAGGCGCTGCGCGCGGGCCGCGCGCAGATCAGCGAGGCGTACGTCTACCTGCGGGGCGGCGAGGCGTTCCTGATCGGCGCGCACATCACGCCGCTCGCGTCGGCCTCGACCCATGTGAACGCCGACCCGGTGCGCACCCGCAAGCTCCTCCTCCATCGCAGCGAGCTTCAGCATCTCATCGGTGCGGTGGAGCGGCGCGGGTACACGCTCGTTCCCCTCGAGCTCTACTGGAAGAACGGCCGCGCAAAGCTGCAGATCGGCCTCGCGAAGGGCAAGAAGCAGCACGACAAGCGAGCGGCCGAGAAGGACCGCGACTGGCAGCGCGACAAGGCCCGGATCATGCGTCGCGGGGTCTGACGGCGCCGGCTTCCCGGTCCCTCGCCTCTCTCACGCCGCACGCCCGGGCGGGGCGCCAGGCAGGAGCCGGACGAGGCAGATCACTCGATCCGGTAGACGAGATTCACCGTCGTCAGGGTGTCCTGCTTGTCCATCCCTTCCGGCGGCTTGCTGTTGCGCCGTACGCTGAGCCCGAGACTGAGCGCGAGCACCTCGGTCATCTTGACCTCGAGGGCGAGGTCGTTCTGCATGCGCGTGTTGTCCGCGCCCGATTCCACGATGAAGCTGTCGAGCACCCGGGTCGCGTCGTTGAGCGCGTGCTCGAACTTGAGCGTTCCGTTTCCGACCGCATTGCCCTCGGGCTCTCCGAGGATCCGGTCGATGACGAGTCCCGCCTCGTCCCTGACGAGCACCTCGGGCCGCAACCGCCGGTAACCGGCACCGATCTGCGCGAAGAGCTTCGTCCGTTCCGCGTCGATGAACGCCCGGCCGATACCGAGCGACGCGCTGCCCTGGTAGTCGAAGCCGCTGAAACGGTCGTCCTCGTAGCGGAGCGCGCCGAACCAGAAGAATCCATCGTAGAACCGATACTCGGTCTGCCAGCGCGCGTCCCAGCGCTCGGCCGTCGTGGCGTGACTCGTGCGGCCGTAGAGGGCGCTGGTTCCGAACGTGTTCTTCCACTTCTCGAGCTGCTTCGTGAGCTCGAGCTTGACGTTCGCAGTCTCGGTTTCCGCGTTTCCGCGCGCCATGACGAAACCGGCTTCCGTGCGCCCGCTCAGGTCGGCGAACGCGGCACCCGCTCCACAGAGAGAAACGGCTGCGAACAGGAACAGGCTTGGCCGAGCGGTCATGATGATCCCCCCAAGGGTCCGTGTCTGGTTCTTGACGATGGATGCAGCAGCCCCGGCACGCAGTCCCTGCGACGGGTGGTGAGACCAGTGGCCTGTCCCGATGAGCGGAACCTCGCTGCGGCGGCGGATTATGCCCGCATCGGCCCGCGGATGGGAGCGATACCGGGAACAAATGAGCCGCAGTTCGCGTCTTAGGGTATGCTCATACGCGACTTCTGGGGGCGACCGGTTTCGACGTGGGTCGCGAAACTTCAGGGGCGTACCGAGGTGCAGCGGGCCTCGTAAAACTCTGCTGCAAAAACATAGTTGCCAACGACGACAACTACGCTCTGGCTGCCTAACAACCGCAGCTGACCTCTGACCGGCTCGTGCCTGTGCGACCGAATCAGGGGACGCGCTCACAGGCTCGCGAACCGGCGTGCGACGGGCCGTTTCGCTAAGAGTCACCGTCCGCTGGCGTGACGCCTTCCCTGCTCCTCGGGTAGCGGCACGCGAGAACCAAAGAGAGAGCTACGTGCGTAGATCCTGGAGCGTAGGGCTTGCGGACGGGAGTTCGATTCTCCCCGCCTCCACCATCTTCCTGCCGGATCGGGCGACAACCGGTCCGGATTCCGAATCCAGCAGTCTTCTCCTGCTTTTTCGAGCACCGCGAAATCGCCCGACTGCGGCCCGATCAGGGCCGCAGCGCGGACGGTGTCGCGAGAGCTCCGGCAAGTGTCAGCACCGCGACGGGCAGCACGTGCCCGACGAGCAGGTGCAACTGATCGCCTGAAGGGCAGAAGAGGAACACCGCAAGACCTGCCCACGCGCCCGCCGCTGCACCGAGCGCCCCACCGCGCAGACGGCTCGCGACCGGAACGGCGCGACGCAGAGCCATGGTCAGGCCCACGAGCACCGTAACGCCGACGACGCCCGCGATCGTCACGCAGCGCAGACCCCAGGGCGAGATCACGACACCCGCCACCACGGGATCGTCGACATGGACGGGATCTGGAACGGTGAATGCCGCGTAGAGCGGCGCGACGAGCGCCAGCGCGAGCGCGAGACACAGTGCGCTCGCCCCGAAGCCCCGCTGGCCGCGCCACGCCGCGATGAGCGTGGACGCAACGGTCATCGCGACGAGCGGCGCCAGCGCCCACAGCAGCCTCATCGCGGACTGCGCGCCGACATCGAGCCCGGCCGCCGGTCGGCCGTACACCCACTCGGACACGCTCCAGACGACGAGCGCAGCCAAGAGCGGTATCACTGCGAACGCCGCCGCGAGACGTGTCCGCGTACCGATCGACGAAGACTTCGTTACCGAGACTGACTCGCGTATGCGGGTGCGCAGCGCCTCGCCGGGCTCGACGTCACGAGCCGGTCGGCGATGGATCTCTGTTCGCATCATTTCGGTTTTCCTTCCAGCCTGCATCGCCCAGCGCCGCTCTGAGATGCTCGTACGCACGGTGGGCGCGCTGCTTCACCACGTCGACCGTCGTTCCGAGCAACGACGCCGCGTCCTTCGCACTGAGGCCCTCTTCTCGCAGCAGGATGTAGGCGCTCCGGTTCTTCTCGGACATCCTGCCGAGCTCGACGGTCAGGACGTCGAGCAGGTGCTCCGCAGCGAGCTGCGCCTCCGGCGTGCTCAGCTCCTCGGACTGCAGCTCGTCGCGCTGTGCGACATCGCTCGTCGCGTCGGTCGCCTCGGGGCGACGCCGCGAATAGCGCAATCGCGTGAGATAGACGGATCGGGCGATCGCGAAGGACCAGTGCAGCGCGTTGGATCCGGGTGCATACGTGGCACGCGCGCGATGCAGCTTCAGAAAGGTTTCCTGAAACAGATCGTCGGCCTCATGGCGCCGCGCGGTGAGACGCAGGCAGAACCGGTAGAGCGGCGGCGACATCGCATCGTAGAGCCGATCGAAGACCGAATCATCGCCTGCGGCGTAGCGTTCCATGAGCTCGCCCAGCGACGCGGCAGCCCGTCCCATTCCCGCGGATGCTACGAGCCGTGACCCCGCAGAGGAACGCCGTTCCTTGCCCGGCCGCGCCCCGAGCGGAAGCTGAGTCTCACCGGAAGAGACCGTCGATCCGAATGCGCCATCCATGGGCATCGCCCGTCGCGAGGGTGTGATCCGCGCTGAAAGATCCGTGGTGAATTACGCCGCCGATGCGTGCCGGTGACATCGCGAGATCGTGAGCGCGTGCGGAACCGTACGTTGCCGCGTGCCGAAGCCTCCGATGTCGATGTCACCGATCGCCGTCCGGATCGTATGGCTCGGCATGTACGGACAGGTGGTCTCGGCATGATGAGTCATCTCCGCAATCGCGCACTCTGCGCGGCGGGTGCGATCGCACTCACCGCTCTTTCGTCGGCGCCGATCGTGTTCGCCGTGCGCATCGGTGAGCGCGCCCTGGTCACTGACATCGCCGCAGACGATTCGACGGTCGAACACGGCCGCTATCTCGTGAAGATCACCGGCTGCAACGACTGTCACACACCCGGTTACACCGCGAGCGCCGGGAGAGTCGCCGAATCGCAGTGGCTCGTGGGCGATCGGATCGGCTGGCACGGTCCATGGGGCACGACGTATCCGCCGAACCTGCGGCTCCTCGTACGCGACATCACGGCGCAGCAGTGGCTGGAAGTCGCACGGCGGCCGATGCGCCCTCCCATGCCTTGGTTCGCACTGCGCGACATGAGCGACGAGGATCTCCTCGCGATCTATCACTTCGTGCGCTCGCTCGGACCGGAAGGCGTGCCCGCGCCCGCCCATCTGCCGCCCGGCGAGCCTCCGCAAACCCCTGTCGTCAGGGTGCCCCGTGGCTGACGCAGGACGTCCGCGATCTCGCCCGCAATACCCGGGATGCGACCGTGCTCGACGCGTACGGCGCCATGGAAGTCAATCTCAGGAACCGGATGCCCGCGCAGACGGCCTCACCTGCGTCTGGCCTCCATGAACGGCCGTCACGAGGACGTGCTCAGCCCGCCCGCACGGAACGGCGGCATATCCTCCGCCTCTGCGGATGAGCGGGCTCGCGGCGCAGATGTGGCGGTCGAAGCTCAGGGTCTGTACGACTCGAGGAAGCGCCTGCGTCTTTCGATGCAGCCTTCGGTCAGCGCGAGAACCGCCAGGTATTCCTCGAGGAGGCGTTCGCGCTCCGCCGGCGGTGCGCTCAGCAGACGCCTGAGCGCCGCTTCCTCGGAGCGCTGAAGCGGAGCCAGCTCCTGTGCGAGCTGCTCGAGGACCTCGTAGAAATCTTCGCGCTGGATCCTGGTCATTCGGCCACCTCGTCCGTGCACCACCCGTCAGGAGGGACGCCTGATCCACCAGTCGGTGAACTCGCCGAAGTCGATCTCGCCGTCGCGGTTGAGGTCGATCTCGGAAAAGCACGCGCGACGCTCCTCCTCGTCGGTGAGCTTCACTCCGGCGATCTCGAGCAGCCGCTCGAACTCGCTGAAAGCGATGCGCTCGTCGCCGTCGGCGTCGCAGGCGTGGAAACGGTCCTCCAGCTCGCGCAGCTCGTCTGCGCTCGGCGCGATCACCCGGCTGCGATCCGAGCCGTCCGGCCGGGTGACGGCGTCGTCCACATCATGATGCTCGATCATCGATCGAACCTCCAGAAGCGGTCGATACGCCACACGTAGCGAAAGACGTGCCCTGCGGCACGCACTGCCGAGTCACCGTTTCGGCGGTCACGAAGCGCACCGCTAGAATCCCACGAGGCTTACCGCGAGCCGTTCAATCGGAAGAGGGAATCCGCACATGAGCACACAGGTCGAAGCCCGTCCTCCGTTCCCGCCCTTCACGCGCGAGACGGCCACGCAGAAGGTCCGCATGGCCGAAGACGCGTGGAACACCCGCGATCCCGAGCGCGTCGCGCTCGCGTACACGATCGACAGCGAATGGCGCAACCGCGCGGAGTTCCCGCGCGGGCGGCAGCAGATCATCGAGTTCCTCAGGCGCAAGTGGGCGCGCGAGCTCGACTACAGGCTCATCAAGGAGCTGTGGGCCTTCGAGGGCAACCGCATCGCCGTGAGATTCGCGTACGAGTGGCACGACGATTCCGGCAACTGGTTCCGTTCCTACGGGAACGAGAACTGGGAGTTCGACGAGAACGGACTGATGCGCAGGCGGTACGCGAGCATCAACGACCTTCCCATCAAGGAGAGCGAGCGCAAGTTCCGCTGGCCGCTCGGCCGGCGGCCCGACGATCACCCGGGTCTGAGCGAGCTCGGGCTCTAGCCGCGGCGCGGGCTGCGGAACTCAGTGCGGTTCCGGACCATTGAGACAGCAGTGAGCGCTTCGGGAATGCCTCGATGGCCGGACCGCGTGATTCCACGGATGCCGGGCGGCACGTCGGTCGCGTCGGTCGCGACGTGCCGCCCGGCGGCGCGACTGACGGAACCCGTACCCTCACCTCGCTGGATGAGCTGCGTGAGGCGGTGAACGCCTGCCGCCGCTGCGCACTCTGGAGGGCGGCGACACAGGGGGTTCCGGGCGAAGGCGCGTCGCCTGCGCCGCTCATGCTGGTCGGCGAAGCGCCCGGCGACGTGGAAGACGAGTCCGGTCATCCGTTCGCCGGACCTGCCGGCGCCGTGCTCGATCGCGCCCTCCAGGACGCGGGGATCGGACGCGACGAAGTTTTCGTCACGAACGCGGTCAAGCACTTCAAGTATCAGCTCCGCGGCAAGCGGCGCCTGCACGTGAAGCCCTCGGTCGGCGAGATCAGGGCATGCCACTGGTGGCTCGAAGAGGAGCTGAGGCTCGTCGATCCGACGCTCATCATCGCGCTGGGCGCGACTGCCGCACGGAGCCTCCTCGGCAGACCGGTGACGGTCTCGCACCTGCGCGGCACGCCGATGCCGCTCACGACGAGCGCTCACGTCTGGGTGACGATCCATCCGTCTTATCTGCTGCGTCTGCCGGAAGAGGCGCAGCGGCGCGCGGAATACGGCCGCTTCGTGCAGGACCTGAAGGACGCCCGCGAGTGGCTGCGGCGTCAGAACCCTGGCTGAGCTTTCCAGCCTCGGCTGTCCCTTCGGTGCGGCTCGCTCAGGAACGTGCACCCTGCCCGTCGAGCGTGAGGAGCACGCCGTAGAGATCCGGTCGGCGGTCGCGGAACACGAACCAGTTGTTGCGCATGTCCGCGAGCTCCGCGAGATCGAAGGTCGCGGTCAGCACCGCGTCGCCTTCCTGCGGCGCCTCGGCGACCTTCGCGCCCATCGCATCGGCGATGAAGGAAGAGCCGTAGAAATTGATGTAGAGGCCTTCCGGATTCTGCAGAGAGCGCTCGAGGCCGTAACGGTTCGAGGCGACGAGCGGCATCAGATTCGCCGCCGCGTGGCCCTGCTGCGTGCGCTGCCAGTGCTCGCGGGAATTGACGGGCGGTGCGGGCGGCGGCTCGCTCCCGATCGCCGTCGGATAGAAGAGCAGCTCGGCACCCATCAGCGCCATCGCGCGCGCGCATTCGGGGAACCACTGGTCCCAGCAGATGCCCACGCCGATACGCGCATAGCGGGTGTTCCAGACGCGAAAGCCCGTGTCCCCCGGGCTGAAGTAGTTCTTCTCCTGGTAGCCCGGCCCGTTCGGAATGTGGGACTTGCGGTACACACCGAGCAGTGATCCGTCGGCGTCGGCGATGGCGATCGAGTTGAAGAACGCCTGCCCTGCCCGCTCGAAGAAGCTGATCGGCAGCACGACCTCGAGCTCCCGCGCGAGCTGCCGGAAGTGCCGAACCACGCGGCTCTCGTCGACGGAGCGTGCGAGCCGCAGGTGCCTCGAGTCCTGCTCGATGCAGAAGTAAGGCGTCTCGAACAGCTCCGGCAGAAGGATGATCTGCGCGCCTCGCGCCGCCGCCTCGCGGACGTGCCGCTCCGCCTTTGCGATGTTCGCGTCGATGTTCCAGTCGCAGGAGAACTGGGTCGCCGCCACGGTGACGGGACGGGGTGAGCTGCGGAAGTGATCGGGCTGCATGGCGGCTCCTGCGCTCCTCGAGCGGCTCGAATCGATGAGAACGAAGGGTAGCGCGCCGGACGTCTCGAGTTCGAACGTCCGGCGGATTCATGAGGCGCCGTCAGTGAAGCCGCCGCTTGTCCTCGCGGAGGGGCAGCTCGGGAAAGAGCGCCTGGTCGAGTGCCTGCAGGTACGTCGAGACGTCCGCAGGCCCGGGCACGAGGATGCGCCCGTTGATGAGCAGATTGGGCGTGCCCACCACGCCGAAGCCCCGCAGACGCTTCTCCTCGGCGATGACCTCCTCGCGCCCCTCTGCAGGATCCGCGAACGCCGCGAGCGTGTCGGCGCTGAGGCCGCATTCGCGGGCCACGTCCTGGAGCACCCCGACGTCGCCGATGTCGCGGCCCTGCTCGAAGAAGGCGCTGAAGAGCGCGTCGACGACGTCTCCCTGACGCCCCTCCCGACCCGCGAGCTTCACCAGGCGATGCGCTTCGCGGGTATCGGGCACGGTGCGCAGGCGGTCGAAATCGAACTGGATTCCGAGCGCGCGGCCGGCCTCGCGGAGGGAACGCTCGGCGTACTCCGGCGTGACGCCCCAGGGGAGGCGTTTCGCGAGATGGTCACGCCAGGCGATCTGCTGGCCCTCACGCACCTCCTGCAGGGGCAGACCATGCCAGCGCAGCGGACGGACCGGCGCGCCGATCAGGTTGGCCAGCGCCCGCTCGAGGCTGCGCTTCCCGAGGAACGACCAGGGGCAGATCAGATCCGCAATGAGGTCGAGCTCGACGGCAGACCGGGGACCGACAAGTGTGACCAGTTGCGTGTCCATGCCGCGTTATCTGGAGCGGCACGGGACGAATTCAAGCCCGCTCAGGTCGAGGCGGCCGGCCCCGGGTACCCGGTCTGCCCGCCCCTCCGCAGCCCCTGCTGCACCTGCTCCGTGATGCGCATCGCAGTCTCGAGGGCCCGCAGCCCTGCCTCCCCGGGCACGATCGGCTCGCGACCGGTGCGGATGCAGTCCAGGAACGACTCGATCTCCGCCTTCAGCGCGTCCCCCTGATCGAAGCTGCGCTCCTCGATCGTGACCGGAAGCTGGCCGGGCTCGAGCACGCCGCCGGGCTTCTTGCGGATCAGGGTGAGGATCTTCTGCTGCAGGTCGATGGAGAGGTAAGCCTCGTCCTCGAAGATCCGGAGCTTGCGCTCGGTCTTGAGGCTGACGCGGCTCGCCGTGGCGTTCGCCACGCAGCCGTTCTCGAACCGGATGCGCGCGTTCGCGATGTCGATCTCGTCGGAGAACACCGGCGTTCCGATCGCGTCGATCGAGGCGATGGGCGCGCCGACGATCGTCTGCACGATGTCGATGTCGTGGATCATGAGATCCAGGACGACGTTGACGTCCGTGCCGCGCTCCCGGTACGGCGCGAGCCGGTGACACTCGATGAAGCGCGGTGCGCGCAGGTACGGCTCGGCAGCGAGGATCGCGGCATTGAAGCGCTCGAGGTGCCCTACCTGCAGGATGCGTCCCTTGCGCCTCGCCAGCTCGATGAGCTCGCGGGCCTGCTCGGGCGTATCGGTGATGGGTTTCTCGACGAGCACGTGGGCGCCCGCCTCGAGGAAATCGCGCGTGATCGCGTAATGCGCCGGCGTCGGCGTCACGACGCTCACCGCGTCCACCTTGCCGAGAAGCTCCCGATGATCCGATACCGCACGTACGCCCAGCTCCGCGCCGACGGCGGAACGCGTCTCGTCGCGGGGATCCACCACGGCGACGAGCTCACAGCCTGCCGCTGCGGCGTACTTCTGCGCGTGGAAGCGCCCCAGATAACCCACGCCGATCACGGCGGCTCTGATGGTTTCCATGACACGGTATTATGCCCGCGTCGGCCGGCTCCGCCCGGCCAGGCACAGCCGAGGAACCGCCGATTGAGCACGATGAACGACGCCCGCAGCCTTCTCACCGCGCAGTCGCCCGTCCGCCGCGAGCTGCTGATCCTCGCTCTCGCTCTGCTGTGCGGAGTCCTCGTCCTGCCGCTGCTGATCTGGTTCGTGGGTCAGCTCATCCTCGGTCCTTACGACAACGGCGGAATGGCGGCACTCTTCGCCGACTTCCTTTCAGGGCTGGCAGGCGGTTCGCCCGCATTCTGGATCGTGGCGCTCGGTCCCTACGTCCTGACGCAGTTCATCCGCGGCGTGATGTACGTCCTCCGCCGTACCGCGCCGGCCGAAGACTGAAACCCGTCGCTGCGTGACACTTCCGGAGGACTGTGAAGCCCTTCACAGGTGGAGGGCTCGCGAATGTGACATGCTTCGCGAAACAACGATAACGACCATCAGAAGAACGAATCGATGAAGGACCCCACCCGGGGAGCCGCGGGCAGACCGATACCCGCAGGCACCCCACCCGAAGAAGAAGCCCGGTCGAACGGCCTGAGCCGCGTCACACTCGCTCTGCTCGACGAGTACACCGCCTCGAACGAGAGCCAGGGCTACGACCCCTACAACTCCAGCACGAGCGGCCGCTGGAAGACTCTGCTCGGACGGCGTCGCGGCTCCGTCTGATCGGTGCCCGGCAAGCAGGCTCGGGCTGGAACACGACCGGCCTGCCGGGCTGCCGGAAGCTTCCGTGACGCCTGCCGGCTCAGCGCGGCCAGTAGGTCCAGACCGCGAGCGCCAGGGCACCCACGAGGGCCAGGTGGGCCGCGGTTCGCCAGGGGCGGCGTCGCAGGTCCCCATAGAAGCTCAGGACCGCCACGGCGGCCAGCAGGGTGAAGATGCCGATGGCCTGCGCCAAGGGCGCGCGCTCCGGCGCCAGACGGTCGGAGTACTCCGGCAGGAACAGGAAAACGACCCACGTCAGCACCAGCCCGACGGCCAGGGAGACCGACGAGCCCATCACGATGCCGATCAGGACGGTCAGCGGGCGCATTCTGACGAACGGACGTGCAGGATGAGCACTTCGGACTGCAGGGTGAGCACTTCGGACTAATGTACTTGATGCAGAGGACCGCGCGCTCTAGCCTTGCATGCAAAGCTCTGTGAAATTGCGAGCAACGATGCCGAAGTCTCTCCACCGCCCTTCCGGCTGGTTCGCTACCTCGGTCCTGGCAGTCATGGTGCTCGCACTCGCGAGCTCCTCACAGGTGCCTGCGGGCACCTCGATGCTGCCCCCGGGCGCCATCGCCCCGACGGAACGCCAGCGTGACATCGCACGGCGCGTCGGCGCGATCCTCGAACAGGCCCATTATCGCCGCGCCTCCATCGACGACAAGCTCTCGGCCGAGGTTTTCGAGCGCTACCTCAAGTTCCTCGACGGTCAGCGCAGCTACTTCCTCGCGAGCGACATCGCCGAGTTCGAGCAGTGGAAGCTGCGGTTCGACGACATGATCCGCAGCGGCGACCTCGAGCCCGCGTTCTACATCTTCGCGCGCTTCCAGCAGCGCAACCGCGAGCGCATGCGCAACGCGATCGAGCTGCTCAAGACGGAGCCCGACTGGACGGTGAACGAGTCGTTCCAGTTCGATCGCGAAGGCGAGCCGTGGATCGCGAGCGAAGCCGAGATGAACGAGCTGTGGCGCAAGCGCGTGAAGAACGATGCGCTCTCGCTGCTGCTCACCGGCAAGGAGTGGCCCGAGGCCGTGGAGGTGCTGCGCAAGCGCTATGAGCGCGTGCTCAAGCGCATCGATCAGCTGACGGCCGAGGACGTGTTCGAGAACCTGATGAACGCGTACGCGCGGACGTTCGATCCGCACTCGAGCTACTTCTCGCCGCGCAATTCCGAGGAGTACCGCATCCAGATGAGCCTCAACTACGAGGGCATCGGTGCGTCGCTCCAGCTCGTGGACGACTATGTCACGGTCATGAGCGTCATCGAGGGCGGACCTGCGGCCGTGGCGGGCACGCTCAACACGAACGACCGCATCACCGCCGTGGGCCAGGGCCGCGACGGAGCCTTCACGGACGTGATCGGCTGGCGCCTCGACGACGTCGTGCAGCTCATCCGCGGCAAGGCCGGCACGATCGTGCGCCTGCAGGTTCTGCCCGCAGGTGCCGCCCCGGGCACGCCGGAGAAGACCCTGGAGTTCGTCCGCAACAAGGTGACGCTCGAGGCACAGGCGGCGAAGAAGGAAGTCCGCACGATCGAGCGCGACGGCAAGACGCTCAAGGTCGGCGTGATCAAGATTCCGGGCTTCTATCAGGACATCGCTGCACAGAGCGCGGGCGACGAGAACTATCGCAGCACCACGCGCGACGTGCGGCGTCTCCTCGGCGAGCTGCGGGAGGAGAAGATCGACGGGCTCATCATCGACCTGCGTGACAACGGAGGCGGGTATCTGCCCGAGGCGACGGCGCTCACCGGGCTCTTCATCGACCGCGGTCCCATCGTGCAGCTCAAGGACACGACCGGCCGGCTCGAGGTGCTCGAGGATCCGGAGCCCGGCGTGGCGTACGACGGCCCGCTCGCCGTTCTCGTGAACCGGTACAGCGCGTCGGCGTCGGAGATCTTCGCGGCCGCCATCCAGGATTACCGGCGCGGCATCGTTCTGGGTCAGCGCACCTTCGGCAAGGGCACGGTGCAGAACCTGGTGCCGCTCGATCGCTGGTCGCAGCGCCCGGTCAACGGTCAGCTCACGGTGACGATCGGCAAGTTCTACCGCGTGACCGGCGAGAGCACCCAGCATCGCGGCGTGGAGCCGGACATCGTCCTGCCCTCCGACATCGACATTGAGAAGGTCGGCGAAAGCGCGCTCGAAGCGGCGCTGCCGTGGGATCGCATCGCGAGCGTTCCCTTCCGTCCGGTGTCCCAGGTTCCGCTCATCAAGACGCTCGCTCTCGAAGAAGACCTGCGTGCGCGCGAGGATCCGGACTTCCGCTGGTACGTGGCGGACATCGCGGCTCGTGAGGCGCTCCGCTCGCAGCGCAGCGTCTCACTGAACCTCGCCCAGCGCCGCGAGGAGCGCGCCCGTATCGAGCGCGAGCAGCTCGAACGCGAGAACGCGCGGCGCGCGGCGAAGCAGCTCCCGCCGCTCAAGTCCAACGAAGAGCTGGAAGGCGAAGAGCCGCCCGATGTGATGCTCGCTCAGGCTACGGAAGTGATGGCCGACATGGTCGCCGGCAGGCTCGGAGAGCAGACGGACCGCGCTCGCGACCGCCAGACGGTGCGCCGCAATGAGCCGCCCGTGCCGCGCGCGGCGGATGCCGTGGCTCCCGCGCGCTAGCGCAGCAGCACGCGGAACAGGTCCCAGGTATCTTCGGCGAGCACGTTGGGCATGCGCGCGGCCGACGCGCCGATCGGCCGGCCCGCGAGCGCGTCGCCTTCCGAGAAAGCGAGAGATTCCGGAGTGGGCGCCGTGTCCGAGGGATATCTGTAGCGCGCCAGCTCGCGCAGTCGGTCCGCACGTTCCTTCACTTCCCTGGCGACGTTCGTGCGATCGCGCAGCATGCGGCGCGCACGCGCGATCTCGGCCATGAGTGCCTCGCATTCCGCCCGCGAGCCGTATTCGTCGACGACCTCGCGCCGTGCGGTCGCCTCACGCGCGAGTGTCACGAGCGGCGTGTGCGCGAGACGCAGACACAGCACTTCGGCGTAAGCGATGGCAGCGAGGTTGATCGCCCGCCTCGCCTCGAGTGACAGCCCCGGAAACTCCGGCACGGGCTCCTGCTCGAGCCGCTCCGCCGCCGCGCGTGCCTCCTCGAGAGCGAGATCCGCGCTGCTCGCCTCCACGCGCGCAGCCTGCAGCTGACGCTCGATGTCCCTGCGTTTGAAGAAATGCCAGATGCGCGTGAGCGAATCACGCGTGCGCTGGAGCTCGGCGACCTTCGCCTGCGCTTCCGCTGCCCTGGTTTCCGCGCCGCGCAGGCGCTGGGTGATCTGCTGCCGCCGCGCGAACTGACGGCGATTGTGCTCGGCGAGAAGCAGCCGCCGCTCGCGCTCCTGCTGCTGGCGTGCGAGATCCGCCACGAAGCGTTCGAGGAGCTCGTGCCCGTCCTGCCACAGTCGCCGGAGCTGATAGAAGACGAGAGCCGGATAGGCGGTTTCGGGTTCCGAGAGTCGCGCCTCGAGCGTCGCGAGCATTTCCTGAACGCGGGCGGTTGCGCCTTCCTGCTGCTTCATGCGGTCCCGCAGCCGGAAGAGCTCGTCCTGCAACTCGCCGTAGGCCTTCTTGAGCTCGGCCCGGTTGCGGAAGAGCAGCATGACCCGCCGGTCCTCTACGTCCTCGGGACCGGGCTGGCGGAAGTTGAGTCGCAGGAAGCCGAGTTGCCGCAGCGCCTTCATGAATGGCCCGGCGCCGGCCCACGACGCGTCAGGGGCCGTCGCCGATCCTCGTGGCGGACGAGAAGCGATGACCTCGCTCCACACAGTACTCCAGCCACTTGTTTAACATGATGTTGCGGCCCCAGCGCTGATCCAGTTCACGCTCCGCCCGGCAGCGCAGGGCGCGCAGAACGTCCGACGAGTGGACGCTGGCCCACGCCTGGGCCTCGGCCAGACGGGCGTCGTGGTAGACCCGTACCCGCATGTCCGGGTACTCGATGTCTCGCTCCTGCCCCGGCAGCAGATACGTCAGGTTGAACGTGCTGGTATACGGCGAACGCTCGGTCAGCGTGAGAAGGAGATCACAGTCTCCCGCGACGACGGATCGGTGATGGCCTTCGATGGCACGCAGATCCCCCGCCAGCCATCCGAGCCGGATGTAGTTGCTCTCGTAGAGGCCCATGAGAGCAACGAAGCTGCGCGGTCGCGCGCGCCACGAAACGATTGTGAGTGTGTCGTCATGCATCTTCCCCCGACTATAACGCACGAGGGGGGCTTCGCAAGGGAGTTCGCATGTCTGATCGGATGTGATAGAGCGGCTTCGGGGACGGAGTTCACGGGCGCAGTCGCCGCTCGATGCCCGTATTGTTGAGGATGCGGCTCGCGATCTCCTCGATCGAGCACTCCGTCGTGTCGATCACGGGGATACCGTAGCGCTGAAAGAGCGCCTCGGCGGCGCGCAGCTCGAACTGCACCTGCTGCCGCGAGGCATAGCGGCTCTCGGGACGCCGCTCGCTGCGGATCTGATGCAGCCGCTCGGGCTTGATGGTGAGGCCGTAGAGCTTGCGACGGTGCGCCTCGAGACGCGCAGGAAGCGTGCCCGCCTCGAGATCCTCGTCGGTGAGCGGATAGTTGGCCGCGAAGATGCCATACTGCAGAGCCATGTAGAGGCACGTCGGCGTCTTGCCCGAGCGCGACACGCCGACGAGGATCACGTCCGCGTGCTCGTAATCGCCGCCCGCTCCGTCGTCGTTCGCGAGCGCGTAGTTCGTGGCGTTGATGCGCGTGGTGTACGCCGCCAGGTCCGCGATGCCGTGGGCGCGCCCCGCGCGATGCGTCGAGCGGGTCTGCAGCTCGGCCTCGAGCGGACCGACGAAGGCGGCGAAGAAATCGAGGAACAGCGCGTTCGCGCGCGTCACGAAGATCTCGCGCAGCTCGTCCTGCACGAGCGTGCTGAAGATGATGGGCCGGGCGCCCTCTTCCGCAGCGGCGCGATTGATCCTGCGCACGGCTTCCTCTGCCTTGTCAACAGTCGAGATAAATGGCAGAGTCACCGCCCTGAATTCGAGCCCCTCGAACTGCGTCAAGAGACTGTGGCCCATCGTCTCCGCAGTCACGCCGGTCTGGTCGGAAACGAAGAATACGGTTCGTCGGCTCACGGCTTGCGACCCACCAGGTCGTACAGCGGAAATGCGAGTCTTTCACTCTGCCGCGCGAGCGGCAAGTGGCACGCCTGACGAGGAACTCCATTGAA
Source organism: Pseudomonadota bacterium (assembly GCA_003242685.1). Lineage (GTDB taxonomy): Bacteria > Pseudomonadota > Gammaproteobacteria > Steroidobacterales > Steroidobacteraceae > ZC4RG24. Next base: position 14,412 of record QGVD01000007.1, on the reverse strand, counting down.
CGCGTACGTCATTCCCTTCGAACGCCTCCGCATGCGTGACGTCCCGCTCGTGGGCGGGAAGAACGCATCGATCGGCGAGATGATCGGCTCCCTCGCTTCGCTCGGAGTGCGCGTACCGGACGGCTTCGCGACGACTGCGCACGCCTATCGCGAGTTCCTGCAGCAGGGCGGCCTCGACGAGCGCATCCGCAAGGCGCTCGCCGGGCTCGACGTCGACAACGTGGAGCAGCTCGCTGCCACGGGTGCGCAGATCCGCGAGTGGATCCTGGCGACGCCCTTCCAGCCGGAGCTCGAGCAGGCGGTGCGCGCGGAGCTGCGCCGCCTGAGCGGCGGACAGGATATCTCGGTCGCGGTGCGGTCTTCCGCCACTGCCGAAGACCTGCCCGAGGCATCGTTCGCGGGACAGCAAGAGACATTCCTGAACGTGCGCGGCGAGGACGCGGTGCTGAAAGCGATGCACGAGGTGTTCGCGTCGCTCTTCAACGACCGCGCGATCGCCTATCGCGTGCATCAGGGATTCGATCATTCCGCGGTCGCTCTCTCGGCAGGCGTTCAGCGCATGGTGCGCTCCGATCTCGGGACGAGCGGCGTGATGTTCACGCTCGACACCGACTCGGGCTTCCGCAACGTGGTCTTCATCACCGCGTCGTACGGGCTCGGCGAGACGGTGGTGCAGGGAGCGGTGAATCCCGACGAGTTCTACGTGTACAAGCCCGCGCTGCGCGCCGGAAAGCACGCCATCCTGCGCAGGAACCTCGGCGGCAAGGCGATCAAGATGGTGTACGCCGATCCCGGTTCCGGGGAGCGCGTCAGAACCGTCGACGTTCCGCCGGCCGATCGCGCCCGCTTCTGCATAGACGACGCCGACATCATCGAGCTCGCGAAGCAGGCGCTCGTCATCGAGGAGCACTACGGCCAGCCGATGGACATCGAGTGGGGCAAGGACGGCTCCACGGGCGAGATCTTCATCCTGCAGGCGCGTCCCGAAACGGTTCAGAGCCGCGCCGGACGCACCCTCCAGCGCTACTCGCTCAAGAGCCGATCCCGCGTGCTCGCCACGGGCCGCAGCATCGGGCAGCGCATCGGCGTCGGCCCCGCCCGCGTGATCCGCAGCGTCTCCGAGATGTCGCGCGTGCAGCCGGGCGACGTGCTGGTCGCGGACATGACCGATCCCGACTGGGAGCCCGTCATGAAGCGCGCCGCGGCCATCGTCACGAACCGCGGCGGCCGCACGTGCCACGCCGCCATCATCGCGCGCGAGCTCGGAATTCCCGCGGTGGTGGGATGCGGAGACGCAACGTCGACCATCCGCGAAGGCCAGGAGGTCACCGTCTCCTGCGCCGAAGGCGACACGGGATACGTGTACGAAGGGCGGCTCGAGTTCGAGCACCAGCAGATCGAGCTCGACAGCCTGCCGCAGATCCCCGTGAAGATCATGATGAACGTCGGCAACCCGGACCGCGCGTTCGGTTTTGCCGGCATCCCGCACCGGGGCGTCGGGCTCGCGCGGCTCGAGTTCATCATCAATCGCATGATCGGCGTGCATCCGCGCGCGCTGCTCGAGTTCGACCGGCTCGACTCCGGCCTGCGAGAGGAGATCCGCGCGCAGATGGCGGGCTACTCCGACCCGGTGGGCTTCTACGTCGAGAAGCTCGCCGAAGGCATCGCGCAGATCGCCGCCGCTTTCGCGCCCGAGCCCGTGATCGTGCGGCTGTCGGACTTCAAGTCCAACGAGTACGCGAACCTCATCGGCGGGCGTGCGTACGAGCCCGTCGAGGAGAACCCGATGCTCGGTTTCCGGGGCGCCTCGCGCTACGTCGACGAGACGTTCCGCCCCTGCTTCGAGCTCGAGTGCCGCGCGCTGCGCAAGGTGCGCGAAGAGATGGGACTCACGAACGTGCAGGTCATGGTGCCGTTCGTGCGCACGGTCAAGGAAGGCAGGCAGGTCGTCGAGCTGCTCGCTCAGAACGGACTGAAGCGCGGCGAGAACGGCCTCAAGGTCATCATGATGTGCGAGCTGCCGACGAACGCGCTGCTCGCGGATCAGTACCTCGACCACTTCGACGGAATGTCGATCGGGTCGAACGATCTCACGCAGCTCACGCTCGGCATCGATCGGGACTCCGGGATCGTCGCGAAGAGCTTCGACGAGCGCGACGAGGCCGTGCGCGCGCTCATCTCCATGGCGATCTCGGCCTGCCGCAGGCGGGGGAAGTACATCGGCATCTGCGGACAGGGACCTTCGGACCACCCGGATCTCGCCCTCTGGCTCGTCGAGCAGGGAATCGAGAGCATCTCGCTCAATCCGGACACCGTCGTCGAGACGTGGCTGTTCCTCGCGGAGCACGCGAAGCGCTCGTGAAGAACCGGCGCCGCGGCGCCGCCTGAGCGATCCGCACCGGATGCGGTTCGAGTTCCATGTCCCCGTCGCAGGATAAGCTGCGCACGCGCGCCACGGGGATCGGCGCGCTCGCGGTGCTCATGTGGTCGCTGCTCGCACCGCTCACGGTCGCAGCGGCAGGCGTGCCGCCGCTGCAGCTTCTCGCGACGAGCTTCGCGCTCGCCTGCGCGTTCGGGTTCGTCTGGCTCGCCGCCACCGGGCGCTGGCAGCGACTCAGGCAGCCGCTCGCCTTCTGGCTGTTCGCCACGGCAGCGCTCTTCGGTTATCACCTGCTCTACTTCGTGGCTCTCTCGCTTGCGCCGCCGGCGCAGGCGAACCTCGTCAACTATCTCTGGCCCCTCCTCATCGTGCTGCTCTCGGCCTTCGGCACGGGCCAGCGTCTGCGCGCGCGGCACGTCGCAGGCGCCGTGCTCGCGCTCGGTGGAACCGTGCTCCTGCTGCTCTCGCGCGACGACGTGCAGATGGCGGCGCCGAACCGCACCGCGGGGCTGCTGGCTGCGCTCGGCTGCGCGATCGTGTGGTCGACGTATTCGGTGAGCAACCACCGCTTCCGGCAGGTGCCCAGCGAGGCGATGTTCGGTGTGTGCGGTTTCGTCGCGCTGCTCGGCGCGGTCTCGCATTTCCTCGCGGGCGAGGAAACGGTTCACCCCGCCACTTCGCAGTGGCTCGCGATGGCCGGTCTCGGCCTCGGTCCCGTGGGACTCGCGTTCCTGGCGTGGGATTTCGGCACGAAGCACGGCAAGCTCGCGCTGCTCGGCACACTCGCCTACGCCGCGCCCGTGCTCTCGACACTGCTGCTCGTGGCGCTGGGACATGCGCCCGCAACCGTCGAGCTCTTCGCGGCATGCCTGCTCGTCGTCGGCGGAGCATGGGTCGCCGCGACGGCGCGCGAAGCGCCGGAGAAACACGCCGGAGAATCGGTGACGGGCATCGACGAAAAGGGGACTCGCACATGACGACGAACGACGTGGCGCCCGCCACGTGGGACGACTTCCAGCGCGTGGGCCTGCGCGCCGGCACGATCCGCCGCGTGGAGCCGTTCCCGGAAGCGCGCAAACCGGCATACAAGCTGTGGATCGACTTCGGCCCTTTCGGCATGCGCCAGTCGAGCGCACAGCTCACCGCGCTCTACTCACCCGAGTCGCTGCTCGGTCGCCAGGTCGTGTGCGCAACGGGACTCGGCCTGAAGCGCATCGCCGGCTTCAGGTCCGAAGTGCTCGTGACCGGCTTCGTCCTCGAGGACGGCTCCGTCGTGCTCGCGACGCCTGATCGGCCGGTGCCCGATGGCACCCCGCTTGCCTGAGCGAGCTGCTGATGCCGCGCGAATGAGATCCGCCGGCGCGCCGGCTCAGCCGACTCGTTCGCCGCGCAGGAAGGGACACTGCGTGAGATCGACGTTTCCGCCGGAGAGCACGATACCCACCTGCTTCGCTGCAGCAGGCAGACGACCACTGAGGAGTGCCGCGACAGCGACTGCAGACGACGGCTCGACGAGGAGCTTGAGATCCTCGAGCACGACACGCATCGCTTCGACGATCTCGCGTTCGCTCACGGTGACGACGTCGTCCGCGTGACGGCGCAGGAGCTCGAAGTTGAGCACGCCGATCGAGCCGCGCAGCCCATCCGCGATCGTGCGCGGATTCCCCGCCGCCTGACGCACGCCGGAGCGGAACGAGCGCGCAGCGTCGTCCGCTTCTTCGGGCTCGGCGCCGATGACCGTGCATCCCTTGAGGGCACCCTTGATCGCAAGCGCCGTTCCGCCGATGAGCCCGCCGCCGCCGACCGGCACGCAGACGACGTCGAGCCCCGACACCTCTCCCGCCAGCTCGAGCGCGGCGGTTCCCTGACCCGCGATCACGCGCGCATCGTCGAACGGATGGACGACGTGCGCGGACTCGCGCTCGATGAGCGCGGCGAGCGCCGCCTCGCGCGCCGCGATCCCCGGCTCGCAGAAACTGAGCTCGCCGCCCGCGCGTTCGATCGCTGCGACCTTGGCGCGCGACGCATCGCGAGGGACCACGATGAGCGCACGCAGTCCGCACACCCGTGCTGCAAGTGTGACGGCGAGCCCATGGTTGCCGGACGAGTGCGTCGCGACGGCGCGCACGTCCTGCCGGCCGGCGAGCGGGAGAATCGCGTTGAGCGCACCGCGGTACTTGAAGGCCCCGCCGCGTTGCAGGTTCTCGCACTTGAAGAACACGCTGCGGCCCACGCGCGCGTCGAACGCTTCCGAGCGCACGACCGGTGTACGCCGCACGTGCGGCGCGATCCGCCCTGCCGCAGCGACGACGTCCGCGAACTCCGGGACGGAGCGTGGATCAGTACCGGTCATTCTCCGGGAACCTGGGCCCCGCGAACTCGGGAGCGAACAGCCGTGCACGGTAGTAGCGCAGCTCGCGGATCGACTCGCGGATGTCGGCGAGCGCCTGGTGCGCGCTCTCCTTGCCGAAGCCTTCCGCCACCCTCGGCGCCCAGCGCCGCGCGAGCTCCTTGAGCGTGCTCACGTCGAGATTGCGGTAGTGGAAGAACCGCTCGAGCTCGGGCATATGGCGCGCGAGGAAGCGGCGGTCCTGACAGATGCTGTTCCCGCACATCGGCGAAGTGCCCGGCGCGACGAGCGGCGTGAGGAACGCCAGTGTACGGCTCTCCGCCTCGCGCACCGTCACCGTGCTCCTGCGGACGCGGTCGATCAGCCCCGAGGCCGAATGCGTCTTCTGGTTCCACTCGTCCATGGCGGCGAGCACGGACTCGGGCTGGTGAATGGCCAGCACGGGACCCTCCGCCACGATGTTGAGATCGCGGTCCGTGACGATGGTGGCGATTTCGATGATCTCGTCGACGTCGGGCCTCAGGCCCGTCATCTCGAGATCGATCCAGACGAGGTAGTCGGCGCTCGGCATGCATCGGCCCCGTGTGTTGAGCACGAGTTTAGCAGACGCTAACCTCGTTCCGCGCAGCCGCTGCGCGGCACACCCGCTCGAGGAGGAATGCAGAACACGTTCGACGCGCGCGTGATCGCGGCCTTCGGCCGTCACCTGCGCGTGCGCGACGCGCAGGGCCGGGAGCACGCGGCGCGCCCGTTCGGAAGGCGCCTCAACGTCGTGTGCGGCGACGAGGTGCGGTGCCAGTTCGATCCGCGCCACGGCGAAGTGCACGTCGTGGCCGTGCATCCCCGCCGCACCGCTCTCTACCGCTCGAACCTGCGCGGCGAGCCGGAAGTGGTCGTCGCCAACCCCACGCTGCTGCTCGTGGTGCTCGCACCGGTTCCCGAGCCCGATCTCTTCATGGTGGATCGCTACATCGCCGCAGCCGTCTCCGACGACATCGCGGTGCGACTGGTCGTCAACAAGTGCGACCTCGGCATCGCTCCCGAGCTGCGCGCGGAGCTCGATGCGTACGCTCGCATCGGCTATTCCTCGATCGAGTGCTCGGCCCGGACGGGTTTCGGGATCGACGCGCTGCTCGACGCGTGCGCGCGGGCCACGGCCGTGCTGGTCGGGCAGTCCGGCGTCGGCAAGTCGTCACTCGTCCGCTGCCTGGTGCCGGATGCCGAGGTCGAAACGGGCGAGCTCGTGCGCGGCGTGGAAGGCCGTCATACGACGACCGTCTCGAGGATGTACGACCTGCCGCATGGCGGGGAGCTGATCGACTCGCCGGGCGTGCGTGATTTCGCGCCGGCGATCGACGAGCTCGAGCCGCGGAACCTCGGCTTCGTCGACGTCGCACGGTTCGCGCCGGCCTGCCGCTTCCACGACTGCGTGCACGTGCGCGAACCGGGCTGCGCGGTGCGCGCGGCAGCGGAATCCGGCGAGCTGCACCGGCGGCGCTACGACAGTTATCTCCGCATGCGCCGTCTCTATCAGGAGCTGGCGGAAGCGCGCGGACCGGCCTGGCGTCCGCGCCGCTCTTCGTCGAAGCCTTCTAGCTGATCGCGTGTCGTCCAGCGAGCGCGTGCGCCAGCGTGCCGCCGTCCACGTATTCGAGCTCGCCGCCCATCGGGACGCCATGCGCGATGCGCGAGGCGCGCACGCCGCGGCGTGTGGCGAGCTCGCCGAGGAAATGGGCGGTGGCCTCACCTTCCACCGTCGGATTGGTTGCGAGGATCACTTCGCGCACCTGCCCTTCGGCGAGTATGGCTTCGAGCTCGCGTACGCCGAGCTGCTCGGGTCCGATGCCGTCGAGCGGTGAGAGATGTCCCATCAGCACGAAGTAGTGCCCGCGGTAGCTGCCCGAGAGCTCGACGGCGAGCACGTCCGCCGGCGATTCCACGACGCAGAGCAGGGTCGCATCGCGCTGTGGAGACGAGCAGATCGAGCAGAGCTCGCCTTCGGTCAGCATGCGGCAGCGCTTGCAGCGCCCCACGGACTCGAGCGCCTGCGTCAGCGCCTCCGCGAGCGCACGTGCGCCCGTCCTCCCGTCCTGCAGCAGGTGGAACGCCATGCGCTGCGCGGTCTTCGGACCCACGCCCGGCAGCGCGCGCAGCGCGTCGATGAGTTTCGAGAGACTGGGTGAGAGCTTCATCAGAACGGCAGCTTGAATCCGGGCGGCAGCTGCATGCCCGCCATGAGGCTCGCCATCTTCTCCTGGATGCGCGCCTCCACGCGCTGAACGGCGTCGTTCACGGCGGCGGCGATCAGATCCTCGAGCATCTCGCGATCATCGGCAACGACGATGGACGGTTCGATCTGCACGCGCTTGACCTCGTGACGGCCCGTCATCGTGACCTTCACCATCCCGCCGCCGGCGGAGCCTTCGACCTCGATGCTGGCGATCTCGGCCTGCGCCTTCTGCATGCTGGCCTGCATCGCCTGTGCCTGCTTCATCAGATTGTTGAAGTTCCCGCGCATGGCTTGCCTCTTCGGGGTTGGCGTGTAATCCGTCGTTCGTCTCGCTGCAGGATCGAACCCGCCCGAACCGCCGCCTCGGTCACTTGAGGGGACGGACGGTCTCGGGAATCAGTGTCGCACCGAAGCGCTCCTTGAGCGCACGCACGGTGGGATCGGCTTCGAGAGACTGTCGCGCCGCATCGAGCTCCTGCTGTGCCGCGCGCTGCTCGGCCTGGGCCGGTGTCAGCGCCCCGCTCTCGGCGACCTCGAACTCGAGCCTCACGGGCTGACCGAAGAAGCGTGAGAGCGCCTGCGCGAGCTTCTCCTCCTGCGCACGCGTGCGCACGAACTGGTTGCGCGGATCGAGCGCGAGCCGCACGACGGAGCCTTCGCGACCGACGAGCACGCAGTGACTCGCGAGCTGGCGTGCCGCGCCCTGCAGTTCGAGCTGGCTCACGATCGCGGCCCATGATTGATCCGCCTCTGATCGCACGCCCGGCTGCGCTCCGCCGGCTGCCGATGGCGCAGGCGCGGCGCTTGCTCCTGCTCCGCCCGTTCCGCGCCGTTCACCCTGCGCGCTCGGCCGGATCGCGGGTGCGCCTGCCGGAGCCGCAGCGGCAACGAGCTCGTCCGTCGGGCGGAAGGCGAGCATGCGCAGCAGGGTCATCTCGAATCCCGTGCGCGGATCGGGCGCCAGGTGCAGATCCCGCCGGCCCGTGATCGCGATCTGGTAGTAGAGCTGCACGTCCTCGGGCGACATCTCGCGCGCGAGACTCTCGATGAGCTCCGGTGCATAGAGATCGTCGCTCTCCACGTCCGGCACCGTCTGAGCGAGCGCCACGCGCACGAGGAGCGAAGCGAGCTCGTCGAGCACCTGCGCATAATCCGGCGCCCATTCCTCGAGCGAACGCGCATGGCGCACGAGCGACGTCGCATCGGCCGACGCGAGATGCCGCGCGAGCTGCACCACGTGATCGCGCGCGACCGTGCCGAGCATCGCGCGCGCCTCCGCTTCGCCGACCTTGCCGCCCCCGAAGGCGATGAGCTGATCGAGGAGCGAGAGCCCGTCGCGCACGCTGCCGTCGGCCGCCTGCGCCACGAGGCGGATTCCCGCGGGCTCGTACTCGATGCCCTCCGCTTCCAGGATCTGCCGCATGCGCTCGGCGATGAGGGATGCGGGCAGCCGCTTGAGATTGAACTGCAGGCAGCGCGACAGGACGGTGATCGGCAGCTTCTGCGGATCGGTCGTCGCGAGGAGGAACTTCACGTGCGGCGGAGGCTCCTCGAGCGTCTTCAGCAGCGCGTTGAAAGAGTGCGTCGAGAGCATGTGCACCTCGTCGATGAGGTACACCTTGAAGCGGCCTCGCGTCGGCGCGTACTGCACGTTGTCGAGCAACTCGCGCGTGTCGTCGACCTTCGTGCGCGACGCCGCGTCGACCTCGATGAGATCCACGAAGCGGCCGGCGTCGATCTCGCGGCAGCTCGAGCATTCGCCGCACGGGTTGGCGCTGACGCCCGCTTCGCAGTTGAGGCACTTCGCCAGGATGCGCGCGATCGTCGTCTTGCCCACGCCGCGCGTACCCGTGAACAGGAACGCGTGGTGCACCCGTCCGGAGTCGAGAGCGTTCGCCAGCGCACGCAGCACGTGCTCCTGCCCGATCAGCTCGGCGAATCGCTTCGGGCGCCACTTGCGCGCCAGTGCCGTATAGCTCATCTGGTTCTCGTACGGGGCCCGCCCTCCGGACGAACCCCGCGATCGTTCCGGCCGTCAGGCCGGAGCAAGGGAGGCGGCCCGCACCAGCCGGACTCCGGCACCCGACATCATCGCTACCGCTGCTCCCTTCCGGGCCTGACGGGGTTCACGACTGGTCGTCGCGGAAGGAGCCGATGCGAGCCACCATGCTTGGCGGAGAGGGTGGGATTCGAACCCACGAACACCCGTGAAGATGTTACTGGAATTCCAGTCCAGCGCCTTCGACCACTCGGCCACCTCTCCAATCAATGACTTATGCTCGATATCTCGACGGCGCCGAGGCACGCGCCGCATCTCGCGTGAGGAGCGCATGATACTACGAAGCTCCCGCAGATGGACGTTCCGCAGCGGCCGTGCACGAGGCTATGCCTGGGGCGGCACGGGCTTCGGAGTCGAGTACGGCGGCGGCTCGTCGAGGCACTTGTCGCCGCGCTTGCGGGGCGGCGGCGCAGGCTCGTTGAGCTCCGGTATGCGGAGCGCGCCGCGTGTATCCGGCGCCTCGAGCCCGGGCGGAATCCTGAGCGGCGGAATGCTCTTCGCTTCGGTGTACGGCGCGGGATCGTGACACGAGCTGCGCAGTGTGGAGCAGCCGGCGAGCGCCAGCGAGAACGCGACTGCCGCCAAGAGTCTCGCTCCCGTACCGATCATCGTGCAAACCCCCGCGGCGCTCTCGAGCGCCTGACTCTTCTCAGCTCAGGGCTCCTGCGCGCCGCAGCGACGCCAGGAGCTTCTCGTGATGCGTCTGCGACAGCTCCGTGAGCGGCAGTCGAATGCCGCTCTCGATGAGCCCCATGCGCGCGAGCGCCCACTTCACCGGAATCGGGTTCGGCTCCAGGAAGAGATCCCGGTGCAGCGCACTGAGCGGCTCGTCGAGCGCTTTCGCGCGCTCGCGCTCTCCCGCGATGGCCGCGGCCGACATCGCCGACATCGCCGCCGGCACGACGTTCGCCGTCACGGAGATCACGCCGCGCGCCCCTGCCAGCATGGCCTCGCACGCCGTCGCGTCATCGCCGCTCAGCACGGCGAAGCCCGGCGGGCACATGGCGCAGAGCTGCCGCACACGGTCGATCTGAGCGACGGCCTCTTTGACTGCGACGACCCCGGGAAGTTGCGCCACGCGCGCGGTCGTTTCGGGCAGGAGATCCACTGCCGTCCGCGAAGGAACGTTGTAGGGAATCACTGGAACCCGAGCGGCTCTCGCCACGGCCTCGTAGTGCCGGTAGAGCCCTTCCTGAGTCGGACGGTTGTAGGCCGGTGTGACGACCAGGAGTCCGTCGACAGGCAGCTCGGAGAGCCAGCGGACACGCTCCACCGTGGCAGCGGTGCTGCTCGTACCTGCGCCGGCGATGATCTGTACCCTGGACCGCGCCTGTGCACAGGCCCGGCTCACGAGCTCGCGAAGCTCCGCGTCCGTGATGGTCGCCGACTCGCCCGTCGTGCCCCCCACCACGATGCCCTGGGTACCGCTGCCGACGTGGAAGTCGATGAGCCGCGACCAGGCCGCGAAATCGAGCGAGCCGTCGGCGTGCATCGGCGTGACCAGAGCTACCAGGCTGCCTGTGAACATGCGGGTACGCGGTTTTCCGGGCGGCGAGCGAGCGCGCGATGTTACGAGCCCGTGCTCGGCCTAGGCAAGCAGGAAGCGGACCGCGGCCGGGCCTTCCGGGGCCCGGTCGCAAGCCGCCCTCGCTCCCGGTACACTGCCGCCACGAAAAGGATTCGATTCGGAAGATGAAACAGTACCTTGCCGTTTCCGCTATCGGCAGCGACCGAACGGGGATGGTTCACGAGCTGACCCGCGTCATCAGTGACTGCGGGGGCAACATCAGCGAGAGTCGCATGGTCAATCTCGGCTCCGAGTTCGCCATGCTGCTGCTCGTCTCGGGCAACTGGCATGCGCTGGCGAAGCTCGAAACCGAGCTCAAGCGTCTTGCGGAGACCAGCAACCTCAGCGTGCACCTGAAGCGTACGGAACCGCGCCCCGCACGCACGGACATGCTGCCGTACTCGATCGACGTGGTCTGCCTGGACCAGACGGGCATCGTTTCGGGGCTCTCCGGCTTCTTCGCGAGCCGCGGCATCGACATCGCCGAGGTATCGACCCGAAGCTACCCCGCGGCGCACACCGGCGCGCCGATGTTCTCGGTCCAGATGATCGTCAACGTTCCGAGCCGCATTCACGTGGCGCATCTGCGCGAGGAGTTCATGGAGTTCTGCGACTCGCTCAATCTGGACGCCATACTCGAGCCGGTGAAATCGTGAGGTAGCCGGCACAGATGGCAACGAAGATCGCCGTAGGACGCAAGGTGCCCGATTTCTCTCTTCCCGCCACTGGCGGCACGACGTGGCGGCTGTCGAAGGACGCCGCCGGGGCTCCTCTCGTCATCTACTTCTATCCCAAGGACATGACCTCCGGATGCACCCGGGAGAGTCAGGACTTCCGCGATCTGTACGCCAGGTTCCGCAGGGCGGGCGTGCAGGTCGTCGGCATCTCGCGCGACAGCATCAAGTCGCACGAGAAATTCCGGGAGAAGGAACGTTTGCCCTTCCCGCTCCTTTCCGACGAGGAGGAGAAGGTGTGCCGGATGTTCGATGTCATCCGCGAGAAGAACATGTACGGCCGCAAGGTGATGGGCATCGAGCGCAGCACGTTCCTTATCGATCGTGACGGTGTACTGCGCCGCGAATGGCGCAAGGTGAAGGTCGACGGTCACGCGGAGGAAGTGCTTGAAGCGGCGAAGTCTCTCTGAATCAGGATCCGCCGGCGCAAAGGCCGGCACCTCCCTTCACGGAGCGAAGGGCGCCCCGCAGGAACAGCGCAGGCTCTTCGTGCTGGACACGAACGTGCTGATGCACGATCCCACCGCGATCTTCCGGTTCGAGGAGCACGACATCTATCTCCCCATGGTCGTGCTCGAGGAGCTCGACGCGCACAAGAAGGGTCTCTCGGAAGCCTCGCGCAACGTCCGTCAGGTCAGCCGCTTCCTCGACGACATGATGCGCGACGCCACGAAGGAGCAGATCGACCGCGGCCTGCCCATTCCGTCCGGTCTCTCGGTCAACGGCGGCAAGCGTCCCGCGAGCGGCCGGCTCTTCTTCCAGACGCGCCAGCTCACGAGCGTGCTGCCCGAGAGCCTGCCCGGGCACGGCGCGGACAACGCCATCCTGGCCCAGACGCTCGCCCTGCAGAAGGAGCATCCGCACGACCGCGTGGTGCTCGTCTCCAAGGACATCAACCTGCGCATCAAGGCCGCGGTGCTCGGCATCCACGCCGAGGACTACTACAGCGACAAGACGATCGAGGACACCGACGTCCTCTACTCGGGCATGGCGCCCCTGCCCGCGGACTTCTGGGAGCGGCACGGCCGCGACCTCAGGTCCTGGAAGGAAGGCGATCGCACCTTCTACGAGATCGAAGGGCCCGCCGTCCGGGAGTGGCAGCCGAACATGTGCGTGTACGAGGACAGCCCGGAGGGCATCGAGGCGATCGTGCGCAGGGTGAGCGGAGATCGCGCGGTGATCGAGCTGCTGCGCGACTACCGCAGCGAGCGGCACAGCGTGTGGGGAATCACCGCACGCAACCGCGAGCAGAACTTCGCCCTCAACCTCCTGATGGATCCCGAGGTCGACTTCGTGACGATACTCGGGCCCGCGGGCACCGGTAAGACACTGCTGACACTCGCGGCGGGGCTCGTGCAGACGCTCGAGGCGAACCGCTTCGTCGAGATCATCATGACGCGCGTCACCATCCCGCTCGGCGAGGACATCGGATTCCTCCCGGGCACGGAGGAGGAGAAGATGGAGCCCTGGATGGGCGCGCTCATGGACAACCTCGAGGTGCTCACCCAGAGTCAGGAAGGCGGCAACTGGGGCCGTGCGGCGACCAACGACCTGCTGCGCAGCCGGATCAAGATCCGCTCGCTCAACTTCATGCGCGGCCGCACGTTCCTCAACCGCTTCATCATTCTCGACGAGGCGCAGAACCTCACGCCGAAGCAGATGAAGGCGCTGATCACGCGCGCCGGTCCGGGCACGAAGCTGGCGTGCCTCGGCAACATCGCCCAGATCGACACGCCGTACCTCACGGAGACCACGTCCGGGCTGACCTATGCCGTGAACCGCTTCCGTGGCTGGCCGCACTCCGGGCACGTCACGCTGCTGCGCGGCGAGCGCTCGCGCCTCGCCGAGTTCGCCTCGGAGAACCTCTGACGGGGCCTGCGCGCCGCCCGCCAGACTGAAACTCCGGCCGTGGAGGACCGGTCGAACCCGACAGTCATGCGTACGAAGCTCCTCACACTGCTCGCCTGCGCTCTGGCGACGGTCGCCTCGGCCCAGACGGGATCCGACCTGCCGGACATGGGCAGCCCTGCGAGCGCCGTCCTGAGCCTCAACGAGGAGTACCGGCTCGGCGCGATGATCGTGCGCAACCTGCGCGATCAGAATCAGATCATCGAGGACCCGGAGCTCGACGAGTATCTTCAGGCGCTCGGCTCGCGCCTGGCGGCGCACGTGCCGGAAGGCGGGCAGCGTTTCCACTTCTTCGTCGTCCGCGATTCCACGATCAACGCTTTCGCTCTCCCCGGCGGCTTCATCGGCGTCAACTACGGCCTGATCCTCGCCACCGCGAACGAGTCCGAGCTGGCGAGCGTCCTGGCGCACGAGATCGCGCACGTCACGCAGCGGCACATCGCGCGCATGGTGCGCGCGCAGGGCCGGCAGAGCATCGCGACCACGGCGGCCATCGTTGCAGCGATCCTGATCGGCGCGATGTCAGGGGGCGCGGGCGGCGACGTCGTGCAGGGCGCGATCGCGGCCGCGCAGGGCGCCGCGGTTCAGCAGCAGATCAACTTCACGCGCGCACACGAATACGAAGCCGACCGCGTCGGTATCGGCATCCTGGCGGCCGCGGGCTTCGACCCGAAGGCGATGGCGGACTTCTTCGAAACCATGGGCCGGCGCGTGGGACTCGCTCAGGCCCAGGTGCCCGAGCTCCTGCAGACGCACCCGGTCACGACGAACCGTATCGCCGAGGCGCGCAACCGCGCCGCGCAGTTCGATCATCCCAAGTCCCCCGAGTCGCTGAGCTACGCGCTCGCGCGCGAGCGGCTGCGCGTGATCACGGCGCCGCGCGAAACTGACGTGCACGCCTACTACGCGCGGCTGCGTGAGCAGCGCGAGCCGGGGCTCGGAGAGCGTTACGGCGAAGCGCTGGCGCTGATGAACGCCGGCCGTCCCGCCGAGGCGGCGCGCATCCTCGACGAGCTGTGGTCGCAGCACGAGAGCGTGCCGCTCCTCGCCGCGGCGCTCGGCCAGGCGCAGATGGCGGCGGGGCTCACGAACGACGCGATCGCGACCTTCGAGCGCGCGATCACGCTCTCGCCGCGCAACGTACCCATCACCGTACGGTACGCGGAAGCGCTCATGCGCATGGG